>JABDOZ010000158.1 GCA_013043005.1 Flavobacteriaceae bacterium | reverse complement strand
AGTTTTTAGTTCAATGGATTAATTAATTAATATTTGCCAATGTCTGTTGATATTTAGACCCTAAATCTCACCAACAAAAGCATAGCAAATAGAAAGAACTGAGGTTGAGGGACCTCAGTTTTTTTTTGGTATAAACCTAAAAGTGAGATTGATCCGTTTTCCAACTTCTTTTTTTGTTTTTGGTATTTGGTGAAGCCAATTGTGTTGCGTTTCACCACTCATAATGAGTAAGCTACCATGTTGTAATATCAAGTCTTTTTTTAAAGATTTATCATTTTTGTTCTTAAGTTTGAACAAACGTTCTGCTCCAAAACTTACAGAAGCTATAGTTGGATTGATTCCGAGCTCCTTTTCATTGTCAGCATGCCAGCCATTGCTATCTTGTCCATCACGATATAAATTTAGTAAGCAGGTTGTAAATTTCACATTAATGACCGATTCTACTTTGTTCTTTATTGCAAGTAATTCGTCATTTAATATATGCGGATTCATAGTTATGTTTGAGTAAGAGTATGGTTCCTTATTATTGGCATACAAGGCCGTTAAACGTGGCTGGTTATAAGTTTTTCCAAATACTGTGATATTATCCTGTTGCCATTCAACCGAATTCAAAAGTGATTTAAAATATTGATTGGACTCCTCTAAACTGAAGAAATCCTGATAATAGACTATACTGGAATCTGGTAAGTTAAGGTCAATGGGTGAATCAAACAGCATTACTTTATATAAGCTTTTAGTTTATCTCGTTTGCGTTGTGGTAAGGCTTCGTTATTGATAGCCAATTGAAGCAAATCCTGGTCTTTTGTTTTGGCAAATAGCAAATTAAAGAATTGGTACACAGTTAAGCTATTTTGAGCTTGCTCAACAATTACAAACTCATCTCCTTTTTTTACATTGCCTTCCTCTAGAATGCGCAGATAAGTTCCTGAAAAACCATGATCGATAAACTGTTTTAAAACTTTTTGAGTCCCGAATTTAACTCCAAACTTAAAGCATGGTTCTCTTGGTTGCGTAATTTGCACTAAAGCACCACCAACCTTATAAATATCACCTACATTAATGTGTTTTTCGTTAAAATTGGAAACAGTGAGGTTTTCTCCAAGCATTCCATATTCCCAATTTAAATCCGGGTATAGATCTTGCCAAAATGGATATTGCTCTAAAGAAAAAATATAACAAGCTTTATGCTCACCACCATGAACTCGTCTGTCTGAAACAACATCGCCTTTTACATCCTCTTTTCCTAAATAAATAGGTTCTTGTGTTGGTGTTTTATAAATGCCTGTTTCAACTTGTTTTCTCCTCCATGTTATTGTGGTTGGATTTGATAAATTGGTAGAAATGATCTGCATAGTTTAAAAATACAAAAAAAACAATGTAAATATAATAGTGTTGCTTGGTGTTCTTTTTTTAAGTTTTAGAAAGATCTAATAAATTATTTCCAGTACTGTAGATAGTTAAAGGTCTAATTCATATATTCTGGATTCTTCATCCCAAGGGTGGTATCCTTGTCCAATGTATCTGAACCCAAATTTCTCATAGAAACCTATGTGCTCCGTGCATAAATACAAATTATTAAACCCAAATTCCTTTGCATCAATTTTTGCCTTATGTATTAGTATTGAGCTATATGTGTTACCTCTATGCTTTTCTTCAATAAAAATTGCACAAACCCATGGGTATAGATCACCTCTACTAATGAAATCATTAGTTATGAGGCCGGCACAGCCTATTATGGTTTCATCTTTTAATAATAAATACCATTGTGGCAATGGATTTTTTGAATTTATAGAATGGCTTATGGAATCTTCGTAAATTTTTGGTGATATGCCATTCCAGCTCTTCTGAAAATATTTTATAGCCCTATTTTTGAATTCAGGATTCTCCCGTACGGATATTATTTTCATATTATTAAATAACTTAATTTTCAATCTTTACAATTCTTAGATTAAGCAACATATAAATGTGCATAGCATTATTAGCTATTGACACCTCCAACAAATTTTAACACGTTACTAGCTGCTATAGAACCTGCTTGTAATGCTAAGTCAATATTCTGTGATTTATACCATTCTATAACAAAAGCTGCTTGAAATGCATCCCCACAACCAGTTGTGTCAACTATATTATCAACTTTTACAGCATTTTGAAAATATTTTTTGAACTTATAATATGCTACACTACCATTGGCACCCATAGTTGCTACGATTAATTTCCGGGATTTGCTAGCAAGGTTCTCTAAACCATTTAGCATTTTTTCACTGGCACTAAGAAATGTTATGTCAATTCGATCAATTAAATTATTAATAAAGTCCAATGAATGATAATCTAAGAAATCAACCACTACAAGTTGGTTAGCATTCCTTTTCCTTAACATATCCTTCAAATTCGGATCACCTGCGGGTATCGCAATTATATCTCTGGTTTTTAAATAGTCCCAGTCTTTATTTGATAAACGGAACTTATCAAATGCGCCACCATTCCAACTGTGCGCTTTAAAATATCGATCTCCTTGTTTTGATATATAGATTGTATTAGAAGCTGTGGGAAAATCCATTCTGTATAAATGAGAACGATCAATTTCTAACCTGTCAAGGTATTTCTCAATAAGACTTCCAAACTGATCGTTACCAACAGCACCCATAGAAGACACATTGGTTGTGCCAGAAAGTTTACATTGGCTGACAAAATTCAGTGAATTACCGCCCACATAAACCTTGTCAAGTTCTGGAAATATATCTACACAATACGAACTTAAGGCAGTAATTTTCATTTTTATTATTTACTTTACTAATTTACTTTTTTTGAATTTGAGAACCTATTTTGAATTAACAAAAGGCTATATAAAAATTAATAAATACTAATTAGAATATTTTTCTACATTAGCATGGTACTAATGTTTATGAAACTTAAGATACTTTTAGGGTTATTTTTGGTGAGTCAATTCCTATTTTCTCAATTGCCAGATGGTTTTGTTTATGTAAAGCAACAGATCCCAAGTATTCAAACAGAGTTGAGATATTATTCAGGTAAAAACTTTATTGGTAAACCCATTACCGGTTATAATAAGAATGTCATTATTTTAAGTGCTCAGGCAACAAGGGCATTAAAAAAGGCTCAGGAAGAATTGGAAACGTTTGATCTGTCATTGAAGATCTACGATGCCTACAGACCGCAACGCGCTGTTAATCATTTTATAGCCTGGGCTAAGGATTTGAGTGATACCATTATGAAGCACGAATATTATCCGGAAGTTGATAAGAAGAATCTGTTTAAAGATCAATATATTGCTTCAAAATCCAGACATAGCAGTGGCAGCACTCTAGATGTCACTTTAATTGACAGGCGTACGGGAGAAGAATTGGACATGGGAACACCATATGATTATTTTGGGCCACAGTCCTGGATTCACTTCATGAGGCTGACCACCCAGCAAAAAGCGAACAGGCTCTTATTACAGAATATTATGACCAAACATGGATTCAGGCCTTATCCATGGGAATGGTGGCATTTCACACTAAGAGGTGAACCATTTAGAAATCAACATTTTGATTTTCCTGTAGAGTAAAAAGAACCACTTCGAATTGAAGTGGTTTAAAGTTATAGTAGTGTAGCAGTGAGTCGCTATTTTTTCCTGTTATATCTCCGTTTTTCCTTGTTTTTTACAAAGATGAGTTTGTGCTTGCTTTTAGGATTTTCTCGTTGTTCAATATCAAATTCACCAATTGCTTTGATCATTGGTGTTAGTTTCTGGAATCCGTAATTTCTGGAATCAAAATTTGGACGTTTTTTCTGTATCAAACTGCCCACATCTCCCAGAAAAGCCCAGCCATCTTCATCTGATGAATCCGAAATTGTAGTTGCAATTAATTGAATATCCTTTGTAGTAATTTTATCCACAGAGTCCTTAACTGTATCTTTCTGAGTTCCTTTTTCAGATTTTTGAGTTTGTGATTTTAAGATCTCTATGTAAATAAACCGATCACAAGCTACAATAAATGGGTTTGGTGTTTTCTTTTCGCCAATACCTATTACCTGCATGCCTGCTTCACGTAATCGTGTAGCTAGTTTTGTAAAATCAGAGTCACTTGAAACCAAGCAAAAACCACTTACTTTTCCGGAATACAGAATGTCCATAGCGTCAATGATCATAGCAGAATCTGTGGCATTTTTCCCGGTTGTATAGCCATATTGCTGAATAGGAGTTATAGCATTTTCAAGTAACAGATTTTTCCATTTTGATAAATGAGGCTTCGTCCAGTCACCATAGATCCGTTTTATGGTAGGATTGCCATATTTAGTAATTTCTTCCATCATTTCCTTTATATAAGCCGATGGAATATTATCGCCGTCAATTAGGACAGCTAAATTTGTATTCATAATGTGTTATTTATCAAATTAAATACTCGTATATCTTGTTTTGTGTAGCAGATTTTCAAGTTACGTATAAATAAAAAAACCACCTCAATTATGAAGTGGTTTTTAAAGATTTAATTGATTGACAGATTATTCTTTATCCAAATTTTGTGTCATTTTAAATCCAGTGAATAATCCTAATCCTGCCATTAAGGTAATGGTTCCTGGATAAGCGACATCTTCATCCACTCCTAATCCAGCATTAAGAATTGAAGCTATAAAGATGCCAATTCCAATACCAATTAAAATTAGA
>JABDOZ010000157.1 GCA_013043005.1 Flavobacteriaceae bacterium | reverse complement strand
GTCTTCTCCTACACCTATAGCTAATGGACTTCCCAACCTAGCTACAATTATTTCATCCGGTTTGTGCAAATCAAACACTGCGATCGCATATGCTCCAATAACCTGATTTAAAGCTATTTGAACAGCCTGTCCCAGTTTTACATTTTCGTTTATCTTTACATCTTCGATTAGATTAATTAAGACTTCAGTATCTGTATCCGAAGTAAATCTATATCCTCTTGTTTGAAGTTCTTGTTTTAAAGCATCATAATTCTCAATAATACCGTTATGAATAATAACTAAATCACCTGAATTGGAATAGTGAGGATGTGAATTAATATCGTTAGGAATTCCATGGGTTGCCCATCGAGTATGACCAATACCTACACTTCCTTTAGTCGATATTTCTTGTTCTATTTTATTTTGTAAATCTGCAACTTTTCCTTTTGTTTTAGATAACTGTATATTGCCACCATCAAACAAAGCAATCCCTGCACTATCGTATCCTCTATATTCAAGCCTTTTTAATCCTTCTAGTATTATTGGGTAGGCTTCTCTATTTCCAATATATCCTACTATTCCACACATAATTTAGTAATTTGGTTCTGTATAATAGACCTCTAACTTAATCCTTTTATTTGTAAGTGCGGAATTATTTCCATGTAATACAGTTCCTTTCGGTGAAAGGACAGTTCCACTAGGTATTTCTTTGACAATCTCTGATTCGTTTTCACCAATTAAATCGGAACTATCAAAAAAATTAACGTTAGAAGATAAGGTCAATCCCAATTTGGTATTCGTAGAATCATTAAGAAGAATATTGCTAATATGTTCAGTAATTCTAATTTTAAACTTTTTATTTCCTTCTGAGTCTGTATATCTTTTACCTAAATGGTTAATTACAGAATTAAAAGGGTCTGTAGTAGAAGGAGTGTCCTTAAAAAAGTCTATGACTGGGGTATTATTCTCTAAATCATATAAAAACAGTCGATCATTTTTATGGTCTTCATCAGTCACTATTTCATCTTCATAAAAAATTAAATTAGCTTCATTGATAATCCACTCATCTTGATGTGACATAAATTCTAAATATTCTGGAGAATTGACGCCACCGAATAAATCAATAACGGCCATAGAGCCTTCTCCTCCTTTTAGATATAATTTCTCATCACCTACCACATTATTTGCATTATCAATTTCACTTAGTATTGAAGCATTTAGACCAGTATTATCAAATATATTTACCCTATTGCCATTAAAGTTCATAACAATGGTGTTCTCATTAACATTCAATGCTTCGTCATCAATACCATCAGAATTTGAGTCAACTCCGCCAGTTTGATCAACATCTGAACTATCATTAATCCCATCTGAGTCCGAATCTGTACCATTATCATTAGTTCCATCATTATTAATGTCCACATCTACAGTATCTGGAATTCCATCCTCGTCCTGATCATCAAACTCATTTACACTTTTGAAGTAGATTGTGAGATTAGAGGTTGTAGATGTTATGTCTAGTAAAAACATTGAACTGTCTGCTGTCAGATTTTCAACTTTAAAAAAAAGCCCTCTAAAGTATTCTTTAAAATTATTTGCATTGCTTAATTCAAGTTCCCCAATTTTATCAATAATTACTTCTCTCCAATAGAGGGTATCCAATTGTATGCGTAAAGAGGGTTTTAGTCTTGAAGTAACTTCTTCTTCTTCTGTTGGATCTTCAAAATTATTGGTTGTTAAAACAATCTCTTTGTTATCAATATTTAAAGTGTCACTGTAAATTAATTCAGATTCTAATTCAGATTCTGCAATCATTACACCTTCTGATGTTTCACCATTAGAATAATATTTTTGGTTATCTTCAAAGTTGGAATCAGGATCAAAGTCTCGAAGAAAATAATTGTTCTGGAAAATAGATAATTTCATTGCTGCACCACGGTTTCCATAAATGGAGTCAAGCACGTAATTATTACCTCCTGCTTCATTCGTTGGCTCATCTGGATCAATCGTACTAAAATAAGGTATGGCTAATACTACAGAATCTAATTTAATATTTACCCCATATCCTCTATTTAAACTAGCAGAAGACAAACTCATTTGGGTTACTAGATTTGCAGCTGTTGTACCAAAAAGATTATCATTATAGATACCTAATAAATTTGAGTTTAAATTATTAGTTTGTACCGGCTTCACTCTATTATTGAATGTAATGACAGGATATGCCATCATATCGGTCTCGAAATTATCTACTCCAATAACGTCTACACCTATTGATGCAAAATCTTTATCACATGCAATGAAGGAAAAAATTAAAGCCAATACAACGATAGCAGCTTTAATACTGTTTAAAATCTTCTTTTTCATCAACAAATATTAGCTTATTAATTTTGTATTGTAAAAATCTTTATAATTTTCAGCAAACTCTTCTTTGCTCTGGAAATTTAAAACAGGTTTTTCACAAGATTTTAAATATTCTGAAAGTTCTTGTGGTATCTCTTCAGATCCCACAATCAAAGCATCAGAATGATCAATTGCCGCTTTCATTATATTTATATAGGTTGGATTTTTAAAGACTTTTATTAGATCATCGTCAATGTTATCAAATTTTATTTTATCGACCATTTGGTTATTTAACGAACCTTCAAAGCCTTGATTGTATATGCTGGTAACAATTTTACTTTCAGAAAAAAGTGGTTCTCCTTTATAATACTCTTTAAGGTATAAAGGCAATAATGAGGCCAACCAACCATGTACATGAATAATATCTGGAGACCAATTTAATTTCTTTACTGTTTCTATAACTCCTTTTGCAAAAAATATTGCTCTTTCATCATTGTCAGGAAACAATTCCCCATTTTCATCTGTTAAGGTTGCCTTACGTTTGAAGTACTCCTCATTGTCAATAAAATATACTTGTATTCTTTCTTTAGGTATTGAAGCGACTTTAATAATAAGTGGCATGTCCAGGTCATTTATAACCAAATTTATTCCTGACAAACGAATTACTTCATGTAATTGATGTCTTCTTTCATTAATATTGCCATACCTTGGCATAAAAATTCTTATCTGTCCTCCATTTTGATTGACCATTCTCGGTGCCTCAAAAGACATTGAAGAGATTTCAGTTTCTGGTAAATAGGGCACTACTTCGGATGATACATACAATATCCTCTTATCTTTCATAAACTAGATTCTTTTGAGAATTCAAAATAAAAAACATGCAAAATTACAAAATTTTATGCAGATTAGTCTTTTATATTTAAGTTTGCACCCTGTTAAATTTTTACTAAAGTGAAAGTATTCAAACGCAAGAACGCAGTTGCAAAGGAAATAAAAGCTTTAAAAGCGGCAAACAAAACCATTGGCCTTGTACCTACGATGGGAGCACTACATGAAGGACATTTATCTTTAGTAGAAAATGGTTTAGCTAACAATGACGTAGTGTTTATCAGTATTTTCGTAAATCCTACACAGTTCAATAATAAAAGTGATCTGACAAAATATCCTAGAACACTTCAAAAAGATATTGATTTATTGAGTGATGCAAGCAATAATATTTATGTATTTGCCCCAAGCGTTGAAGATGTCTATGACAAAAATGTAAATGCGATTAAATTTGATTTCGATGGTTTGGAAAATGAAATGGAAGGTGAATTTAGAGAAGGTCACTTCGATGGTGTTGGTACAATTGTGAAACAATTATTGGAAATTGTGCAACCTGACAACGCCTATTTTGGAGAAAAGGATTTTCAACAGTTACAAATAATAAGAAAATTAGTTGATAAATTTCATATTCCAGTCAATATAGTTGGCTGTAAAATTCACAGAGAGCCAAGTGGTTTAGCGATGAGTTCAAGAAATATGAGATTAAGTCCTGATCATATGTTGGCAGCTCCTTTTATATATAAAACTCTACTATCTGCCAAAAAAAAGTTTGGCACAAAAAGTGCTAATAAAGTAACAGAATGGGTGAAAAAACAGTTTAATGGTCATAAATTTTTAAAATTAGAATATTTTAAAATAGCCGATGTTAAGACCCTCAGAGAAGTAAAAAGAAAATCGAATAAAAAGAAATATCGTGCGTTTATTGCGGTTTACGCTGACGAAGTCAGACTAATAGACAATATCGCATTAAATTAATTATCTTTGCCAAATGCAAATTCAAGTTGTAAAATCTAAAATTCACCGTGTAAAATGTACTGGAGCCGATCTAAATTATATTGGTAGTATAACTATTGATGAAGATTTAATGGATGCGGCAAACATTATTCAAGGTGAAAAAGTTCAAATCGTTAATAATGATAACGGAGAACGTCTTGAAACTTATGTAATTCCCGGACCGCGAAATAGTGG
>JABDOZ010000155.1 GCA_013043005.1 Flavobacteriaceae bacterium | reverse complement strand
CCTTTATTTGGTCTGCAAAGAAACCACTTTTTTCTGGATATTTCAAACTTAAAATCTTATAGATTGAATCGCTTTTTTATAGTTTTTTTGCTCAACATAAATCCTGGCTAAAGTCTCTGTCATTAATGACTCAGGCTGTATCATTCTATCCTTTGAAATATCAACGCGAGGTTTGATCTCATCAGTTGGGACGATCTTAGTTTTTTTACTGATGAACTTATCAATCAATTGGAATTTTTTAGATTTTGACAAGATCTTTGGTTTGTTAACATCAAATGGAACTTCCTCTTCTTCAATTTCAGATTCATTTCTTACAATTGGTTTGAAGGAAGTTATTTTTAGCCACTCATTAAAGGAATGAGTCTCATTCTTATCAAACTTCAAAGGTTTACCTAATTGCAATTTTTCTTCAGGTAGAATTTCAATGTTATCAGAATCTACCTCAAGAATATCAGTATCTTCTTTGGTAATATCATCTCCAAAACCAGCTACTTTAGAAACTTCTACAACAGGTTGAAATAAAGCAGGATCTAACACATTTTTAGTATCCTGAATTTGCTGTCTCAAAGCATCATCCAGGGTCACACTTTTATTAACGGTAATATCTTCAACGTCATTGACCTCAATTTCCTTTAAATGCTCGAGGTTATATTTGATCTGTTCAGATATTTGATTTTGTAAAAACTCATCAGAAGTTATATAATCAAACAAAATACTTCTGTTTGTTGTGTAGGCCGCAGTTGTTTTTAATTCCTGATTGTATTTAAAACTGTCACTATTTTTAAGTCCTTTTAAATAGATGGCTCTTGCCGATTGAAAATATGGAAATTCCTCTATGACAGACTTTATCTCCTGCGTTTGACTCTCTGTCAAAGTTTGCGGGTTTTGTAATATGGATGTAAAGTCTGTTGTATTCATTGGCTAAGCCAAATTTAATTATAATTTATTCTGATTCTTTTTTCAGATTACATATTTCTTCTCTTAAACATTGTATGGCAATCATCAGCCTTTATTACCAATTAGCTAACGATTTATTAACGATATCCTGAGTAATGCGTTCAAAGATTTCCTCAATAGCAGTGTCTTTTTGACTTCCTACCAATTGCGCACTACCCGGATAATCATAATAGAAAGAGAATCGTTGTTCAAAATTTGTTTCTTCATCGAGCTTATTATAATACCTTACAAAAACACCAATGGTCAATCGGTTTTGAGCCGCTGTATTGTTTGCTGTTGATGTCATTGGTGAGATCCTGAATTCAGTAATTTCACCCTCATATACCAGATCACCATTTGATTTCACAAGGTCCAGGCTGGTCTGGTTAAGAATTAGTTCCTCTAAAGCAATTTTAAAATCTCTCTCTAGTCCCGGTTCTACGGTTGATCCTGGATTACTTCCTGCAAAATTTTCAAAATAATTAACTTGAAATGTTTTTGTTTCAGGAGGTAATGAAATTCCTGTAAAGGAATAGGCTCCACAACCAATTAAAATTGCTGAAATAAATATAATTCCTATAAACTTTACTATTCTCATTTAATAAGTGTTTGGCCTTTTCATGGTTATAAACGCATAAATATACCCAGCATTATCTGCAACATCAAAATCTACATTAATTACACGATAGCCTTGATAATGTTTTTCGTTAACTAATTCTTCTGCCTCTTGTCTTATAGCTTCCGAGCTATTTCTTGAAAAAGACTTTCTTATCATAAATATTTCTACGGCTTTCATTATTATAGATCGTATTGTTTTATTTTTCGATAAAGTGTACGCTCACTAATTCCTAGCTCTGCGGCTGCTAACTTACGTTTTCCTTTATGGCGTTCCAGTGATTTTTTAATCAGTTCCAGCTCCTTGTCATGTAAAGATAGGGTTTCTTCTTCTACTACTTCTTCAGCAAATTGGTATTTATCTTGTACAGGTGGTTGGTCCATTATTTGAGAATCTGTATTGTCAGGTTGAGGTATAGACAGTACTTCTACATTATTTCCGGATTCCCGCTCTTTATAGTTATCTTCTCCATAAATTTTTTGTATCAAACCTTCGTTTTCCTTTTGCACATCCTTTACATCACCGCTTTTCATGAGTTCCATGGTCAGTTTTTTTAGATCGTTAAGATCACCCTTCATATCGAATAGAACCTTGTACAGTATTTCTCGTTCACTACTAAAATCAGAATCAGATTTTGTATGGTTGACCACAGCAGGTAAATTATGATCAGAATCTGGTAAATAATGCTTTAAAGTATTTGAGTTTATGGTTCTAATTTGCTCCAAAACAGAAACTTGTTCTGCAACATTACGAAGTTGCCTAATGTTTCCACTCCATCTGTAATTCAGAATTAAATTTATGGCATCTTCAGTCAATTTTACCGTAGGCATTTTATATTTTAAAGCAAAGTCACTTGCGAATTTTCGGAATAATAAATGGATGTCTTCTTTCCTGTCACGTAATGGAGGTAAATGGATATCAACAGTACTTAATCTGTAATACAGATCTTCCCTGAATTTCCCTTTTTGAATGGCTTCAAATAAATTGATATTAGTTGCTGCCACAATACGTACATTCGTTTTTTGAACCTTACTGGAGCCTACTTTTAGAAATTCACCATTTTCCAAAATACGCAATAATCTAACTTGGGTAGTTAATGGCAATTCGCCAACTTCATCAAGAAAAATAGTCCCACCATCAGCTACTTCAAAATAACCGGAACGAGTTTGTGTTGCACCTGTAAAAGCTCCTTTTTCATGCCCAAATAATTCACTGTCAATTGTGCCCTCTGGAATTGCCCCACAGTTTACGGCAATATATTTCCCATGTTTTCGGTGCGAAAGGGAATGAATTATTTTAGGAATAGATTCCTTACCAACACCACTTTCTCCCGTTACCAAAATAGAAATATCTGTTGGTGCAACCTGAATAGCCTTTTCAATGGCCCTGTTTAAAGCAGCATCATTACCTATTATTCCAAATCGTTGTTTTATTGCCTGAACTGATTCCATTTAATTAATTGTTTTCTGAATAGCCAACTGCCTCACCTATAAGTGTTGCACTTGTGCAATCAGTAGTTTTTACATTGACAAAATCACCAATGTTGTATTGATCTTT
>JABDOZ010000154.1 GCA_013043005.1 Flavobacteriaceae bacterium | reverse complement strand
CAAATTTTTCTAACCCGTCACTATCGCTTAGCTTTTTAATTTCTTTTTTATCTTTTTTAATTTCTCTTTGATAGTAGTCTTTTTCATTTTCCAGATCATCAATTTCATTATTTAGTTCCAGGTGAGTAAGGAGGGAATTGGTGTCAAAAAATAGCATCCAAACGGCAAAGACAACAAAAATTACAATAAATATATTTTTAAAGATGGATAATACGTGTTTTTTCGCTTTAGCCATTTTACAACCTTTCGTTTATAATAGTTTTAACTATATCTATGGCCACAGTATTGTATTTGTTATTGGGTATAATTATATCAGCATATTCCTTCATTGGTTCAATAAATTGATGATGCATTGGTTTCAGAGTTGTTTGGTATCGTTCTAATATTTCTTCAATACTTCGTCCTCTTTCGGCAATATCTCTTTTTAATCTTCGAATAAGTCTTTCATCGCTATCAGCATGTACAAAGATTTTTATATCGAACATGTTTCGTAATTCAGGATTTGTAAGAATTAGAATCCCTTCTACGATCATAACTTTTCTAGGATGTGTTAAAATAGTGTCTCCAGTCCTGTTGTGCTTGACAAAAGAATATATAGGTTGCTCTATTATACTTCCTTTTTTTAATTCCTTTAAATGATCTTCTAGTAACTGAAAATCGATTGATCTGGGATGATCAAAATTAATTTTCACACGTTCATCAAATGATAAATGAGACGTGTCTTTGTAATAGGAGTCTTGAGAAATCACCCCAACTTCTCCTTCAGGAAGCTCTTCAAGGATTTGATTGACGACTGTTGTTTTACCACATCCTGTTCCGCCTCCAATACCTAGTATTAGCATTAAATTAAATTTATAATTTATACAAATTTACTACTATTTCTTGGGAATAATTTTAACTATTCCAACATTTTCAACGCCCGCATAAATATATCCGTCTGGACCTTGTTTTACTGATCTCACGCGACCTAAACCACTAATTAATTGTTCCTGTTTCACAACTTTATTATTCTCAATAACACATCTATTTAAATATTGAAACTTTAAAGATCCAACTAAAAGATTTCCTTTCCATCCTGGATAAATATCACTTGATATAAACTCCATTCCACTTGGTGCTATGGATGGGACCCAGTAATATAAAGGTTGTTCCATTCCCGGTAGACTTGTATGTTCTGTAAATTTTGTACCAGTATAATTTATACCATAACTAATTAATGGCCACCCATAATTTTTTCCCGATTTAATAATGTTGATCTCATCACCACCTTTTGGTCCGTGTTCATGAGTCCAGATTTCTCCTGTTTCCGGGTGTTTTATCATGCCTTGAATATTTCTGTTACCATAGCAATAAATAGCTTTTTTTGCCTCAGGTTTATTGATAAATGGATTGTCTTCAGGAATGGATCCATCATCTTTTAAACGATATACTTTACCACAATCTAAAGAAATATCTTGAGGATTAACATCTCTGTCCCCTCTATCTCCAACACTAAAAAACAAGTATCCATTATTGTCAAATTCAATTCTAGATCCAAAATGCTGTCCTCTACCAGAATCAGGAGTAGCCTTATAAATGACTTGTTTTTCAGTAAGAACATTACCCTCAAGTTTAGCTCTCATAATAGTAGTATTGGCTGTATCCTCATTGTCATCTTCTGATGAAGCAAAGGAAAGATAAATCCATCCATTGTCTCTATAATTTGGATGTAATTCAATATCCATTAGTCCCCCTTGACCTAATACAGTCACTTCAGGTAAGCCATTTACCATTGTTTTTTTACCTTCTTTATAATGGATAAGCTCTCCGGATTTTTCAGTAATTAACATGGAGTCATCGGGCAAAAAAATAAAACCCCAAGGTATATTGAGATCTGAGACTACAACTTCATGGAAATGTTCTTTGTTTTTAGGGTTTTTATCTTGAGCGCAGGATAGTAGATTTAAAAAAAGAACTGAAAGGAAAACTATTGCTTTTGGTTTCATAATTCTATAGAAAATGCATAAAAGAATTTAAAGATAAATATTATTTGTTATTAAAGAAAAACTATATATTTGCAGACCTAAAATGGTGACCAATTCGGGGTGTAGCGTAGCCCGGTTATCGCGCCGCGTTTGGGACGCGGAGGTCGCAGGTTCGAATCCTGCCACCCCGACAAAATAAGCTTGAAGTTTTTGTAGAAAGTTTACTTTCTTAAGAAAACATCAGGCTTTTTTTAATTAAAGCCAAGCTTTAATTTGCAACTCACCATATTCAGGATCACGAGTGCAACGAGTAATCCTGCCACCCCGACAATAAAAAAGCTGAACAATTTGTTCAGCTTTTTTATTTCATAGTCTTTAATTGAATTAATGCCATTTTTTGAAAGGAGTTTTCATTAACATCGAGTTATAATATTTCTCATCTCCGGTTACTTCTTCACCCAGCCACTTTGGTTTATTGAAAATTTCATCCTCCGATGATAGTTCAATTTCTGCAACAATCAATCCTGTATTATCATCATGGAATTCATCTACTTCAAATGTATGGTTGCCTGATTTTATATGATAACGTGTTTTATTGATTAATCCTGGTTCACAAAGTTTTAGTAATTCTTTGGCGTCTTTAACCGAAATTTCTTTTTCCCATTCAAACCGCGAAGTGCCAGATTCATTTCCTAATCCTTTAATTGTAATGAACCCTTTATCAGCCTTAATTCTTATTCTTACGGTTCTCTCTGGAACGGTAGATATAAATCCTTGAACTATTTCTGTTTCTTTGAATGATTCCAATTTGAAATCATCATTTTTTACCAAAAATTTTCTTTCTATTTCTTCGGCCAAACTATTTTGTAAAAGGTTGATTATTTAACCTATTCGGTATCAGGTTCTTCTAAATCGTGGAGTTCATTGAGTTGTTTCAGTAGTTCAAAGGTTTTTTTAGCTTCTTCCTCATCTATTGTGCTTATAGCTGCACCAACATGTACCAAAACATAATCATTTACTTTTGCTTCAGGAACCAATGTTAAACTTACTTCTTTTATTACACCATCAAATGACACTTTTCCTGTTCGGAAGGTTTCGTCTAATTGGCCTGTTATTTCAATTAATTTTCCTGGTATAGATAAGCACATAGTTGATTATTATTTTTGTTTTTTTAACCAGTTGTACCAAGTTTCCATTCCTTGTCCTGTTGTAGCTGAAACTTCAAAGAATTGCAAATTAGGGTTTACTTGCAATGCATATTCTTTTAATTTATCAATATTGATATTGACATAAGGCAATAAGTCGATCTTGTTTATGATGCAAACATTTGATGTATGGAACATATCAGGATATTTGATGGGCTTATCCTCACCTTCGGTTGTACTGATTATAACCACTCGTTTTGATTCCCCTAAATTGAACATGGATGGGCAAACCAAATTCCCAACATTCTCTATCATTAAAATAGAATCATCTTTCATATTTAACTGCTTGACCGCATCATAAACCATATCACTTTCCAAATGGCATCCTTTTCCTGTGTTGATTTGCATTACTGGAATATCCAAAGCAGCAATTCTGTTGGCATCATTTAATGTTTGTTGGTCACCTTCAATTACATAAAAAGGGATCTCATTTTTTAAATCGGATAAAGTTTTCTCTAAAATGGATGTTTTTCCAGAACCTGGAGAGCTTACCAAATTCAATGCGAAAATATTCTTCGCTTCAAAATAGCCTTTGTTTCTTGCAGCCATCACTTCATTTTGTTGAAGTATATCTTGTTCCAGCTCAATCACAGTTTTATGTTGATGGTCATGACCATGTGAATGATCGTGATCATGGTGATGATGGTCATGAGAGTGGTCATGACTATGAGTATGTCTATCATGATGATGATGGTGATGATGATGATCGTGAGCTTTTACCTCTTTAGGATTTTGAATGGATACGCCATTTTCTCCTGTTCCGCAACCGCAAGTTCCACACATAATTTTATTATTTTGATTTAATCAAAGATAGTTAATTAGTACAGTATCCTCGAAATATTTTTTTGCCTT
>JABDOZ010000152.1 GCA_013043005.1 Flavobacteriaceae bacterium | reverse complement strand
TGGTGAATGGGTTCAATGGCTGGCGGAACGAATCGAAGATTCTCTTGCCGATTCAGATAAACAACCAGCACACTTGAAATATAAAAACTGGAGAGAGTGAAAACTAATGCCAACAACGTGTATAATTCATCCGGCGGATGAATTTCAAATAAAAAAACTACCTTTAATTAATCGTATGATTTACTCGGAAAAAGAACGTCGCGCAGCCTCGCTCCTTTTTCCCTCGGATTTTTCGCCGTGAACGGCTCATCTGAACGCAAGGCGCTTCAGCTGAAAATCCGGCCGAAATCATACACGAACACGTTGTGCTTCATTATCAGAAACCACTAGCCAATGATAAAATTCTTTAGAAAAATACGATACGACCTAATGGAGAAAAACAAAACTGGAAAGTACTTAAAATATGCTTTTGGAGAAATTATTCTTGTCGTATTTGGAATTTTAATTGCTCTTTCTATTAATAATTGGAATGAAAATCGAAAAGATGTTCAGATTCAACTTCAATTGTTAAAAGAGTTAAAGGAAATGGCGGATGGAGATTACAAGCGAAACCAATTTCACCTAGAAAGAAACAAGAAATATTTGAATTCTATTGAGATTATAATTCATTGCTTTGAAAATGGTTTGCCTTATAATGACTCGTTAGCGGATCATTTTTCATATGCACATTCAAGATTAGTCACTCAAATTAAGGATAATGCTTATCAAAATATTGTAAATCATGGTATGACTTTTATTAAAAACGACAATATCAAATTTTACATGACAAATCTATATGGGAATAGAAATGAGTTTTTAGAAAAATTAGATGATAGATTTAATTTATTCTATTTTCAAGTTGTCGCGCCTGAACTAATCAACTATTTTGACCATTTAAATCCTCAGGGTTTAGGTGGAAGAAGAAAAATGATTCCTTTGGACTATTCAACACTTTCAAAAAGCACTAAGTACATGAGTATTTTAAGGTCTACACATGCCTATCTAGAAGGTTATATTGGGTGGCAAGAACAAACCATGATTAATGGACTGAATGAATTATCCAAAAGTCTAGACTCAGAAATTGATCGAATTCAAAAATAACGAAAGCACAACAACGTGCCTGCCTGCGGTAGGCAGGTATAATTGCTTCGCCAGTTCGCTGCGCTCGTGTCATCCGGCGGATGAATTTCAATTAAAATAATTACCTTTATATAATCGTATGATTTATTTGGAAAAAGTACGTCGCACAGCCTCGTTCCTTTTTCCACTCGGATTTTTATTCATGCATTTCTATTGTTTTAATAAGGAATTCATGAATCCTTCGGATTTCGCCACTCCTACTTCGCTAAAGCTTCGTAGGACGTGACTCAGAAAAGCGCAAGGCGCTTCGGCTGAAAATCCGGCCTACCTGCCTGCCGGCAGGCAGGAATCATACCTGCCCGCCACATATATTTATATTAGTGGCAGGCGGGCACGAACACGTTAGGTACTATTTACAAATAATAATTGAAAGCAATAAGTAAAACTCCATTAGTAAAATTAGAAAGGATAGCAGAGCCTAACAGCGCAGAAATATTTGTAAAATTAGAAAGTGCCAATCGAACGGGTAGTATGAAAGATAGAATGGCACTTTCAATGATTGAAGGAGCTGAAAATCTTGGAGAACTTCAACCGGGAGGAACCGTAATTGAATATACCGGAGGAAGTACTGGTAGCTCACTTGCTATGATTTGTTCCATCAAGGGTTATAAAGCCCATTTAATATCTTCGGACGCATTTTCGGAAGAAAAAATTAAAATGATGAGAGCTTTTGGTGCAAAAGTGGAAATTATCCCTAGTAAGGATGGTAGCATCACGGTTGAACTTATTAAGAACATGGAACAAAGAACACGGGAGCTAAATGAAAACGATAATACTTTCTGGATAGATCAATTTAATAATGTAGATAACAGTAAAGGATATCATGGCATGGCCTATGAAATTTTATCTGATCTTGACAATCAATTTGATGAGTTTATAGCCGGCGTAGGTACAGGTGGGTGTTTTTCTGGAAATTCAGAAATATTTAAAAAAGAAATACCTAGTATAAAATGTATTGCCACAGAACCTTACTATGTAAGAGCTCTCTCTGGAGGCGATATGAGTGGTGGCCACAAGCTCGAAGGAATGGGAATTGGTTTTGTCCCTTCCATTTGCAGATTAGACTTGGCCGACAAAATAATAGCGGTAAAAGATGAAGATGCCTACAATATGTGTCGAGAATTGGCTGCTAAAGAGGGTATTTTTGGAGGAGCGTCTTCAGGTGCAAATGTCTGGGCTGCAATTCAAAGAGCTCGAGTTATTGGGCATGGAAAAAAAATAGTTACAGTGATATGTGACTCTGGACTAAAGTACCTTAAAGGTAATTTATATAAATAAAACAGTACCTAACAACGTGTATAGTTCATTGCGTCTGATTTTCCTTTCGGAAAATCCACGCTGCTGAACAATAGGTTTCTGTTGATTTGTTAACTTAGTACTCAACGCAACGAAACCATACACGAAACCGTTGTGCTTAATTTCAGAAAATGGGAAAAATTACCATAAGCAAATTAATGAGTTGAACTTTTGATTATAGAACTAAAGAAGATAATTATGAAAGAAATACTTGAAGAATATGCTTTGATCGCTGAAATCATATCAGCCCTTGCTGTTGTTACTTCATTGATTTTTGTTGGATTACAAATAAGGAGTAATACAAAAGCAACACAAGCCTCAACTTTTCATGAGATTGCGGCCCTAGATATTCATATACTTCTAAGTTTAGGTTCTTCAAAAGAATCATCAAGAATAATTTCAACTTTCCGAGGGAATCCAGATGCCTTAACGGAAGAAGAACATAATTATGGTTTTCACTTATTTGCTGCGGAAATAAGGCACGTTGAGAATCTATTTTTACAGAACGAAAACAAAATGTTAAGTAAAAAAAATTGGGAATCTAGAAAATCATTAGTTGATGGCATGGTACTATCCCCTGGCTTTGGTGCATTGTTAAAAAGTCCGAATAAAAAATTTTTTGACGGCTCTTTTATTGAATACGCTGAAAATCTAAGAAAAAGACACTTAAAAAAAGTTGACGATTTTGAAAATAAAAACTAAGCACAACAAAGTGTATACTTCATGCTAACATCTTAGCTTCAATAATAATTTCTATCTTTAAACAAACAGTATGATTTCTCGGAAAAATAGCGAGACACAGCCTCGCTCCTTTTTTCCATCGGATTTTTATTCATGCATTTCTATTGTTTTAATAAGGAATTCATGAATCCTTCGGATTTCGCCACGCTCGAATAAGCGTGACTCAGCCAAACGCAAGGCGCTACAGCTGAAAATCCGGCCGAAATCATACACGAACACGTTGTGCTTCATTATAACCAACCGCTAACCAATGATAAAATTCTTTAGAAAAATTAGACAGAACTTGCTTATGGAAAACAAAACTGGAAAGTATGTTAAATACGCAATTGGAGAAATTATCCTTGTTGTAGTTGGAATCTTAATTGCGCTTCAGATTAATAACTGGAACGAAAACCAAAAATCAGCAAAGCAAGAAAAAACATATTACTGCAAAGTTGCCGAAGATTTACAAGTAGATATTAAAAATATCGATAGCTCAATGGTTAGCGTAGATATGCGTTTGGAAAGCACAAAAAGACTCTTGAAAAACCTATTAAAAATCCAAAACGACAAAGCCGTTATTTTAAATGATTTTATACCAACAATTAGGTACTATAAATTTATTCCAACCAAAGCAGCTATCGTGGACATCACATCGTCTGGGAAACTAGAAAAACTACGCAATCAAACCTTAAAAAAAAGAATATTAAGTCATTATACGACAAAAGAAAATGCTTTAAAAATCATAGATATTAATTACAATGAATTAGTAGGCAGAATCTTTAATTTAGATAAATATGCTGATGTCGGATTTCAAGAAGTGCCACAGTATCAAAACATATTTGATACAGAATTACAAGAACTATTATCCAGTACCCAATGGCAACAAAATCCAAATGACGAATTATTTATTAAGTTTAAAGATGTTATGATTTTAAATATGATTCAAGCAGAAAGGGAAATAGAGCTTCTTAAATCCATCAAAGCTGATGCCGAACAATTAAATGATTTATTAGTTGAAAATTGCAATTGATGCGATGAAATTCTTTGAGAAACTAAAAAAATAACGAAAGCACAACAATGGCTATAAGTAATTGCTTGTTCTCGCCTACTTCTGAAAATCCTCGCGGATTTTCAGTTCGGTGTGTACTTGCAAAGTTAAGTGCTAACCCACGCAACTACTCATAGCCGAGACCGATGAAGCACATTCGCCAAAGGCGAACTTTAATTACTACGTGCTTCGCACTCTCGTCCTTAAAGTAAATGTGCTTCATCTCAGGGTTAAACCAAATTACAGCCTTCATGAACTCCAGAAATCATCG
>JABDOZ010000149.1 GCA_013043005.1 Flavobacteriaceae bacterium | reverse complement strand
CTTCTGAAATACATTGGGCGCCTTCATTGAAAGGTGTATTAATTTTGCTGATTGGCTGACTCAATGAAAAACTATCAGTATATACTGAGGAAGTAAACAAGTCCTCATCTCCATTCCTGCCTGTTCCTGACAAGGCTGATCGCCTGACAAAGACCAATGCTGAATTCTCTGCATCCATGCCGGGGTGATATTCATTGTCTCTGGAGTTTATTGCTGCACCCAATTTTTCAATATCTATATCCAGGGGTGAAGCATAGGCTTCAAGCCTGAATTCCAATTCCTTGAAACGAAATTCGATTTGTTTTTTTTGTTCTGCATTCAGACCATCGATTTCTTTGAGTAAGGTCACATGATAAAGTGCAGAATCCAGCATGCCTTTTTCCTCATACATATCTGCAAGGGTCATTTTGAACGGAATATCAATTTCTGATGATATTCTGTCTATGGTCTTTAGGTGCTGCCATGCTTTTGCCTTTTGATTTAGTCGCATATAATTCCTGGCGAGATGCTTGTGAGCTACAAGAAATCCTGGATATTTAGTGACCAGGTCATCTAACTGTTTTAGACCTTTATCGTATTCTTTCTTTTTTAGACATTGGAGTGCTTTTTCAAACTTTTTTCGGGATTTTTTATCGATGTCATTTGGCTCAACAGAAAGTTGACTGCTGAGGATGCAAGGTAAAAGCATCAAAAGAAAAGTAATAATTCTATTCATTCCTACTAAGAATATAGGCTATTACAATAAAAGTCGTGGAATTATTGTGTAGAAGAGACTCAAAAGTTATTATTTACACGAATGCCTCAAGAATTTTTGCGGCTTCTTTGTCGCCCATATTGGCTGCTTCTTTAATATCTTTTATGAAGCCATTTTGACCAGCATGTTGTTTGGCCAAGCCACGATATCTGAGTTTTTCCGCATTCTTGATTTTATCATAGCCTTCTTCGATATCCAGTGATTGTTCAAATGCCTCTATGGCTTCACTATATTTTTCAAGGTTTATAAGTATACGGCCATAATCAAAGAATGCTTCTCTTTTGTGCATTAACAGGCTGCTTTCAGGATTGAATTTTCTTTTTGTAAACAGCTTTAATTCGAACTCTGCCTGGGCATATTCTTCTTTTTTAAGGTGAATTTTGCCTTTTAGCTTTCTTGCTTTCCAGTGTATTTCCTGGAGTGCAACTGATTTTTTAATAGTCAATTGCAGGTCTTCGAGGGCTTCTTCATATTTTTCCTGGTGGATATAAACATTTGCTCTCCCGTAATAAGCATATGGATTGTTGGGGTCTAGCCCGAGGCTTTTTTTGTAGTCCCTGAAAGCGTCATGATATTTCTTCAGGATGAAGTTTACGCGTGCTCGTCGCTCGTATGCTTGCGCATGACGGTTGTATTTTTCTATGGCTTTGTTTAGTGCCAAAATCGCTTCATCTTCTTTGCCTTTTTCGTCGATAAGATTTTTCCCCTTGATGTATTGTTGAACTGCAACTTTGTCGCTGGATGGTTCGAGATACCTGAAATCAAGAATTTTCCCTTCATGAAGCAACCACATGTTTAGTTCTCCGGAGATACCAAACTGAACAATATATTCTAATAAGGCTGCAGTATTTTTATAAGATTTGTCGTATACCTGTTTCACAAATCTTGGAATTGTAAGGCTTAGACTGTCTCTTAAAAATATTTCTTCGTGTTCGAATAAAATATCTGATTTGTAATAAGCTTCGGCCCGACTAATAAACATTTTTAATGCTTTGTCATAGCTTTTCTCATTGCCAAATTCGATATTACCCTGAATAATTGTCTTGTTAAGCATTGGTTAGTTTTACTCCAACACTTTTAATAGAAAAAATTATTCCAATCTTTCCAGAAATAATGAAAAGAAAAAAAATATTCTAATAAAAGTGAAAATTTGGTTCAGTCTTTAAACGATAATTTATAAAGTTAGCGAAAAATACACTGAAAATCAATGAGTTTTGAAATTACATGAAGACTTTACATCCTTCGGTACAATTATTACAAATGTCAATATTTTGTCTTCCAGTCATCAATTTTCCTCTGAATTCTTCCATTGTTTTGGAGTTCCATACATTTTCGAATGAATTCTTCTTCAAATCGCCCATGATATATTGAGCGTCTTTATCAAAGCAGCAGGGGACTAATAAACCGTTCCAGGTGAATACCGATCCATGCCAAAGCTTCCAGCAATGATTTGAAAGCTTGTTCTTGATCGTATAACTCCCATCTGCCAGTTTTTTATACCTGCTGTATTTATCATTTTCCGGAATCAGGGGATTACCGTTTTTATAATCATAGATCTGTGCTGATTTCAGTTTAACTTCATCGACACCGATTTCCTCTGCTATTTGTTTGATTTCTTCTACCTGGTGTTCATTTTGCCGCACTACCAAAAACTGAAAAATAATGTATGGTCCATCTGCATTCATTTTATCCTTCCATTTTATGAGATTCCGGGTTCCGTCAAGAACGGTTTGTAAGGATCCTTGCTTTC
>JABDOZ010000144.1 GCA_013043005.1 Flavobacteriaceae bacterium | reverse complement strand
ATGGTCAAAACTAGCAGAGGTATAGGTCTCGCCATGTACTGTAACCTTAAGTAAGGCATGAGCAGCAGCATCATATGTGCGCTTCTGTGTTGGTGCCTTCAAATCTGCTAACTTGCTTAAATCCACTTCATCCAGCGTTTTTGTGATATTTGACCATATCTCATGTGTGCATACTTTTGTTTCCGGTTTAGAATTTCTATCCTTTTTTATAGTAATACTTGAACTATTGATTTTGATTTCCTTAAAAGAACCTCTTGTAGTAGCAGAATATTCGAGAATATAATCTTTTTGTTGCATTTGAGAATTTTGAATATTCGTCACTTCTGATTTTTTGGTATCATTCAAAACTTTTTTATTGTCACACTCTTTAGTTGTAACCAATAATAATAACAAACTAAATATTAATTTCATTGTTAACTAATTTGATTATAATAATACAAAAAAGGCGCCAAAAATAGCGCCCTTTAAATTTATTTATATTTTGTTGCTAATTAGTTTGCCATCGCCTCTCTTGGTCCGCCAGCCTCAAAGATAGCTCTCATTCTAACTTTCTGACCCTGAGTGTATAAATTCATACAATCATCATTCGTATAATCCATGTAATTCATGAATTGATCATTTGATCTGCAATGATAAGCCGACAAAGGACATCCATAATTTGGTCTGTCCGATTTAGGAGTATCTGACACAAAGTCATCTCTGTTACATCTTCCATCTCCCCATATATGTCTCAAGTTCAGATAATGACCAACTTCATGAGTAGCAGTACGCCCTTCATCAAAAGGTGCAGAAACATATCCTTGAGTTCCGAAATATTGTGGTGAAACAACAATACCATCTGTTGCTGCAGATCCACCAGGGAATTGCGCATAACCAAGAATTCCGCCACCAATATTACAAACCCAAATGTTTAAATGTGTTTCTGGAGTAACTGGCGGATAGGCCGCTTTCATCGCATCATTGGTTCCCCATGAACTGGTTGAATTAGAATGTCTAAAAACTCCTGCTAAATTAAATTCAATTTCAGTATCTGCAGCTACATCAGCAAATTCACTTGGCGTTTGGTTAGCATCGTTATTAGTTCTTCTAAAATCGTCATTTAAAACAGTAATCTGTGAATTGATTTGAGAATCACTTATGTTTTGTTGTGAATTGCTATAAATTACATGTACATAAACCGGAATATTGATAACTCCCAGGTTGTCTCCACCTCCAGGATCGCCTCCATCATCTCCACCTCCATTGCCATTGCCATTGCCATTACCTACACCATCTGGTTTTTTAGCAGCGATCATAGATCTTGTATGATACTCAATATCAAACATCCTTTTTTCTAATCCTGGGTTTTGATTTAAAAGCCTGTTCAAATTGACCATAGTATAGCAAGACTTTGCTTTACTTCCAACGGCAAGTCTGGCAGCCTCATCTGAGCTGGCATCTGTATACACATAAAAATCGCTCATGTCTACTTTAGATTGTTCTTCAGCTAATTCATAAGAATCTTCGTTACAGGCAGTAAAAAGCATGGCTACTGTGGCCATTCCTAAAAATAATTTCTTCATTTTTATTAGTTATTTAAATTAGTTCTTGCCGAATATATAATTTTTTGTGAAGATTCTTAAACTTATTATAAATTTTTGATAAGTTTTCGATGAAGTACGAAAATAAAAGCATTAAAAAACATCTTCGTTTTGTGTTTTACAAAGATTTTAGTTTTGATTTTTAGGATAACATACGTTTAGCCTTTTTCACCGCATTGACCAGAAGGTCTACTTCCTGTTTCGTATTATAAAAAGAAAATGAAGCCCTAACCGTACCAGGAATATTATAATAATCCATAATTGGCTGTGTACAATGATGCCCTGTTCTTACAGCTATTCCCATTTTATCTAAAATGGTACCAACGTCATACGGATGAATGCCTTCCAGATTGAATGAAATGACAGATGTTTTGTGCTTTGCGGTGCCATATATCCTTAACCCATCTATTTTACGAAGTTCTTGAGATGCATAGATTAATATTTCATTTTCATAAGCTGCAATATTTTCAAAGCCTATTGAATTCATATAATCTATTGCAGCTCCAAAAGCAATTCCTCCACAAATATTAGGGGTCCCAGCTTCAAACTTATGAGGTAAATCGGCATACGTGGATTTCTCAAAAGTCACCTCTTCAATCATTTCACCGCCTCCTTGATATGGAGGAAGCTTTTTTAACCACTCTTCTTTTCCGTATAACATGCCAATCCCTGTTGGGCCACACATTTTGTGTGCAGAAGTAACATAAAAGTCTACATCAAGAGATTGAACATCCGGAACTACATGAGGACATGCCTGAGCACCATCTATTAAAACTGCTGCACTGTTTTTGTGAGCTTTTTCGATTATTTCTTCAATGGGATTTATAGTACCTAATGTGTTTGAAATATGATTTACAAAAACCAACTCAGTATTTGAAGACAGTAAGTTGGTGTATGAATTTAAATCTAATTCACCATCTTCCGTCATAGGAATTACCTTTAATTTCGCTCCAGTCTTTTCACAAAGCATCTGCCATGGAACTATATTACTATGATGTTCCATCTCTGATACCAATATTTCATCTTCATTTGTTAAGAAAGGAATAAATCCATTTGCAACTAAATTTATGCTATGAGTAGTGCCTGAAGTGAAAATTATCTCATGTGAATGTTTGGCGTTAAAATGCTTTTGAAGGTTTTCTCTTGACCGTTCATATGCATCGGTTGCTTCCTGACTTAAGGTATGAACACCTCGATGTATATTTGAATTATAATTGCTGTAATATTCTACAATAGCATCAATAACCTGTTTTGGGGTTTGCGAAGTTGCCGCATTATCAAGATAGACTAAAGGCTTCCCATTTACTTTACGTGACAAAATCGGAAAATCATTTCTTATTTTTTCTACGTCTAGCATAATGTATTGTATAGTTTACAGATCAAAACCGATATTGACACCTAATTTTTCAGCAATTAACTTGTTAA
>JABDOZ010000140.1 GCA_013043005.1 Flavobacteriaceae bacterium | reverse complement strand
TAGTTAGAGATGTTAAAGCACTATCAGCGCTGCTATAAGCAGCAGCTATTAAACCCAGCATAAATGTTACAGCAAGTGTAATACTTAAACCACTATTTAAAGCAATTTCTGGGAATAAAAGGTCGGTTTTGGGGTTACCATCCATTAAAGGAATAGAAATGTTATTCTTTGTTGCATAAATAAAAAGAAGCGCTCCTAAAAGCATAAACAGGAATGTTACAAAAACTAATACAACACTAAAAGAGATCATATTTTTCTGAGCATCTTTTAAGGATTTACATGTTAAGTTTTTTTGCATCATATCCTGATCAAGACCAGTCATGCAAATGGTAATAAACATGCCTCCAAGAAAGGATTTCAGAAAGTGTGAACGCTCTAAGAAACTATCAGTGACAAAGATTTTACTATAACCGGCGAGTTGGTCAGAAGCTAAAAATTCCCCAAAAGTCCAGCCTATTTTTTCATTTATAAAATATATGGATAGGATGACAGCAACAATCATAAACAAGGTTTGCAAAGTATCTGTCCATACAATTGTTTTAATACCTCCTTTTTTCGTGTATATCCAGATCAATAGGATTGAAATTATGACAGTTATTTCGAAAGGGACATTCCATGCATCAAAAACAAATTGTTGTAAAACAATAGCTACCAAAAATAACCTGAATGCAGCACCCAGTACTCTGGATATGAAGAAGAAAAACGCTCCGGTTTTATGACTTACAGTTCCAAAGCGATCTAACAAATATTCATAGATTGAAGTGACATTAAGCCTGTAATAAATAGGCATAAGAACAAATGCCACTACGAAATAGCCAACCATATAGCCTAATACAACTTGAAAATAACTGAATTGAGAGCCATCTATCCAACCAGGAACGGATATAAATGTAACTCCAGACAAAGAAGCTCCCACCATTCCAAATGCAACCACATACCAAGGTGATTGTTTTCCGGCTTTAAAAAAATCTTCATTGCTGTCGTTTCGTCCTGTATAATAAGAGATTAATATAAGAAGCCCGAAGTAGGCCGCAATTAATAAAATAATCTGAGTTGGAGTCATATTTTTACATTCGGTTGCTAAAAATACAAATTCCAATTTTATATATTATTCTTTAATCTAAAATTGTAAATTCGCATCGATGGAATTCTCTTCTAAATTATTGGAAAATGCAGTAAACGAGATGTCTCAATTACCTGGAATTGGTAAGCGGACTGCATTGCGTTTAGTGCTTCATTTATTGCGTCAACCTAAGGAACAAACCAATCAATTGGCAGATGCTATAGAGAAGATGCG
The DNA here is from genome assembly GCA_013043005.1 of Flavobacteriaceae bacterium. Taxonomy (GTDB): domain Bacteria; phylum Bacteroidota; class Bacteroidia; order Flavobacteriales; family Flavobacteriaceae; genus Site-B1. Next base: position 27,233 of record JABDOZ010000140.1, on the reverse strand, counting down.
TAGTGAAATAAAATTCTGCAAACGTTGTAATAATATCAGTGATACAGAATTATGTGAAATTTGTTCTAATTCAAACAGGAATGAGGAGATTATTTGTGTAGTTGAGGATGTTCGGGATGTTATGGCTATAGAAAGTACGAGTTCTTTTAAAGGTTTGTATCATGTATTAGGAGGTAAAATTTCACCCATGGATGGTATAGGTCCTAATGAATTAAATATTAGTTCTTTAGTCGATAGGGTGAAAGAAGGAAAGGTAAAAGAGATTATTTTTGCTTTAAGTTCTACCATGGAAGGCGATACCACAAATTTCTATATCTACAAGCAAATTCAGGATTGTAATGTTGTTACATCCACCATAGCCAGAGGTATTTCAGTAGGTGATGAATTGGAGTATGCAGATGAAATTACACTAGGAAGAAGTATTTTAAATAGAATTCCATTTGAAGCATCTTTAAAATCATGATTCTTGTATTAAAATTTAAATAAAATTAAAGCAAATGTCTTATTATTAAATAATGATTTCTATTTGTATCCCCATCTATAATTTTAATGTGACTAATTTAGTGAAGAAATTGTCTGCCTTATGCCAATCATTAGATGCGCCTTCGGAAATTGTCCTTATTGATGATTGTTCTCATAGCTATTATAGCAAGTTAAATGAGGATGTATGTAAAAAAGAAGTTTATGTGCAATTAGAGAAAAATATAGGACGGGCTACCATCAGAAATCTGTTTCTTAATCATACAAAATATGAATACTTACTTTTTTTAGATTGTGATTCAATTATTTATCACGATGATTTTCTAGCAACTTATGTAAAAGAACTAAATCAATGTTCATATGACCTGATATGTGGTGGTAGAATATATAACGACATACCTCCTAAAAGGAATGAACTACTTAGATGGAAGTACGGAATTTATAGAGAGAGCAAGCCTGCTAATGTCAGAAATAGTAATCCTAACAAATCATTTATGACCAATAATTTTATAGTTAAAAGATGTATTTTGGATGCAATAAAATTTGAAGAAAGACTTCTTAATTATGGACATGAAGACACTTTATTTGGTTATGAACTCAAAAAAAATAATATAAAAATAACTCATATAGAAAATCCAGTTTTAAATAATGACTTAAGAGATAACGTTAATTATATTTCTGATACGGAAAAGGCAATTTCAAATTTGAAGCAAATCCTTGAATATACTGATTATGATAAAGAATTTATTAGTGATGTCGCCCTGTTAAAAACATATTACAAAATATATGGAATTAAGAGTTTAATTAATGGAATATTTACTTTGCTCAAACCATCAATTAAATATGTACTATCCAGAGGTTATGTGAATCTTTATTTGTTCGATTTTTATAAATTGGGAACACTTTCAAAAATTATGAATAATAAAAACTAACTTATTTACATTGGCATGAAGAGAATTTTATTATCAAGCTAGCTTCAGCATATTGGTATTTAGAAAAAATATGAAAGTAATTACTCTTAATAAGGCAATCTTTTCGAAAAAGTGTTCAGAATTATTCTCGAAGTTGGATATTGAGCCTGATTTAGTGATTGGAATTCTAAATGGAGGAGGATATGTTATGGAAGAGTACAGGAATTATAAACCACACACTTCTGCATTTTTTCAAACCGTTGCAATTAAAAGAAATAATAATTTGAAGCGTAATTATATAGCAATATTTCTGTTAAAGATATTACCATATAATCTATTAAATATGTTAAGAATTTATGAATCAGAAAAGGCTGATAAATCAATTAAAAAGTTGAAGGATTCTAACCTAATGAACATCAAATTAGGGATTAGCCTGGATTTTCTTTCAAATGAATCGATTAAGAATATTTTAATCGTTGACGACGCAATTGATACAGGAAAAACCATGTTGATTGTTAAAAATAATTTGCAAAAGATTTTTCCAAAAACTAAAATTAGTACGGCAGTAATATCGTGGACAATAGAAAGATCAATAGTTAAACCAGATTATTATTTATATGAAAACGCTTTAATAAGATTTCCCTGGTCAATAGATTATAAAGGAAAAGATTTTGAAAAAAAAAGTTTTAGTAGTTGATTTAGATGGTACTTTATTTAAGATAAACACATTTCATTATTTTCTGATGTTTCTTCTTAAATATTGTATTAAGGATTTAAATTTATTTCTTTTGTTGAAAATAATATTTATTATAATCGCAAGAGTCTTTAAAGTGGTGTCTCATTCCAAAATGAAATATAATATCTTGAAGACAATTAAAAATGAAGAGCGAATAGATTATAGCGAGTATATAACTAGCATTAGCCAGAAGAAAAGGGATTTAAGTTTAATTAGTGATGGAAATTTTAATTTAAAAATTTTGGCAACTGCAGCACCTTCTTGTTATGCAAATATTATCTCAGAAAATGAATGTTTCGATTTATGTATTGCTACAGAATTTCCAAATTCAAAATTTAATAATGAATTTGATAATATTGGGGAAATAAAAAAGAATAATACTGCTAAATTCCTAAAGAATAATAAAATTGACACATTAATTACAGATCATATAGATGATTTACCATTAATGAAATTGTCTAGAAAAAATTTCATAGTTAATCCAAATCAAAAAATGAAAGAGATATTAAAGGAGCATAATATTAATTATGAAGTTATTTTCTAAAAGGATATTTTTAATTTGATAAAACAAGTTATGTTTTAGCAAATTGTTATTGATAATTAATCAAAACACATCTTTTTTTATTAATTTTGCAAACCTAAAAATAGTAAAAAGGGATTCATTAATAATATGGCAAAGTTTGAACTTAAATTACCTAAAATGGGAGAAAGTGTTGCAGAGGCAACAATAACCTCATGGTTGAAAGAAGTTGGTGATAAGATCGAATTGGATGAGGCCGTACTTGAAATTGCCACCGATAAAGTGGATAGCGAGGTTCCTAGTGAAGTAGATGGTGTTTTGGTGGAAAAGTTATTCAATGTTGATGATGTTGTGGAGGTTGGACAGACTATTGCTGTAATTGAGGTTGAAGGGGACGAAGTTTCGGGAATGAATAAAACTAGAGAAGAAGAGGTCAAAAAAGAAGAACTAACTCCAGAAGTTAAAGAGGTTGAAAAATCTATCGAATCTGCAAAAGAAACCGCTGAACCTGCTATTAAAAGTGGGTCACGATTTTATTCTCCTCTCGTTAAAAATATTGCCAAAAAAGAGGGAATCACTCAAAATGAACTTGACGTATTACCAGGTACCGGAAAAGAAGGTAGAGTGACAAAAAATGATATCCTTGCTTATCTTGAAAATAAAGGAACTGCACCTGTAAAAACTGAAGTAATAAAGGCAGAAACTACATCTCAGCCAATTGATAAGCCTAAAGAAATAATAACACCTGTAATACCAAGTGTGGGAGATGAAATCATTGAAATGACCAGAATGGGTAAATTGGTAGCTAAACACATGGTTGATTCTGTTCAAACATCAGCACATGTTCAAAGTTTTATAGAAGCAGATGTTACCAATATCTGGAACTGGAGAAATAAAGTAAAGGTTGAATTCATGAAACGTGAAGGAGAGAATTTGACTTTCACCCCTGTTTTTATGGAAGCAGTTGCTAAGGTATTACGCGATTTTCCAATGCTGAATATTTCTGTGCAAGGAGATACAATAGTAAAAAAGAAGAATATCAATTTAGGTATGGCAGCGGCATTACCTGACGGCAATTTGATAGTTCCGGTTATCAAAAATGCAGACCAATTGAATTTAGTTGGAATGACCAAGCGGGTCAATGATCTGGCTTTGCGAGCACGAAATAATAAACTGAACCCGGATGATATTCAAGATGGCACCTATACAGTCACAAATGTTGGGACTTTTGGCAGTATAATGGGGACTCCAATAATAAATCAACCACAGGTTGGAATTTTAGCGCTTGGGGCCATAAGAAAGGTTCCGGCTGTCATAGAAACTTCAGAAGGTGATTTTATTGGGATCAGATACAGAATGTTCCTGTCACATTCCTACGACCATAGAGTTATAAATGGGGCTTTGGGTGGCCAATTTGTGCAAGCTGTGAAGAATTACCTGGAAGCCTGGGATATCAATAAAGAAATATAAATAGTACTGCCAATTTAAAATGCTGATAATAATTTGGGTCTTTAATTTCTTTATCTTTATCAGAAATCTAAATGAATGAATTTAAATCTTACCAAACCAATCTGTTTTTTTGACCTTGAAACCACCGGTACTAATATTTCTAAAGATAGAATTGTAGAAATATCTATTCTGAAGGTTTTTCCAAATGGAAATGAGGAAAGCAAAACATGGCTGGTAAATCCTGAAATGAAGATTCCTGCCGAAGTAACAGCAATTCATGGAATTTCTGATGAGGATGTTAAAGGGAAACCAACCTTTAAAGAATTGGCAAAGAAAGTTAGCAATCTGATTAAAGATTCAGATCTTGGTGGATTTAATTCAAATAGATTTGATATTCCAATTTTAGCGGAAGAAATGTTGAGAGCGAATTTAGATTTTGATATGAAAAACAGGTTATCTGTTGATGTACAAACAATCTTTCATAAAATGGAACAACGTACGCTAAGTGCAGCTTATAAGTTCTACTGCGATAAGAATTTAGAAGATGCACATAGTGCTGCAGCAGACACAAATGCAACATATCATGTTCTCAAAGCACAATTAGATAAGTATGAAAGTCTTGAAAATGACACAAAGTTTTTAGCGGAGTTCAGTTCAAGAAAACGCTTTGCCGATTTGGCAGGATTCATCTCTTATAACAAAAACGGTGAAGAGTGTTTTGCATTCGGTAAACATAAAAACAGACTGGTAAAAGATATTTTAGATGAAGAACCAGGGTATTTTGGGTGGCTTCTAAATGCGGATTTTCCTCTGTACACAAAGAAAATTTTAACGGCCATTAAACTCAGAAATTTTAATAATAAGTTAAGTTAAAATGAAGCTTATTTGCATCGGAAGGAACTATATCAAACATATCGAAGAACTCAATAGTGAAAGGCCTTCAAATCCGGTAATTTTCATGAAACCGGATTCGGCGATCTTGGCCAAGAATCAACCTTTTTTCATTCCTGATTTTTCACAAAATATTCACTATGAGGTTGAAGTACTTGTAAAAATAAATAGGCTTGGCAAGCATATTGACAAGAAGTTTGCACATAAATACTACGATGAAATTGGATTAGGAATAGATTTCACAGCGCGGGATCTTCAAAATCAACTAAAAGATAAAGGACTTCCCTGGGAGAAATGCAAAGCTTTTGATGGTTCTGCAGTAATTGGAAATTGGATGCCTAAATCGAAGATCAAGGATATAAATAATATGTCTTTTTCATTGCTTAAAAATGATAAATTAGTGCAAAACGGAAATACGAAAATGATGTTGTGGAAAATAGATGAAATCATAGAATATGTATCAAAATATTTCACTTTAAAGATAGGAGATATTATCTTTACAGGAACTCCCGAAGGAGTTGGTAAGGTATTTGATAATGATAAGCTAAAAGGACTAATAGAAAACACAGAAATGTTTTCAATAACTGTAAAATAATAAATGGAAGAGCATTACAAATTACATAGAGTACGAGAATTAGCAGATAATGATGAAGATTTTATACAAGCTTTAATACAAACCTTTCTGGAAGAAGTGCCAGAAGACGCAGCAATTTTAGAACAAGCTGCAAAGGACAAAAATTATTTGCAAACTTATCAGTCAGCTCACAAAATGAAGCCGACTATAGATTTATTTGAACTTGGAGTTTTAGAAGATCTAATTGAAGTTCAGGATTGGGGAAAGTATGAGCAAAGAAGTAAAGACATTACTGAAAAATTGGATATTGTCATGACCGCTATCAGAAATACTGTAGACGAAATAAAAGAGGATTTTAATCTATAATCAATAATGCTAGCAGAGATAATTACCATTGGTGACGAAATTCTCATTGGACAAATTATTGATACAAATTCTGCATATATATCCAAGGAACTCAACAAAATTGGTGTTTCGGTCTACCAAATCACTTCAATTCAGGATGAAAGAGGGCACATTTTAAAAGCCATAAAGGAAGCAGAAGAAAATGCCGATATAATTATACTTTCCGGTGGACTGGGGCCAACAAAAGATGATATAACGAAGCACACTCTTGCAGAGTATTTCAATGATCATTTAATACAAAATGACGATGTATTAAAACACGTAGAGGAGTTATTTGCAAAATATATTTCAACTCCAATTTCAGATTTAAATAGAAAGCAAGCACTGGTATTGTCCAAAGCTAAAGTTTTGCATAACAACTTTGGTACTGCACCAGGAATGTGGATAGAGAAAGAAAATAAAGTATTTATATCCCTTCCGGGTGTACCTTATGAAATGAAAGCTCTATTGACAAATGAAGTGATTCCGAAGCTTCAGGATAAGTTTCATTTTCCATTCATTCTTCATAGTACTGTTTTGACTTATGGATTAGGTGAAAGTGCTATCGCAGAAAGACTAGATACATGGGAAGATGAATTGCCTGATTTTATAAAATTGGCATATTTACCAAATTTGGGTAGAGTCCGTTTAAGACTCTCAGCAAAAGGTTATAACAGAGAGGAAATTGAAATAGAAATGGATTCTCAGGTTAAATCCCTTCTAACTTATATTGAGGATATCTTTGTGGGATTTGAAGAAGATGAATCTATAGAAGTAATTGTTGGCAAAAACCTGAAGAAAAAAGGAAAAACCGTATCTGTTGCTGAAAGTTGTACAGGTGGTAAAATTGCTGAGAGAATTACGTCTCACTCGGGTTCATCTAAGTTTTTTATGGGTAGTATTGTGAGTTATGCAACTAATTCCAAAGAGAATATTTTACAAATACCAAAAGAGATAATTCTAAAACATTCTGTAGTGAGTAGCCAGGTTGCGGAAATGATGGCTGTAAGCGCCGTGAGACTTTTTAAAACAGATTATGCCATAGCTACAACAGGAAATGCGGGTCCAACAAAAGGCGATTCACAGGCTGAAGTTGGAACAGTATTCATAGCAATTGCGACTCCGCATTCTGTTTATTCACAGGAATTTAGTTTTGGAACGGGTAGAATCAGGGTTATCAATAAAGCAACCAATAAAGCTTTTGAAATGCTACTTAAAGAATTATTGAAAAATTGATATGCTTTAAGTTGTCATCATTCAAAGATTTTGTATATTTGCACCTCGTTTTTCAATTATAACATTTAAAGGTATCAATAATGTCAAGAGTTTGTGAGCTTACGGGGAAAAAAGCAATGGTTGGGAATAATGTATCTCACTCATTGAATAGAACCAAGAGAAAGTTTAATGCCAATCTTATTAAGAAACGTTTTTATATTCCTGAAGAAGATAAATGGATAACATTAAAAGTTTCTACATCAGCTTTAAAGACAATCAATAGAATTGGAATCTCTGCTGCAATAAAGGAAGCTAAATCGAAAGGATTTTTGAAATAATTACCTTAAAGGTTAAAAGATAATACAATGGCTAAAAAAGGAAATAGAGTCCAGGTAATACTCGAGTGTACAGAACACAAAAAATCAGGAAAACCTGGAACATCAAGATATATTACAACTAAGAACAAAAAGAACACTCCAGATAGATTAGAAGTAAAGAAATTTAATCCGATCTTGAAGAAAATGACGGTTCATAAGGAAATAAAATAATTACATATTTTCGCTTAAGTGAAAATATGACATAACAAAAGAGTCATGGCAAAGAAATCAGTAGCATCATTACAAACAGGTTCAAAAAGATTAACAAAAGCTATAAAAATGGTTAAGTCTCCAAAAACTGGTTCATACATGTTTATGGAATCAATCATGCCACCAGAAATGGTTAATGATTGGATGAATAAAAAATAAAAATTCTCAAAAATAAAGTATAGGGCAGCTTTCAACTTAATGAAAGCTGCTTTTGTTTTATATATTTACGTAATCATGACAAAATTGCATAGTACATCTTAGGCAAGAAAATTGCACTAGGATTATTAATTTAACAATCAAATTGAATGAGTTTATTCAAAAAAATATTTTCTTCGGATAAAAAAGAAACTTTAGATAAAGGATTAGAGAAATCTAGTACGAGTTTTATAAGTAAGTTAAGTAAAGCTGTTGCAGGCAAATCAAAAGTAGATGATGAGGTTTTAGATAATCTTGAAGAAGTTTTAGTAACTAGTGACGTAGGAGTAGACACGACTTTAAAGATAATTGACAGGATCGAAGAGCGCGTTGCTAAGGATAAGTATTTAGGTACAGATGAGCTGAACAAAATTCTTCGTGAAGAAATAGCCGGATTACTTTCTGAGACTAATTCTGGGGAAGAAACCGAATACACCATTCCAGTGGATAAAAAACCATATGTGATCATGGTTGTAGGTGTAAACGGAGTTGGAAAAACAACTACAATTGGAAAGTTAGCATATCAATTTAAAAAACAGGGCTTAAAAGTAGTTTTGGGAGCTTCAGATACCTTTCGTGCAGCTGCTATAGACCAGTTGCAAATTTGGGCAGACAGAGTCGATGTGCCAATAGTAAAACAATCCATGGGCAGTGATCCTGCTTCGGTTGCCTTTGATACGCTTCAGAGTGCCGTTTCAAGTAATGCAGATGTGGTTATAATTGATACGGCTGGTCGTTTACACAATAAGGTAAATTTGATGAATGAACTGACCAAGGTGAAACGAGTCATGCAAAAATTGATTGGAGATGCCCCGCATGATGTCTTATTGATATTGGACGGATCAACCGGGCAAAATGCTTTCGAACAGGCCAAACAGTTTACTGCAGCAACAGAGGTTACTTCTTTGGCAGTCACTAAATTAGATGGCACTGCAAAAGGTGGTGTGGTGATAGGTATTTCTGACCAATTCCAGATTCCGGTCAAGTATATTGGAGTAGGAGAAGGTCTGGAGGATCTGCAGGTATTCAATAAGTATGAATTTGTGGATTCTTTCTTTAAATAGAATGAAATGGATCTAGTTACCCATGGTTTTAATATTTATCATGACCTTGTAATCAAAGCGTCGCTGCAAGAGGTATTTGATGCCGTCTCACAACCTGAACATTTGAATAATTGGTGGACTCTTAAATGCACAGGTCTTCCGGAGGTAAATGCTGAATACAATTTGTATTTTGCTCCTGAGTATGATTGGTATGGAAAAGTAATAACCTGCCAGCCCAATCATGCTTTTTATATCAAAATGACAAAAACAGATCCTGAATGGGAACCAACAACTTTTGGTTTTAATTTAGAGCAAGTTGAAGCAGGTGTTCAGGTAAGATTCTTTCATATTAATTGGCAAGAATGTAATCATAATTTTAGACATTCTTCGTTTTGCTGGGCGATGTTGCTCAATGGCCTAAAAAATTATCTGGAAAAAGGAATTATAATACCTTTCAAAGAAAGAGCATAGCTTAATCAAATCATGAGAACTAAATCAATTAATAAAAATAAGATTAACGTAGTCACACTCGGATGCAGTAAAAATGTGTACGATAGTGAAGTACTTATGGGTCAGCTAAAAGCAAGCGGAAAGGATGTTGTGCATGAGGAGGAAGGGAATATTGTCGTTATTAATACCTGTGGATTTATCAATAATGCCAAAGAAGAAAGCGTAAATACCATTTTGGAATACATGCAAAGGAAGGAGGAAGGTGAAGTCGACAAAGTATTTGTAACAGGCTGTTTAAGTGAGCGTTATAAGCCAGATTTGCAGAAAGAAATTCCAAATGTTGATCAATATTTTGGCACAACTGAATTGCCTGGATTATTAAAGGCTTTAGGAGCAGATTATAAACATGAGTTGATAGGTGAACGCTTAACAACTACACCAAAGAACTATGCATATTTAAAGATTGCCGAAGGCTGCGACAGACCTTGTAGTTTTTGTGCTATTCCTTTAATGCGCGGAAAGCATAAAAGTACACCAATCGAGGATTTGGTGACCGAAGCTGAAAAGCTGGCTTCAAATGGTGTTAAAGAATTGATCTTGATTGCTCAGGATTTGACCTATTATGGGCTGGATCTGTATAAAAAAAGAAACCTTGCAGAACTTCTGAAAGAATTGGTTAAAGTTGATGGTATTGAATGGATTCGTATGCATTATGCATTCCCAACCGGGTTCCCAATGGATGTGCTCGAAGTAATGCGTAACGAGTCTAAGGTTTGCAATTACATAGACATTCCGTTGCAGCATATTTCAGATGATATTTTAAAAAGCATGCGACGAGGAACCACAAAAGCAAAAACAACTAAGCTAATTCAGGAATTTAGAAAGTCAGTTCCTGAAATGGCTATTCGTACAACCCTAATAGTTGGTTATCCCGGGGAAACTGAAGAAGATTTTCAGTTATTGAAAGATTGGGTTAAAGAAATGCGATTTGAGCGTTTGGGTTGTTTTACCTATTCTCATGAAGAAAACACACATGCTTATAACTTAGAAGATGATGTGTCGGAAGAAGTAAAACAAGAACGTGCTAACGAGATCATGGAAATTCAATCCCAGATTTCATGGGAATTGAACCGGCAAAAAATAGGGCAAACTTTTAAGGTGGTTATAGACAGAAAAGAAGGCAATTACTTTGTTGGTAGAACCGAATTTGATTCTCCAGATGTTGATAATGAAGTTTTGATTGATGCTACAAATAACTATTTAAAAACAGGAGAATTCGCAAATGTAAAAATAACTGATGCTACAGATTTTGATTTGTATGCTGAGGTTTTATAATTTTCATTAGTTAGAATTATTTTTCAATTCATAATATTCCTTCAATAATTCAATATTTTTTCTTTCTATCCCATCTTTTTCAAAAATCATACTAAATCCTTTGGGTATAGAAATGCTTCTTGGCGAAACCTTTTTTCTTAATAAATCTATGTATTTCAACCAACCAAACAATATTCTAGATATAAATAACATCATCATTCGTAAATAGCGGTTAGAAAATAAATTTATTAAAAAATCAGAATTAAAAGTCGCAATTGTACTTGCATTACCTTCTGGAACCTCATATTGAGTAAGATTAGAATTAGGGAACAAGCTCCTTAAACCTGAAAACGTAAACCTAAAGAAATCATAAGGTGGACTGTGATAAGGGAAATTAAAAGGTACCTCGATAAGTAATTTTCCATTTAATTTAACAACTCGTTCCAGCTCCTTGGCAACAATCCAAGGCTTAAAAGTATGCTCTAAAACTTGTGCTGCAATTATAAGATCAAAAGTTCCATCAGAGAATGGGATTTGGTGAGAATCAAAAACTATATCCGGTGAAAACTGAAGATGAACATCGGAGTTTATGACTAGACAATCTTTAAAGATTTCATTGTAAAAATCTATTTTATCTCCACATCCAATAATAAGTATGATTTTACTTTTAAGTTGTTTTGCAAGATCTGAATACCGTTTTTTAATCGTAAAATCTGATGACAAAGAAGGTAAAATATCTTTCCTTATTCTGTTTTTTAGACTGGAATCTCTAAATTTTGAGTTTTGGGTAGTTGGTTTGTTTTCAACAATATCTGAAATTTTAAAAATACTTTGAGACTCATCAATTATTATAGGAACTCCATTGATTAAAGGAAATTTACTGTCACATTTAAAGGCAATATTGTTTTCAGAAATACTTTTTACACCTTTTTGAGAAATAGGGTGAGTTAAATTGTCAAAAAAAAACTTGTCTTTCATTTTAGTTGTAAAAAGTCATTGAAAAAAACATGTCTAAAACATTTGAGAAGACAAATAAATAGAAAAATTTTAAATCTGAATTGTAAAATGCTAATTATCCTTTATTCCTTTTTACCTGTTTACTTATCTTTTTAATGGCAGATTCTATAGATTTTTCAGGTTCTATAATATTGAACTCGCCCCAGAATTCTGGATCTGAAAACCCCGAAGCTTCATCTGCAAAAATAATAGATGGTCTTAGTGCATCTTTTGGCCTGTTGATACCAGAAGTATTTTGTTCCCAGTCAGTAATAGCCATCTCACTCTGCAGAGTGTAAATACTATTAAATAATTTTCTTTTCCAGTTTACTTTAAAGGTTAGTAAAATACTACTGTAACCATAATGCCATTTTCCATCTTTAACTCTGTAATTTACTCTGTATCCAGCTTCTATTGGATAAGTATCGACATTTCGTGGTTTTCGTCTAACAAACATGGCTGTAGCCTTTGCTCTATCTATTAAATTCAAGTTATAAATAGCACTTGTTAACGCAAATGATTGACCATCTATAAATAACTTACCGTAATACAAAGGTATATCAACATCTGACTTTTGTTTAAAACTAACAACATAAACACGTCTGTTATCTATTTGAGTTGATTTCTCAAATTTAAATTGGTAAAGATTCAGGTCACCATCTGGGAACAAGTACTGCGGATATTTTATCAAATCAGCATATAGGGCACTAAAAGGACCTCCCTGTAATTTTAATGCTAAAGTATCTAATCGTGAATAGTTAGTGTTCTTCCTGGACTTAATCAGTTTTATCGCATCTCTTCTTCCTGCACTATAAGGCTGTTTATATATTTCTAAAACCGCTTCAGATAACGATGCATTTTTTCTTCTTTTTTTGATCGTTTCTCTATAAAAAGCGGTCATTAGTGTAGGTGTATTTAAGTAGTTATCTCCTTTTGTTTTTAGTGTTGCTCTTACAAGTCCAACGGCATTTTTAGGAACATTCAATTTCACCTCTTCCAGTTGAGTTATTGAAGGTTCCAAAGCAATTTTAATCTTATCTTTTTCACTATCAGCAATCAAAAACTCTAAACTTTCATACCCTAAGTAAGACACTATTACAACTTTATTAGTTATATTATCAGGTATTTTTAATGAAAATTCACCTTCAGAATTTGTTATAGTACTAATATTGGTCCCTTTAACAACTATATCTGCAAACACTAATATTTTCTTAGTAGATATATCCACAACCGAGCCATAATATTCTGAAAAGCCTGGTTTTTCAAGTCCTGTATTTTGAGCTTGCGAGAATTTGTTATGAGTAATAAAAATTGTTAGTGACAAGAGAAAAGTAAAAATCACTTTTTTAGAAAATTGACAATCTTGTTTCATGATGTAAGTTTGAGTGTAAACTAGTATGTAAAATATACAATTAAATTACTTAATTTATTGCATAAAGCATAATGTTTTATATTTATTTTAAGAGTTGAATTCCTGTAAACTGTATTATATTTACGACACATTTAAATGTAAGTATGCCAAAAGATTTTATTCCTTTTAAAGACACTGGCTATTTTTCATCTTTGATTTGTGATTATTTAGATGAGAAGGAAGATCTCAAGCAATTTTATAGCAGAATTCCTAATATAGAGAATTTCAGAGATCAGATTTATGAGAAAAAAAATTCCTTTTCTAAGGAACATAGAGAGGTTATCAAGGATGTTATTAAGAATCAATACCAAAAAATTGATACTTCTGAACTTACAAAGAAGAATATTGATGCTTTAGCTAAAGAAAGTACGTTTACTGTTACAACAGGGCATCAACTTAATTTGTTTACTGGACCCTTATATTTTTTATATAAGATAATATCTACGATTAATCTGACTAAAGAATTAAAATTAAATTTTCCTGATTTTAATTTCGTGCCTGTGTATTGGATGGCAACAGAAGATCATGATTTTGATGAGATCAACTTCTTCAATTTTCAGGATATAAAAGTAAGTTGGAATAGAGAGTCAAATGGAGTAGTAGGAAAACTTTCTACAGAGGGTTTAGATGAAGTTTTGCAGGTTTTCAGTGAAAAATTAGGAACTAGTCCCAATGCCAAATCCATAACAGAATTATTCAGAAATAGTTATGTTCAAAACCATACATTAACAGATGCAACAAGGTATTTAGCCAATGAATTGTTTTCAGAATATGGACTTGTCATACTAGATGCAGATAACAAGGATTTAAAAAAGTTATTCATCCCTTATATTCAAAGAGAAATTAAGGAGCATATTTCATTTAAGAAGGTTTCAAAAGCGAACATAAAACTGAACAAAAAATCTGAAGCATATCCAATTCAGGTCAATCCAAGAGAGATAAATTTGTTTTATATAACAGATAAGTTAAGGGAACGCATAGTTGAGAAGGATGGATTTTATAAAGTATTGAATTCCGAAATATCATGGAATGAACAAGAACTATTCAATGAAATTAATATACATCCTGAACGATTTTCTCCAAATGTTTTAATGAGGCCTTTATATCAGGAAGTTATTTTACCAAATTTGTGTTATATAGGAGGAGGAGGAGAATTATCATATTGGCTACAATTAAAAAGTACATTTGATGCGTTTTCTGTTTCATTTCCAGTGCTTCTATTGCGTAATTCTGTTCTTTTAAAATCTACTAAACAGTCTGAAAAACTTAAAAAATTAGAAATAGAAAATATAGATTTATTCCTGGATAAAAACTCCTTCATTAATAAAAAAGTTAGAAGTATTTCTAATATTGATATTGATTTTTCTATGCAAAAAGAATTATTAGAAAAGCAATTTAAAGATTTATATTTATTAGCCAAAAAAACCGATAAATCCTTTTTAGGAGCTGTTTCCGCCCAGGAAAGAAAACAGATCAAAGGACTGGAAAAGTTAGAGAAGCGACTGCTAAAGGCACAGAAGAAAAAATTGGCAGATCATGTTTCAAGAATCACAGATATACAAAATCAGCTATTCCCAAATCAAACTTTGCAAGAGCGTGTGGCCAATTTTTCTGAATTTTATTTAGCATATGGAGACCGATTAATTCCATTCCTATTTAAACACTTACACCCATTACAGGGAGATTTTTTAGTACTATCTTTGTAGCCAAAAAATAATTCATGCATAATATTGATATTGATTTAGTTGAAATGACCCTGGATGTCATGAAGTATGCCGTAGATAGAATAACAAAAACACATCCGGAATTGGGAGTACCAGTTAAAGAAGAAGAACTAAAGAAATTGATTGGCGAAACTATTACCTTAAATGGGATTGGAGGAGAAAGAGCTTTTGAAATTTGGAAAGATGTTTTAGTTAAAGCTACTGTCCCCATTGACCATCCAAGACATTTGGCTTTTGTACCTGCAGCTCCAACAAGAGCATCTATTATGTTTGATTTGGTAACATCTGCATCAAGTATTCATGGCGCTTATTGGATGGAAGGAGCTGGAGGAATATTTGCTGAAAATCAAGCAATGGAGTGGTTGGTATCATTAACAGGAATGCCAACTGGTGCCTTTGGTGTTTTTACAAGTGGTGGTACAGCAGCTAATTTATCTGCCATGGTCACCGCCAGAGAAAATTGGAGAAAAAATGATGCGTTTAAAAATGAAAAAGGACTTATCATAACGTCTGTAGGAGCACATTCATCAATAAAAGCCATGGCTCAAGTAGTTGACGTAGATGTATTACTTGTTCATTCTGAAGATAGATTAGAGGGTAAAGATTTAAAGGTTGCCATTAACGGATTAACGGAACAACAACGAAAACGCCTATTTGCGGTAGTGGGAACAGGAGGTACGACCAATGCAGGTATTGTCGATGATCTGGAAGGTATTGCCACTATTTGTACTAAAGAGAATATATGGTTCCATGTGGATGCTGCTTATGGTGGAGGTGCATTAGCTGCAGATTCTGTTAGACACCTTTTTAACGGAATTGAAAAAGCTGATAGTGTGACTATCGATCCTCATAAATGGTTATTTTCGCCTTATGATTGCGGCGCAATTATTTACAGAAATCCTGAATTGGCTAAAAAAGCGCATTCTCAAGAAGGATCTTACCTGGATATTTTTAAGGATGAAGGAGCTCATGGTTTCAATCCTTCAGAATATCAAATTCAACTGACTCGCAGAGTTAGAGGATTACCTCTTTGGTTTTCCCTTGCAACACATGGTACAAATAAATACAAACGAGCTGTAGAACGTGGCATTGAATTAGCAAATCTAACTGGTCAAATGATTATAAACAATCCAGATTTGGAATTAGTAAGGGAACCTAGTTTGTCATGTGTTTTATTTAGAAGAAAAGGATGGAAACCAAAAGATTATACAAACTGGACCTATACCAATCATAAACAAGGTTTCGCCTTAGTTACTCCTACTAAGTGGAAAAAGAATGGGTCTTATGAAACCGTAGCGCGATTTTGTTTTATAAATCCTCATACGCAAATTGACGATGTTGATAAAATATTAAAAACAATGTCATAAAAGCAGTTTACAAAACTTTTCCTTTTCACATTAAATAGTATTTTTGGGCATGCAACATAATAAGGTTCTGATTTTAGATTTTGGTTCACAATATACGCAACTGATAGCCCGACGAGTAAGAGAACTCAATATATTTAGTGAAATCAAGCCATACAATAAAGTACCTAAAAATATTGATGATTATAGTGCTGTAATTCTTTCAGGAAGTCCTTTTTCTGTAAGGGCTGAAGATGCTCCACATCCTGATTTGTCAAATATAAGAGGAAGAAAACCAATATTGGCAGTTTGTTATGGCGCTCAATATTTTGCGCATTTTTCTGGTGGTGAAGTAGCACCATCTAACATCCGGGAGTACGGTAGAGCAAATCTTTCTTTTATAAATGAGGATGAAAGATTCTTCAATAATATACAAGTTGGTAGCCAGGTTTGGATGAGCCATAGCGATACTATAAAACATTTACCAAATAAAGCTATTTTGTTAGCAAGTACTCATGATGTTGAAAATGCAGCCTATCGAATTGAAGGTGAGCAGATTTATGGTATTCAGTTCCATCCGGAAGTCTATCACACTAAGGATGGGAGGCAATTGTTGGAGAATTTCTTGTTGGATATAGCCAATCTAAATCAAGATTGGACACCAGATTCATTTGTAGAAGAAACTGTTTATGACCTAAAAAAAACGTTACGAAACGATAAGGTCGTTTTAGGCTTATCAGGTGGCGTCGATTCATCTGTTGCTGCCATGCTGTTGCACAGAGCAATTGGTGATAACTTGTATTGCATTTTTGTTAATAATGGATTACTCCGTAAAAATGAGTTTCAAGAAGTGTTAGATCAATATAAGCACATGCATTTAAATGTGATTGGAGTAGATGCTTCTGATCGTTTTCTAGATGCTTTAAAAGGAATAAGTGATCCTGAACTTAAAAGAAAAGCTATTGGACGAACTTTTATTGAAGTATTTGATGATGAGGCGCACAAAATTGAAGATGTAAAGTGGTTGGCTCAGGGTACAATTTATCCAGATGTTATTGAAAGTGTTTCAGCAACCGGTGGACCAAGTGCCACAATTAAAAGTCATCATAATGTTGGTGGTTTGCCGGATTTTATGAAACTTAAGGTTGTAGAACCATTAAAAACCATATTTAAGGATGAAGTAAGACGAGTTGGTGCATCACTGAGCATGGATAAATCTTTACTAGGTCGTCATCCATTTCCTGGTCCGGGTTTAGGAATTCGTATTTTGGGAGATATAACATCAGAAAAAGTAGAAATATTACAGGAAGTAGATGCTATATTTATTAATAATCTCAAAAAGTGGAAGTTATATGACAAGGTTTGGCAGGCAGGAGCAATGTTATTACCGGTAAATAGCGTAGGTGTAATGGGAGATGAGCGCACTTATGAAAAATGTGTAGCACTGAGAGCTGTGGAAAGTACAGATGGTATGACTGCAGATTGGGTTAATTTACCATATGAATTTTTACAGAAAACATCTAACGAAATAATAAATAAAGTAAAAGGCGTTAATAGGGTAGTGTACGACATAAGCTCTAAACCTCCCGCAACAATAGAATGGGAATAATTAATTAAGGTATAGTCTTTGCAATAAAACAAAACGTATATTAACATATAAGTTTATGAAACAGTTTTTATTCTTTTTTTCATTAGTATTTCTGTTAAATTTCACTGTTGCAACAGCACA
Organism: Flavobacteriaceae bacterium; assembly: GCA_013043005.1. Classification (GTDB taxonomy): domain Bacteria; phylum Bacteroidota; class Bacteroidia; order Flavobacteriales; family Flavobacteriaceae; genus Site-B1. Next base: position 9,281 of record JABDOZ010000140.1, on the reverse strand, counting down.
GGACTATAAAACACATAAAGTTCAAAAAGGTGAAACAATCTATTCAATTGCAAAGCAATACAGGGTCACTCCATTCGATATTTACAAATTAAATCCTGACGCCAAACAAGGTATTTTAGAAAATTCAGTTTTAATTATTCCGGAAAGCAAAGATGGGTCAACAGATATTGTTTATGAAAGAGAATTCATTGGCTATAAAAAGCACAGAGTAAAAAGAAAAGAAACCCTTTATGGTTTAGCGACGAAGTATAATGTGACACAAGATGAAATCAAAAAACACAATACTTGGTTGTATTCTGAAAATTTAAGAAAAGGAGATCGGCTTCAAATACCAATATTTAAAAAAGTTAAAAAATTACCTGAAGAATTAGATTCGTCTATTAAAAAATATGCTGTAAAACCAAAAGAAGGAAAATGGAGGATTGCCTTCAAATTTGGTATTTCGTTAAACGAATTAGATAACCTGAATCCAGGCTTGGGCCGAACTTTAAAAGTAGGTCAACTAATAAATGTTCCAAATATTGCAGATAATGAGATTAGGGACTTTGATGAATTCTATAGTTATTATGAAGTCTTACCTAAAGAAGGATTTTATCGATTAAATATTAAACTTGGATTGTCCCAGGATGAGCTAGAAAACTTAAACCCTGAATTAAAATCAACTGGATTAAAGGCAGGGATGATATTAAAAGTACCTCTAAATTCATTCGTTGACTCAGAAAATGCCAAAAAAACTTTAATAAGTTTAGTCGATAGTATTAATAATTATACTGAAAAACATATAGTTGTAATGCTACCTTTTAAGTTGAATACGGTTAATAGTGATTCTGTTTATGATGCCCAGAATAAAATAAAGAACGACAAAACCATGAGCAGAGCTTTAGATTTCCATTCTGGTGTTTTAATGGCAATTGATTCTGCAAAGCGACTTGGAATTTCTATAAAGCTGGACGTGTATGATACTAAAAATCAGCAAGCAGAAACTATGAATATTATTAAAAATAATAACTTTTATAGTGTAGATGCGGTCATTGGACCATTAATGAAGAAAAATTTTGAAAAAGCGGCTACAATGCTTTCAGAAAGTAATATTCCTATTGTTTCACCTTTAACCAGAAATGTTAGATTATATGAAAACGTCTTTCAGAGTAGACCATCTTCAGATTTATTGCAACAAAGAATGGTGCAATACTTTAAACAAGATTCGCTCATAAAAAAAGTATTTATTATTCATGACAGAAAAAGCAAACCAACTGCATTGTTTTTAAAAAGTAAATTTCCAAATTCTAAAGTAATAAGTTCAAAAAGTGACAAGGAAGGTTCGGACTTGAATTATGTGTTATTAGATGATTTCATAATAGACGAAGAAGAAGGAATTAATATATTTTCAGAAGGCAGGAATGTTGTCTTTCTTGAAACAACAGATAATGGATTTGCTTCTAATGTTTCTAGTATATTGAATTCACTTATTAGCGATGAAAAAGAAATTATTTTGGCTACTACTAATAAAAACAACGCATTCGAAGGCAAGAACATTTCCAATATTTATCTTTCAAACTTAAAGTTTCATTTTCCTTCCATAAAGAAAGATTTTGACGAATCTAATCCAGATAATTTTGTAAGGAATTACAAGAAAATATATGGTTTTACACCTAATAATTATGCTGTTAGAGGGTTTGATCTCACAATGGATGTTCTACTTCGTTTATCTTATGCAGGCAATCTTTATGATTCTACAAATTTAATTTCTGAAACTGTTTATACTGAAAACAAATTTTTGTACAAAAAGAAATTGTTTGGAGGATATTATAACAGTGCCTCTTATATTATTAAGTATATAGATCTCAAGATTGTGGAGGTTCAATAATTGTAACCACAATAACCATTTTTTATTCTCGTTCTTGACTTATGGTCAATGTATTCCATTTTCTTATATTTTTTGTCTTTTTCCAGCCACTTGAAAATTCCATTTTGTGGAATGAAAATGAAAGGCTTAGTTGGTATGATTTTAAAGGTTTGCCGAATTCTAAATTTGAAGCAGCTGCTCTAACAGCAACCGGACTGACGTTTGATTTTTCTGCAAGAGCGACGAAAACAAAATTATTGGATTTTACCGCAGTCGTTGAGGCTAGATTTTACCCTGACAAGTCTTGGTATTTAAAGAAATATGCAAATCCGGTTGTATTGGCTCATGAACAACTTCATTTTGATATTACAGAATTGTACGCCAGAAAATTACGAAAACAAATAGCTGAGACTAATTTTACAATAAAAATCCAACGAGAAATTTCTAAACTTCATTTTGATATCAATAAACAGCTTAAAGAAATGCAAAATGATTATGATCGTGAATCAGACTATTCAAGAATCTTAGTAACTCAACAAAAATGGCAAGACTTTGTGTACGATGAATTAAATAAATTATCAAAGTACAAATTAACTTCATTTTGAAATCTATCTATATTCTTTAGTCAAAACGACTTATTCAGATGATATTAAAATTAATTGATTAAATATATTTGAAGGTTATTTCCACAAGAACAATGTTTATAAACAATCTAAATTTGTACGTAATATTCCAATCAAAATCATTAATTTTATCCGCGTTAAAAACGCAGCATGACGACTAAATATATTTTTGTAACCGGAGGGGTTACTTCTTCACTTGGCAAAGGCATTATTGCCGCATCCTTAGCAAAATTGCTCCAGGCACAAGGTTACAGAACTACTATTCAAAAATTAGACCCTTACATAAACGTTGATCCAGGTACTTTAAATCCTTATGAACACGGCGAATGTTATGTCACTAATGATGGTGCAGAGACCGACTTAGATTTAGGTCATTATGAACGCTTTTTAAATGTCCCTACAAGTCAGGCAAATAATGTAACTACAGGTAGAATATATCAAAGCGTAATTGAAAAAGAGAGAAAAGGGGAATTCTTAGGTAAAACGGTTCAAGTAATACCTCACATTACTGATGAGATTAAGGAACGTGTTCAAATTCTTGGTAATTCTGGAGACTACGATATTGTAATAACAGAAATAGGAGGTACAGTTGGAGATATTGAGTCCCTGCCTTATGTAGAAGCTGTAAGACAAATGAAATGGGATCTGGGAGAACATAATGCCATTGTTGTTCATTTAACCTTAATACCGTATTTGTCAGCAGCAGGTGAATTAAAAACAAAACCCACTCAACATAGTGTAAAGACCTTGATGGAAAGTGGAGTGCAGGCTGATGTGCTTGTTTGCAGAACTGAGCATGAACTAAACGATAGTATACGAACAAAAATAGCTCGGTTTTGTAACGTGACAGAAGAGGCAGTAATTCAATCTATAGATGCCTCTACTATTTATGATGTTCCTAACTTGATGCTGAATGAAGGATTAGATCAAGTAGTTTTAAATAAGTTAGGTTTAAAAAGTTCAACTCCTGATCTAAAAAGCTGGAATAAATTTTTAGATCGGTTTAACAATCCAAAGACAGAAATACATATTGGACTCGTTGGAAAGTATGTTGAGTTGCAGGATTCTTATAAATCGATTTTGGAATCATTTATTCATGCTGGTGCCGAAAATGAAGTAAAAGTTATTGTGGAACCAATTCATTCAGAGTATTTAAAGCAGAACAATACCATGTTAAAATTATCTCATTTAGATGGAGTTGTAGTAGCTCCTGGTTTTGGGGAAAGAGGTATAGAGGGTAAAATAGACGCAATACGATATGTAAGGGAAAATGGTGTACCGTTTTTGGGAATATGTTTGGGTATGCAAATGGCAGTTATTGAATTTGCCAGAAATATTCTGGGAATTACCAATGCCAATTCAACAGAGATGGATGAAGAAACTGCCAATCCGGTTATTAGTCTAATGGAGGATCAAAAACATATAATTAATAAAGGAGGTACTATGCGTCTTGGTGCATGGGAATGCGAATTAAAAGAAAACAGCCTTGTTCACAGTATATACGGCAAAAAGAATATAAAAGAGAGACACAGACATAGGTTTGAATTTAATAATAAGTATAAATCTCAAATTGAAATGGCTGGAATGCTAACTTCAGGGTTAAATCCTAAAACAGGATTAGTAGAGATTATAGAAATTCCTGAGCATCCTTGGTTTGTTGGTGTTCAATACCATCCTGAATATAAAAGTACAGTTGCTAACCCTCATCCTCTTTTTGTAGATTTTGTTAAGGCTGCATTAAATTATAATAAAAATAAGAATAGTGTCACTGTGGCACAAAAGTAGAAATGGTTGGATTTTTGACATGAAACTACTTTCCCCAATAAATATGGGATTAAATTAAGAATATGGAAGATAGAAAAATAGATATAAATTCAATTATTGGATTTGTCCTGATTTTTGCAATTTTGTTATTTATGCTTTGGCAGAACCAGCCAACTCCTGAAGAGCTTGAAGCTCAGGAAAAAGCGAAACAAGAGCAGATAGAAGCAGAGAAGAAAGCCGCAACTGATATAAAACAAGATGCTTTTGTAAATCCAGTAGAAGAAACTTCTGGGACAATAGTATCAGATTCCACTCAAAATGTTGCTATACAAAACAAATTTGGAGCGTTTGCTTATTCAGCGACCTTGCCTTCTGCCAAAGAAGGTGAAACCCATGTTGAAACAGAATTATTAGATTTAAAATTCAATAATAAAGGAGGTTTCTTAAAGGAGGTTAGATTAAAACAGTTTGTAGATTACGATTCAATTCCTATCTATTTAGTCAAGGATAATAATACGGCATTCAATATTAATTTTGGTACAACAGATAGTAGAATTCTAAATACTAGGGACCTCTATTTTGAACCAACTGTGACTAAAAATGGAGAGAATACGATTGTTTCTATGAAACTCAAAGTATCTCCAACTAAATTTTTGGAGTATCGTTATGTGTTGAAACCTAGAGACTATATGATGGATTTCTCTATTCAGTCCCAAGGCTTAAGTAATGTCATTAATAGTTCTCAAGAAGTAAATTTAGACTGGAAATTAACGGGTCACAGACACGATAAGAGTATCTCATATGAGAATCGCTACACTCGATTAACGTATCAACATGATGGTGGAAAAATTGATAAGTTATCACCAGCAGGTGATGATGAAGAAACTGAAAAAGATGTCACATGGTTATCATTTAGACAGCACTTTTTTAGTTCCATATTGGTTGCTGATAAATCATTTAAAACTGCTTTTTTATCAACCGAAAATTTAATGGAAGATGAGGAAATTGATACACTGTTTACAAAAACTTTTGCTGCTAAAATACCTTTAGAATTGAACGCAGGAGAATTAAATGAGGGCTTAAGTTTGTTTTTTGGACCTACAGATCAAAAGGTACTTAAAAATTATGGTAAGAATCTGGAAGATGCCATTCCTTTAGGATGGGGAATCTTTGGCTGGATCAATCGTTATTTATTTATACCATTATTTTCATTTTTAAGTTCTTTTTTACCTTACGGTATTGCAATTATTGTCATGACAGTTTTGATAAAGTTTTTAATGTCATTTGTACAGTATAAGCAGTTCTTATCTCAAGCCAAGTTGAAGATTCTTAAACCGGAATTGGATGTGATTCGCGAAAAGTATAAGGACAACAAAATGAAAGCCCAGCAGGAGACAATGGCACTGCAAAACAAAGCAGGAGCAAGCCCTTTAAGTGGTTGTTTGCCTGCTTTAATTCAATTACCTGTGTTTTATGCTTTGTTCCAATTTTTCCCTTCTGCCTTCGATTTGAGACAGAAGAGTTTCCTTTGGGCAGAAGATCTGTCGTCATATGATGCGATCGCTGAATTACCATTTAATATTCCATTTTATGGTGATCATGTAAGTTTGTTTCCAATATTAGCTTCTATTGCAATTTTCTTTTATATGAAGATGACGACTGGTCAGCAAGCAGCTATGTCTCAGCCAACTCAGGAGGGTATGCCAGACATGCAAAAAATGATGAAGTATATGATTTACTTTTCACCAATCATGATGCTGTTCTTTTTTAATAATTATGCGTCTGGTTTAAGTTTATATTACTTTATTTCTAATGTAATTAGTATTGGAATCATGATTGTAATTAAAAATTACATTTTAGATGAAGAGAAAATTCATGCCCAGATACAGGTGAGTAAAGCAAAACCTAAAAAGCAGAATCGTTTCCAGCAAAAAATGGCTGAAATGATGGAGCAGGCCGAAGCTCAAAAACAAGCCCAACAAAAAAGAAAAAAATAATTCTTAAAGCTGCCTATTATAGCAGCTTTTTTGCTTCTAACAATTTCATAAATATGAATTCGTTATAAATATAATGAAGTTAATTCTATCAGTTATAGTTCTATTTTCATCATTTAATTGCCTGTCTCAGGAAGTCAATAAGTTTGATTCGAAAGGCCTAAGACATGGTATTTGGAAAAAAAATTTCAAGGGTACGAAATCTTTAAGGTATGAAGGGCAATTTAACCATGGTAAAGAAATTGGAGTATTTAAATTTTATAAATATCTAGATGAACAAAGCGTCCTTTCAGCTACCAAAAAATTTAATGATAGTAATGATATAGCCGAGGTTAGATTTTATTCTTCCAAAGGTAAATTAATAAGTGAAGGTCGTATGAAGGGTAAAATTTATATTGACTCTTGGAAGTACTACCATAAGAATTCTGACAGTATTATGCGACTAGAAGAATATGATAAGAAGGGATTGCAACAAGGTGAGTTATTAGTGTATTTTGAAAACGGAAATCTTGCAGAAAAAACCAACTATATAGACGGAAAGCTAGAAGGGGAATCTATTTGGTTTAATGAGCAAGGAATAAAAATAAAGGAATTTTTATACAAGAATAATATTTTAGATGGGCTTTCAAAATACTATTCAAATAAAGGTGATTTAATTATTGAAGGTAACTATAAGAATAATAAAAAACATGGTATTTGGAAGTATTACGAAAATGGTGAGTTAAAGAAAACAAAGGATTTCACTCGTAAAAGTAAAAATCCATACATAAAAAAAGCTCCTTAATATTAAGGAGCTTTTTCCTTTAGACCAATTAGCTATTAATCAATAAATTCTCGCAATTTACTAGTCTAAATTATATAGAATTAACACTTATTCAATTGGCGGCAATACTACTTTGTCAATAACATGAATCACATCATTAGACACCTGTACATCAACAGCAATAATGTTACTTACTCTATTATTAGTGTCAGTCAGAGTTTCTCCGTTTGCTACATTCTTCGTAATATCACCACCTTTATTTGAGTATATTTTCAAGAACATATTTTGTCTGATACTGTTGATGTTTTCAATAAAAGCCTCATTTATAAAAATGAGGCTCTAAAATTTTATCTATTAATTTAATTTCACACTTATGGCAATAACACTGTGTCTATTACATGAACCACACCATTTACGCCTTGAATATCCACTAATGAAGTTATAATATTACTAACTCTGTCGTTTGGATCTGTAAGTGTAAATGCCGTTGCATCAGCAGTTATATCTCCACCTAAGGTAGTAACTGTTCCACTTTGTAACTGACTTGATTGTACATTAGCATTCACGATGTGATAAAGTAAAACTGCATCTGTAGTTGCTGCATTTAATTCGCCAGCACCTTCTCCAAAACCTGTTAAACTTAATTCAGCTAAGACGTCTCCAAAGGCATCATTTGTTGGTGCAAATACTGTGAATGGTCCAGCTGTAGCATCAGAAACAGTATCAATGTACGGTACAGTTGGTGATCCAGTATCAGCATAATCTAAAGCTGCCACTAATGTTTCTAAAGCTGGATTGCTAGTTGCAAATGTTGCGATTGTTGGTAGAGTAATTACTCCATCAACTGCATGAATAATACCATTAGATGCTACCACGTCAGCAACTGCTACGTCGGATATTCCATTAAATGAAACACCAGCACTTGTGTCAAAATATATACTTAGGTTTGTTCCACCGTTATTTGGAACTTCTGCTAAAGTGTTACTATAACCACTTCCTAGTCCTACTAAATCAGTAGAAGAAAGAGCTGATCCTATAACATGGTTCAATAATATATTAGTTAATTCTGACTCATCTGTAGGGATAGTTATTGCATCAAAAGCAGTATTTACTGGAGCAAGTACTGTGAATGGACCTTCTCCCTGTAATACACTTACAAAATCTGTCGCAGGAGTTAAAGTTGTCAATGCAGTTACTAAAGTTGAGAAATTTGGATTTGCAGTTGCAAAAGTTACTATGTCTGGTAATCCAATAACCGCGTCTACTACATGAACTATACCATTAGATGCGTTGATATCAGCACCGCCAGCTATAACAGATGATACATTGTTAAAACGTACTCCAGATGACGTATCGTAATAGATACTCATAGGGTTATCTCCAGCTCCAGTTGCACTTGTAGAAGCATAACCAGATCCAGCTGTAACTAAATCAGAGGACATAATAGAACCTGAGATCACATGATTCAATAATACTTGTTCTAAGGCAGCGTCTGGAACATCAGCTACAGTTGCCCAACCACCAGCACTTAAAAATGCATCAAAAGCGTCATTGGTTGGAGCCAATACTGTGAAAGGTCCAGGTCCGGATAATACATCTACTAAGTCCGCTTCAATTACGGCTGCTACTAAACTAGTCAACTCATCTGACGTTTGCGCTGTTTCTACGATGTTCAATTCTTGAGGTGGTTCAACCATTTGGTTGTTGTTGTCGTCATCATTACTACATGAGAATGATACTAAAATCACTACTAATAATAGTGATAAATTCTTAATTGTTTTTAAAGTTTTCATTTTTGCTGTTTTTAAATTTGTTTGACAAATATCTAATATAATTAAACAAAAGATCCTATAAAAATGTTAAAGTTATTTTAAATAATGTTAAACAAAATATTTTATGGCTGTCGAAAATGTGTTTTAATAAGCGTATTTCAATTATCTTTGCATACAAAATTTTACGATGAAACGAGTAGTTGTAGGGCTCTCTGGAGGAGTGGATTCAAGTGTTGCTGCCTATCTATTAAAGAATCAAGGCTACGAAGTCATTGGTCTTTTTATGAAGAACTGGCATGATGATTCTGTAACCATATCTGATGAGTGTCCATGGCTGGAGGATAGCAATGATGCAATGCTCGTGGCAGAAAAACTTGGTATTCCATTTCAAACGGTTGATCTAAGTAGTCAATATAAAGAGCGTATTGTTGATTATATGTTCCTTGAATATGAAAAAGGACGAACGCCTAATCCAGATGTTCTTTGTAATAGGGAAATAAAGTTTGACGTATTTATGAA
>JABDOZ010000136.1 GCA_013043005.1 Flavobacteriaceae bacterium | reverse complement strand
CTATTTACCTAAAGCTATTAAACTTAAATGGAAAAAGGAAATCTCTGAATTTGTAAAAAAAGAAATTGACTCTACAGATTTCGAATATTCAGACTGGATGCTCAACCTAACCAATAAAATGAATATTGCCAAAGTTGATTTGATGGCTGGAACAGACACCCCTATTTTGTATTTAACTCCAGGTTTTAGTCTGCATGAAGAGCTTGCAATTTTTGTTGAAGCTGGTCTCAGTGAATTAGAGGCTATTAAAACTGCTACTTGGACTCCTGCAAAATATTTTGGTTTAGATAATGAACTAGGTAATATTGAGCAAGGTATGATTGCTGATTTACTAATTTTAAATGATAATCCTATTAAAAATATTAAGAACATAAGAAATATCAACTCAGTTATAAAAAACGGGCGTATGTTTAACAGAGAGGAACTTAATATTTTACTTAACCGAATTGACAATAGGCAAAACTAAGCACAACAACGTATATAAAAAATAGCAGTTTTGGTGCTTAAACGATAGATAATTAATAAAGTAAAGGTCAGTTATAAACCGAAAAGTTAGTGCTTAAAAATCTGCTACTTTTCATATACAAAACCATTAAAGGTCATTAAAACCAACCAATGATAAACAGTAAAGCAATCAGCATTATTTTTATTTTGCTTATTCTATTTTCCTGCAAGGAGAAAAAAAATGAAGCGGCAATTAAAACTGTTGCGGAAAAAAGCAATCTTCTAAAGGAGACAACCAATCCAGTTATTGAGTCTTTTATAAAAAGAATGATTAGTGAGGAACATTTCAAAGGAGTGGTTCTAGTTGCTATCAATGACGAAATAATTCATACAAAAGGATATGGACTCGCTCAAGATTCTATTAGAAATACTATTGACACTAAATTTCACGTAGCATCAATTACCAAACAGTTTACCGCAACCGCAATAATGCAACTGACGGAAAAAAATAAATTAAACTTGCAAGAATCTATAAATATTTATCTACCTGAACATTATCGTTCTGACAAATGGAAAAATGTAACTATTCATCATCTATTAACTCACACAAGTGGTATTGAAGACTATGCAGTTACAAGAGATTACTACGAGGTGGAAAAAGGGTTTTGCTTGGGCAATACTGTTGACGGAATGATTAAGGAAGCAATGACCAAAGAACTAAATTTTCCTTCAGGTTCTAAATTCGCATACTCTAACATTGGTTTTACCTTACTAGGACAAATCATTGAAAATACAACAGGAAAACCTTTTTCTATTTACTTAAAAGAAAATGTACTTCTACCTCAAGAAATGTATTCTTCATTTATTCATACAACCGATTATTCAATCTCAAGCGATGAGGCTGTCGGATATAGATGGAGCGAAGAGTTAGAAAAACACGTTTTGGATGATGTTATGAGCCTTCCAGTTACACAAGCTGACGGAAATTTGGTAACAACATTAAACGATTTCTACAAATGGACTGATATTTATGTTAAACCTAAAAATAAAATCCTGAAAGATGACTCTCTAAAAAAGATGCTAACACCTTTTAGTAAAGATGATGAATTAGGACCTGATGATTTATCTCAAATGTATGGTTATGGAATAAGTTTGAATGAAGGTACAATTTGTCATTCAGGTTACATCGTCGGATTTAGAAGTCATTTTATTGTGAATCCGATAAAAGACATACGAATATTTGTTTTTAGCAACAATGTTTCCAATAACCCTCGTAATGTTTCAACTGGAATTTATAAGATATTGAATAATACAAATAACGACCCGTAACAACGTGTATAGCCCACGCTGTGGACTAAACACAAAATTTCATTAACTTATAGATTAATAAAATTTCGTGTTACCTATGATTAGTGTCATCACAGCGCAGGCCATACCTGCCTACCGCAGGCAGGCAGGCACGAGACCGTTGGGCGTCATTGAAACAAACTGAAAATCAAAATTTATAATATTGACTTTTCTTACTAATTAAGCGGATGTCTAAGATTATCATCAAGAAAATATTCAAGTGGCTAGGAGCGATAGTTGGAGTAATAATTCTTTTGATCCTGCTTAGCATTAGTATTCTGTCCAATCCAGGATCATTTTTTTCCGAGGAAAAGCACTATGATTCAATCACGGTTTACAGTAACAAGCCTATCGGACAAGAGACTGACTCCATTATGTCTGAAGTTTTATTACGTCTTAATGCGGTCCCGATTTATAACCCCGATAGTAAGTATAATCTCTGTCTTTGTTCTACACAGAGAAAATTCTCCTTTTTTTCAAGACTGACCTTAAGAGCCAATCGAGTAATGGGCTTCAGTCTTTTGGGGAGCGCTTATGTTAATGAAGATTATATTAAAGAACTGGGTTTGAAAACTGGAGGGCAACCTAAATATTTGACTCGTGAAGGAAGCATTGTGCATGTAGCAACCCATGAACTTATGCATGGTTATTTAGCCGACACCTATGGATATTTTGCTTCACGGTCTTTACCGGAATGGAAAACGGAGGGATATTGTGAGTATGGTGTAAATCAGTTTGTCGCACCTAAAGACAAAGGATACTCGATAACTGAACGAATTGATATTTACCTTGATGACTCTCAGTGGAATCGAGCTGCAGAAATACACCGCCCGCACTATGTATGGGGTCTGATGATGGAATATCTAATTAATATTCGAGAATTAAAGTTTGAACAAGTGATGGATGATATTGTAACCAATGAAAAAACCTATCAGGAGATGATCGATTGGCGAAATTCGATTAAAGATAAAAATTGATAATTTTTTAAAAAAATTAGTTGCCAGAAAAACTCAACGAACGCCCAACAACGTGTATAACCTACGCTGTGTCTTACCTGCCCGCCTCAATAATTGAAAATATGGTGGCCGTGCCTGCGGCAGGCAGGCAGGCGGGAACCCAAAAAATCATTATCTTCAAATCAAATAATTTTTTATGTTACCTGTGATTCGTGTTAGCATAGCGCAGGCCATACCTGCCTACCGCATGCAGGCCTGTCTGCCGACAGGCAGGCACGAAACCGTTGGCAGTCATTTAAGGAAATTGACCAGATTGAATCTTATAATGTGAAATTATGCTAATTGACATTAATCCAAAACTACCAATGCGTGACAAAACTGTTACTAGAGATTTTTACGTGAATAAGTTGGGTTTTAATGAATTTGGAAGTACTGATTTTGATGGTTATTTGATGATGGAAAAAGACCAGGTTCAAATTCACTTCTTTGAATTTAAGGAGCTTGATCCGAAAGAGAATTATGGACAAGTATATATTAGGACTGACAACATTGATGATTTTCACCAATCATTATTGGATAATAAAACCAGTATTCACCCTAATGGAAAATTAGAGCTAAAACCTTGGGGACAAAGGGAATTTTCTATTCTCGACCCAGACAAGAATCTTCTGACCTTTGGGCAAAGCATTTAAGAATATAAAAAACAAACTGCCAACAACGTGTATAGCCCACGCCTCCATCCTCCCGCCTGGCTTCGCCATTCGGGCAAGTACCCAAAAATTATTTACCTTTCAATTAAATTAATTTTCGTGTAACCTGGCGTTGAAAACAAGCGGCAGGCAGGCATCATACCTGTCTGCCGACAGGCAGGCACGAGACCGTTAGGCTCAATAAAAAAACAATAGAATATGTTAAACAATAAAGTATCAATAAATGCAATTATAATTTTCAGTTTTCTTCTATTAATTGGATGTAAACAACAAGCCAAAGAGCTTACTTTAGAAGAGAAAATAACATTAGCTATAGAGTCAAGGAGAATACCCACATTAAAAGACCAAAAAGTAAGCTTTACGGTTCCTGAATCAATTATTGGAAGAGGACCTCAGATAACGGAGATATTTAGCCATATGGAAAACTATATTCCTACTGTTCTGATAGAAAAAGGAAATACAAAAACAACGAAGCTTCCAGAAAATACCAGTAATACCCTCGGTCAAGAGATTCTCACCAGTACCTTCTTTGAAAAGGAAACGTCACTTGACCAAATTTGCGATGAAAAACAAGTTAATGGAGTGATTGTTCTGCATAAAGGCCAAGTGGTTTATGAAAGGTATCCCGAAATGAAACACACTGACAGACATTTTCTAGGTTCTGTGAGTAAAACATTTTTAGGAACCATAATCGCACACTTGGCAGATGAAGGAAAACTTAACGAACAGGATTCCATTGGGCAGTATCTTACAGAGTTTAATGATAAGCCCTTGGCAAATGTAACTATTGAAAATTTGTTAAGGATGACCTCAGGAATCAACTGCCGAGAGATGGATAAGGGGTCCTTTACTGACCCAAACCATTGTTTTTATAAATTGCTTCAGCATTCTGCAGTTTATACGGAGCCAAATCCTAGATTTGAAGAAAGTTTAATGGAATTATTGGCTAATTCAGGACAAATTGAACCCGCTGGGCAAACCTACGATTATACTTCCGCCAATTCTGTTATTCTGACTACCATTGCTGAAAGAGTTACTTCCAAACCTTTTCATGAGTTGGTTCAGGAATATATATGGACAAAAATCGGAGCTGAAGATGATGCAAGGGTAACACTATCCAGTACTGGTGTTGCTGGAAGTTACGGTCCAATGCTTATGCGTTTGAGAGATCTTGCCAGATATGGACTGGCTTTTACAGATGATGCCAGTACAAAAATAGCAACGACACGATATATAAATCAAATTCATACTGGAGATAGAGCATTATTTAAAACTGAAGTTTATGAAGGACAAGGCGCAGATTTTCAGAGTTATCATTGGGATGTGATTTTTGACGATGGTGACTTCTACAAAGGAGGCTTTGGAGGTCAGGGACTTTACATATCCCCTTCAAAAAGATTAATTATTGGATTTTTTAGTGCAGGGAAGGATGAGACGAATAATAACAATAATATGAAATCCCTTGTTCGTAGTTTGGCATTACTTGAACAATTTAAAGAATAAATTACTGAGCCTAACAACGGCTATAGTTCATTACGGCTGAAATTCCTAATCAGAATTTCGAGCCTTTTTGCTACCTTTCTGCCACGGCGGAAAGAATCCTGCGGATTTTTCCGTAACGAAACCATAGCCAAAACCGTTGGCATTAATATAACTAAACAATGAGAATAGTACTAAATTTCCTAATTATAATTTTAATTTTTGGATGCAATGAAAAGCCTGAATTAAATCAATCAGTCACACCCGAATCTATTCCTAAACCTGATTTTACAATTACAGCCGATAAAACACATAATAAGTTCAGTAACTCAATTCCTTATCAAATCAAAGTTCCCAATGGAAGTATAATTGAAGCCTTTACGCTAGAAGCAACTGGAGGACAATTGAACATAAATTCCACATTAGAGGATTTTGAAAAAGTGGATATGGATAAAGTTCATACTTTAACAGGACCAATATATGTGGAAGATGCTGAAGTTGGTGATGTGCTGGCAGTTGAGTTACTGGATTTAGAGCCTGGTGATTGGGGATGGACTGGTATGGGACCAGAATTTGGGTTTTTAGCTGGTGAAACAGAAGCGAAAGGATTTAAAACATATAAGCTAGACAAAGAAAATAATCTTGTCCATTTTTCTGATGACATAAGTATACCCATGAGTCCATTCGCAGGAGTAATGGGTGTTGCACCAAATACAGAAGAGATGCTGACAACTTTTCCGCCAAGAGCTAATGGAGGGAATATGGATGACCCAAATTTAGTTAAGGGCGTAACTGTATATTTTCCGGTTTTCGTAAAAGGAGCATTATTCTCTATTGGAGATGCACATGCTGTTCAAGGACTTGGAGAAGTTGTTGGAACTGCTGTAGAATGTGATATGAGAATACGTTTTAGATTAACTGTTTTAAAAAATAAAAAAATAGCAGAACCAGAATACGAATCCAAAGATTATTATGCAACAACTGGCTTTGAACCAACTATAAATGAGGCTGCTAAAAAAGCTACTCGATATATGATAGAGCATATTTCAAAGACATATGATATATCTAAAGAAGAGGCTTATATGCTATGTTCACTTGTGGGAGATTTAAAAATTGCTGAAGTAGTTGACATTCCTAACATGCTTGTAACTATGCATATTCCTAAAAGGGTATTTGAAAAAGACAAAAAAGAATATTAAAACCAATCTTCAAGTATGAAATATTTTGCTGTATTACTATCAATTGCACTAACTCTAATATCTTGTTCAAGTAAAGAAGAGCTGGAAGATGTTGTTGTGATCGGTGGAGGCTTGATGGGTAGTTCGACAGCGTGGGAGCTTACAAAATATGGACAAAATGTTTTGTTAATTGAGCAGCAAGATTCAGTTTACACTTTTGGCTCTAGTTTCGGAGAGGCAAGAATTTCAAGAAGTTTAGGTCCAAAAGAAGATATTTTCTCATTTCTACAGCAAACTTCAGTAAAAGAAACTAAACATTTGATTGATTTCCTTAATAGAGGAGAATTACAAGAATTGCACTCAATGCAAGACATTTACACTACTTCACCAGTTACGTATATCTATTCTCAATCCCAATTAAATAATGTTGAAAATTTGCTTGATGGACAATTAGATAAATATGAATATGCATCAAACAAAGAGGAAGCAGAAGAAAAATTTGGAATGAAAATTTCAGATACTACAATGGTCATTCGTGAATATAAACAGTACACTGGCACCCTTAATCCGAAAGTATTAATCAAAAAACTACATCAAGGAATAAGAAAATCAGGAAATAGGATAGACTACAACCAAAAAGTTACCAGTTTAAAAAAAGAGGATGGAGTTTATAAAATCAAGATTATAGATACCAAAACTGGAACAAACAAAACCATAATGAGCAAAAAGGTAGTCGCCGCTGCCGGACCGTATAATGGTACTTTGGTAAAAGATGTAGCGCCATATTTTAGCGATTTGATAAGTCCAGAGCGTTTATTTCTTTCATTTTTAAAAATAAAATCAGATAAGTACAACATGTTGACAAGTGAACAAATAAAAAGACTAAAGTCTTCTTATCCTGTTGCATATCTAAATTCTGACATATTCTATTCTATGATTGAAAAATATGATGAAAGTAATAGGCCTTTATTGAAAGTTGGCGGACATTTTTTGAGGACAGAAATTGAGGATTTGGATAGAGTTTGGGAAAAGGAATTAACAAAACAGGAAATACTATGGAGTAAAAAAAATACTTTGGACTATTTAAACAAATTAGAATTACCAATAGAATTATATGATTTGGAATTTGATAGAGGTTATTCCTGTGTTTATTCGTTAACAGAATCTGAGATACCTTATGTTAGTCAAGCAGTAAACAATTATAAAGAAGTTGATTCCAGTTTTGTGCTTATTGGCGGAATGTCTGGAGTTGGTGCAAAAGGTTCACTTGCATATGGACTTATAGCTGCGGACTTCGTTTTAGGTAATGACAATAATTCATTGATGTATCAAAAAGCTAAATCAGTTTTAGGTACACAAAGATTAATGAATGATATAGACAATATTGATAAATAAAATACTAGTGCCAACAATGGCTATAAGTAATTGCTTGTTCTCGCCTACTTCTGAAAATCCTCGCGGATTTTCAGTTTGGTGTGTACCTGCCTGCGGCAGGCAGGCTTGCAAAGTTTAGTGCTAAACAACGCAACTACTCATAGCCGAGACCGTTGTGCTTCATTATCAGAAATCGATAAGCAATGATTAAATTTTTTAGAGGGCCGAACGCCGAGCAAAGGTCTAGTAGACCTTTGGTAGTGAGGAGCCAGCTGGAGCGAGGACATTAAAACAAAAAACCATGATCAAATTTTTTAGGCGTATTCGACAGCAACTACTATCTGAAAACAAATTCAGTAAATATTTGCTTTATGCCATAGGAGAA
>JABDOZ010000135.1 GCA_013043005.1 Flavobacteriaceae bacterium | reverse complement strand
CTTCTTTATAGATGTCTTTAAAATGAAAAGTAACTGTTTTCTCGATTTTCTTTTTTAATCCTTTAAGGGTTTCAATAGTTAAGAAATGTCCAATTAAAGGTTTATAAAAGTCTTCAAGTGTATTGTGTACAACCGTTCCGAGTGTGTTAGAAGCGACTGTTTCTTCCACATCTTCATACTGTTTGACCCTTAATATCTTTTGATAATAAAAATCTAAAGGATTACGAATATAACTTGTAAGAGAGGAAGGAGAGAAACCTTTTTCTGCCACTTCCTTTATACGATTCATAATAAGTTCTGACTTACTAATTGTGATTTGGGTATTAGATATTGGAGGTACTTTAGGAGATATCAATATATGATGTAATTCGTGAATTCCCTCAATTTCTAACTGAGTAATGAATCGACTTTTTTCACCTCCTTTGATAGCATCAGGTTCCGTATTATATAAAATAAATACGTTTTTAGCCCGTTGTAATAATCTGTAAAAATGATAAGAGTAAACTGCATCCTTTTCTTTATAAGTAGGTAGGTTGTTTTCTATTTTGACATCAAACGGAATAAAAGAATTATTGCTTTTCCCAGCAGGCAATATTCCTTCGTTTACTGATGAAATTATAACAGTCTCAAAATCTAGCACACGAGATTCCAACATTCCCATTAGCTGCAATCCTTGCAATGGTTCGCCTCTAAAATCCAGACTTTCATTATTTAATAACTCTTTGAACAACCCAAATAAAGTTTTGATGTTGGCTATACAATTGTATTTTTCCAGAAAGAATTTTATTTGATTAAAAACTTCATTAAACCGATACAAATATTCCAACGCTAATATGTGGTCTTTCTTGTTTTCATTATAATAGTCTTTAACCTTTTGAATTAATTGCTGGCAGTTTTGAATTGAAACGGTTGGATTGTCATACCAATTGCCAAAAAGCAAATCAATTGCTTCTGATTGATTAACGGCAGTTTGTTTTAAACGCTCTGGTGATACATAAATTAAATTATGTTTCTGGATATCTTCAATAATAAGATTTGCGTAATCTGTTTTTCCCTTAATAAATAGAGGCCTTGCAAATGAATGTGATAAAACATTTACAATGTCTTGATAGTGAACAGCTAAATTTGTTTTGTTTTTGTGTAAGTGAAACAAATTTTCAAATAAGGAGGCTAAAGGAATAGACTTTAAAGGCAAGCCCATAGTAATGTTTATTGCATCTAATTTTTCCGGCAAAGAATTAATTACGGGAATTAATAATTTTTCATCACCTAGAACGATTGCAGTATTATTTAATTGGGTGTTTTTTTTGTGTAATTTTTCAAGCAAACTGCCAATATACTTTGCTTGACCAACATTTTTAGGAATTCCTATAACTTGAATATTTTTTTCTTTGGTATAGTTAGAGATAATCCAATTATAGGAATTGTGATTAAAATAGTTCCAATTGTTTTTGTACTGCCTGGCAAACAATGCGGCGTCATGATTTTTCTTGCTTAGAAAATGATCATCTATGTCCCAGTAGATCTTGGCTAAACCGTTTTCGAGCAGTTCTTGAATGATCATCTCCTCTGCGGTATTTAAAGCGTTGAATCCGACAAAAACATGAGATTTTTTTTCATTACTTTGGATATAGCTTTGAATATTATTTACAGCTTCTCTATAAATCAATCCCTGATATCCAGCTTTCTTTTGTTTTAAATTATTTGAAAACTCATCATAATACAGATGAAGGTTTTTCCAAAGCGATAAATAGTTTTTTACGAGCTCTGTCTGATCCTGTTGAACAGACCAATGCTCCACGTCCTTTATGGCGCTTAAATAATCAAATATTTTTTCTTGTGGGATTAGATAACGATCTATTTCGTTGAAGTCCTGAATTAGAATTTGAGCCCATTTTGAGAAAGAATCGAAAGGTTCTAGAAGCTCTTTTTTTGTTAATTTTGAATAAACAGAGTAGAACTCGAACAGCAATTCAGTATTTGAAATATTTTTTAACTCAGATAAGTGCTCTACAAATTCTTCAATACTAATTATTGCAGGGGCAAAAGCAGTTTCATCTAGCAGGTTGCCTAATTCAGTTTTTAAAAATACTCCCGATCTTTTGTTAGGTAGTATAAATGTTATTTCTGAGAATTTTTCATCTCCCGAATTTAAATCTAACAGAACATCATGAATAAAACTTACCATTTAATAAAAATAAAAAACGCTTCGGAATTCCGAAGCGTTTTTTATTTTTAATATTTTATTGGTGTTTAATTACTTAACAAGTACAACTTCAACACGTCTGTTATTTTTTCTACCAGCTCTTGTTGCATTAGTATCTATTGGTCTATCTTCACCATATCCAGTAGTAGTTAATCTACTTGAATCAATTCCGTTCTCGATTAAATATGTCATTACAGCACTTGCTCTGGATTCTGATAACCTTTGGTTAAGCGCTTTGCTACCAACACTATCAGTATGACCATCTATAGAGAATTTAGATCTTGGATATTCTTTTAATATCGCTGTGATGTTTTGTAAAACTGCTTCAGATTGAGTTTTGATAGAAGATTTACCAGTATCAAACAAGATTGTTTTAGCATAGTCGTTTAACGTTTTCATTACAGCTGGAGTAGGAGCTACCTCAGGGCAACCATTATTTGCAACTGTACCAGCTTCGTTAGGACACTTATCATCTTTGTCTAAAACACCATCTTTGTCAGTATCTGCCCAAGGACAACCATCGTTTGCTGCTGGACCAGATTCGTTAGGACATTTATCTTTTGCGTCAGTTACTCCATCACCATCTGCATCTGGACAACCAGCTAACGCTTTTAAACCAGCTACTGAAGGACAATCATCGCTTTTATCAATAACGCCATCACCATCTGTGTCAGGGCAACCATTGAATTCAGCTTTCCCAGCTTCGTTTGGACAATCATCTTTACTATCTTCTATACCATCACCATCTGTATCAGGACATCCGTTGAAAGCTTCTAAACCAAATTCTTCAGGACAAGCATCATTATTATCATAGATTCCGTCACCATCTGTATCTGTGCCACCAAAATTAACAGCTAATCCAACAGAGTGTTGGAAATGTTTTGGCAAGTAATCTTCGAAGGAATGCTTGTATGTAGTTTGAACACCTAAAGCGATACTTTCAGTGAACCAGAAATTTAATCCTAGCGATCCATTTAGCGTCCCAGCACCTATGTCATCAACCCATGTATAGCCACCACCTATACCAAGTACAGGCTCAAGCTTTTTAGAGTTAATAGCATCTGCAAAAGAATACTTAACTGCTCCATCTACAGCATAATAAGATAAATCATCAGCAGAAGCATCGCCTATCTTGTCTATCTTATTGATAGAACCTCCTACTGCCAAAGAAAAATTGTCATTTAAGTATTTGGATACGGTTACAGTTGATAATGAAGGCAATATGTTGTAGTGGTCTCCTGCATTAAAAAACTCATCAAAATAACCTCCTTGAGGAGCATCTTCACCAACCGGATAAATATCAACGGCATTTACACCAAAACTTATTTGCCAAGGATTGTTCTCGTTTTGTGCATTAACGTTACTTAAACCGAACACTAGTAAAGTAACTAATAATAATCTGCTAAGATTTTTCATATTCAAAAAATTTATTTTTAAGTGTTAATTATGGACAA
>JABDOZ010000129.1 GCA_013043005.1 Flavobacteriaceae bacterium | reverse complement strand
ACCTTGTAAATAGAACATCCGAAACACGCATTCCGGCAAAATAGAAGCTAAACAGCCAAACATTTAGGGAATGTTTTTCCATATCCGAAAGTTCGGAAACATTTTCAAGGGCTTGTATTTCTTTTCCTGTAAGTCCCGTTTTGGTAGTTTCAGGAAACTTGATTTTAAATTTACCAGTCCCAAATGGGTATATTTCTTTGCTTACTACTTTATCCTTGATTGCCCGATTAAAAAGTAATCGAATTAAAACCATAACATTCATAGCAGTAGTTTCGGTAAGCGAGCAAGTCCCTTTTAGATAGATTTTGAACTTTTTTAAGAAACGCTCATCAATTTCTTGAAAAGTAAGGTGTCGGGCTTTGCAATATTTCTCAATATAACTGAGCCAAGCTGAATCCGTAGAATGTCGATTGATTTTATTTTCTGCTTCTAGAGCTTCTAGATGTTCATCTGCAAAATCAAAAAAAGTCAGCTTGGTAGTTGGTTTGTAAATTTCCTTTTTAATTTGACGTGCGGTCACATCCTTATTATTGGTCTGTAAAACAATTAAACCTTTTCTGGCTTCTGAAAGTTTAGAGGTCAAAAGATTGTTCAGACTTTCTGCATTTGGATGTGATTTCTTTACCCTAAGATTTTTTGTGTCCCAATCTTCTAGTTCAACGTAATGACCTATGTGTTTATATGTTGAACGACGGTCTTTAGTTATCCTAATAGCAAGCGGATATAGGCCTTTCGAATTAGGCTTTTTACGAAGAATAATTTTTGCACTTGTTGACATTGTAAACCTGTTTTGAGTCCGAAAGTCAAATCAGGTACAACATTTGGTATGAAAACCGTCATAAAGTTACTAATTTATTAGGTAATCTGGGTACAACATAGGTACAACAAATATTGAAATCAACTGATATTAAATGACTTTAAATAAAATGATTGTTAACATAAATCATTGAAAATGAGATGATTTATGTTTTATTGGTGCAATATATACCAGACTTATGATCTAGTGCCGAAAGGTGTGAGAGTTCGAGTCTCTCCGCCTGTACAATTGAAAACCCCTGATCTTTCAGGGGTTTTTTAGTAAATGGAGATCTTATATTGGCGGGGAGCGAGAAGTTTATCCCGAGCGAAGTCGAGGGGAGTCTCTCCGCCTGTACAGAAAAAAAGCTTCTCTTTTCAGAGAGGCTTTTTTATTTTCAATTTTCATTTGCGGTGGCCCCGATAACTATCGGGACTCCGCCTGGGCAGTTTTAAAGCCTCTGAGAAATCAGAGGTTTTTTTGTGCCTTGGTTGAATAATAAAATCAGGATGTCGGGGGGACAGCAATCCATTCGAATGTCCAGTTCTTATCTCTTTTAAACTTCCTGAGAAAATTAGGAGATTTTATTCCGGTATAAATCATTGCTGCTCCGGGGATGGTCAGCCAGAATGCCGTGGAATCGATTAGAGCACCGATGATAACTCCAAATCCTGCTGTTATTGCTCCCACATAGATAAAAAAACCACTACTAAAAATGGAGAGCAAAAGGGGATTCCTTTTTATTTCCTCAATATCCTGTAAAACAATTTGTTCTCCCTTGAGAAAAATACTTTTGTCGTCGTTCATAGTAAAACGACCTGAGATCTTTTTCCCTTCGGTGGTCTTAATTTTAATCCTTTTGTTTTCCTTAATGATAATTTCCTTGCCGGAATCTGAATTGGTAATCTTTAATGCGTTTTCCTGAGCCCAGCTGATATTGATAATAAACAGGAGAAGGGATAATACTGATATTTGTTTCATAGCCTTTTTTAGAATTAAAAATAAGCTTATTAGATATAATCTACCCTTGTTTATCTTCTTTACAGCGTTTAACAAATTGTTAAATTTCAAAGATGCAATGATTAAATATCACGACAAACTCTCAGACCGTAATTTCAATAGGCTGTCAGAACAGGTAATTAGTAACAAAGCTAATCTGATGGAAATTACTCGTGTTAAATATGTTCTGGGGATCCGAATTGTTCAGATTTTCCTTGTAGATATACAGTAGGTCAAAATGCAGGCCTTCAAAAAACCCACCCAGGGCGTAGTGCAGTCGGCCGTTGATTTGATAATACTCAT
>JABDOZ010000127.1 GCA_013043005.1 Flavobacteriaceae bacterium | reverse complement strand
GTTATCCCCCTCCTAAAGGCAAATTCTTACGTGTTACTCACCCGTCCGCCACTGGAGTTCAAAACTCCCGTCCGACTTGCATGTGTAAAGCATACCGCCAGCGTTCATCCTGAGCCAGGATCAAACTCTCTTAAAATTTCCTGAAATTTTTGGGAACTTCTTTGTCAAAGCATTTCTCTAAAGTTGAATGATAGATTACTAAGTCAAACAAATAAAAAATAGTTATCTTCTTTGGAATTAATTTAACTTTAAAAAATATTTTGTGGAATTACCCTGGCAAATTCAATTTCACCTTCTGGAATCCGAAATCGATAAGAATTCAAGACTCTCGAAAGGTTCCAGAGAGACTTTCATTCCAAAGAGTTTTTCTGAGCCATCCAACGGAATTCCACTTGGAAAAGTTTTTTGGATTTGAAACCAAATCCAAGTTCTCTCTCAAATCAATCGAATGTACGCAACTGGCTCTCACTTCACCTCAAAAGAAGTCAGGAAGTTTGAGGTGAAGTGATATTAGAAGAACTTGTCAGTCGATCTTAGAAAGAAAGTCTGAAAGTTTTCATTCCAAAAATTTAGCGTCGTTAAAAGGTTCTCCGTTTGAAGGAAAAGATTCGCCGATACGAAGTCGATTGGTAGAGAATGATTGATCGAACTTTCTGGAACTAGTAAAGAAGTCAAATGTGAAGACAAATTCGTTGGGAATCTTTGTTGAGTCAGTTCTTTCACAAGACTATCAGGTAAAAATTGAATATCTAAATCTTTGTAGGCTTTCTGCATGTAATTTAAAATATCAGGTCTTTCTTTATACCAAAAT
This sequence comes from Flavobacteriaceae bacterium, assembly GCA_013043005.1. Taxonomy (GTDB): domain Bacteria; phylum Bacteroidota; class Bacteroidia; order Flavobacteriales; family Flavobacteriaceae; genus Site-B1. The sequence goes on along the minus strand of JABDOZ010000127.1, from coordinate 1,857 downwards.
TCTCTTATTTCATTTGGTACCGGATGACGATACCATAAAATTGGTAAATAATGAAAAACGAGGACATCACTCATTTGTTCATTGATTAATAATTGTGTTTCTTCCCCTTCACAGGTAGAAAGGGCATAGTAAATACCAGATGATTTAAACTATCAGCTATGACTCCAAGAATTCCTAAAAAGACACTGCCAGTAAGATTGACACCTAATACGGCTGGAACAATACCTTGGAGAACCTCTTCTGTCCAATCGACAGCAGCTGCCAAATAACACCAAGGAAAAGTATATGGATTTATATAGATAAACCATGAGAGAGCAATTCGAAGAATGACAATTTGAGAATAAACCATAAGACCTACAAAGAGAACTTCACGGATTGTTTCTAAAACAGTTAGATCCAAACAAATATGGAGTCTTACCTGAAGAAATTCTGAGAACCAATCGGGTAAAAAATAAATATTTTGATAATTTTCGATATAAAAATTATAAAATCCTTCTTCTTGACTTTCATAAATATATCGCGGGACTGCATCAACTTTTGGCGCTGGACCAAAAATCACCTCAAACCATGTTTCAGGTCTTTGAACTGGCGGCCAAAATGTTTGATGACGTGGAAGACTCTCAAGAAATTTTGATCGCGAATACAAGTCAGTTGGAAGATCCGAGATCGTAGGCATTCCAGGATTCTCTGGATAGCCAAAGAGTTCCGCTAGTTTCTTGAAACAATTACCTACAATTTCATAAAAACCATTTCGAATGGGAATAAATTTTTCGTCTAAACTCATTAGTAATTTTGAGCGAATATCAAGTTAATAAGAAATTAGAATCAGTCAACAATTTCTAGTTCTAATTCCAAAGTATAAAAAAGAAATCAAATGGAATCAAGAGTTCTTGGCTAACTTTTGTTCCATTCCATTTCCGCTAAAATTTCACGAATCGGGATAGTAGGATTTGAACCTACGACACCCTGCTCCCAAAGCAGGTGCTCTACCAAGCTGAGCTATATCCCGAATTGACTCCTTTTTTGGATGAGTCTCACCTTTATCCTACTCCATTGTTCGGAATTCGACAAGGTCTCCAACCGCTTTTGAAACCAAAAAATAGTTATTTTTGGTTTCTCAAAATATGTTCAAAAGCCCCCCAAAACTAAACTTCACCCAAAATTCGAACCCCCAGTTTCACGTTCTTCAATATAATTTAATGCCCCACGAACAGTAGTAATTTGGTTTGCGACCTCATCTTCAATCTCTATATCAAACTCGTCTTCAATTAACATAACTAACTCAACAACATCTAAAGAATCAGCTCCCAATTGTTTACTAAAATCTGCTTCCGGTTTTATTTCACTTGGATCAATTCCTAGTTGTCTACCAACAATATTTTGTAATCGGATAAGATTATCTTCCATAATGAATATCTTTTTATCGAATCGATAATATTTAAAATCAGTTTCTACACTAATATAGTATAACATAAAATAATCTAGGCAAACTTTATGAATAAAGAAACTGGATCAGTTTGCTTAGTTGATAAAAACTTACCTGATTTATCGAATAGATTGGAATATTTTTTTGTCTCGCTAAATTAGTTAATTTAAAATTTTGTTTTAAGTGTTTTTTGAAACCAATAATTAAGCTTGCTTTTCGAATTTCATTAGTAAGTACAAACCTAAATCCCATTCTCAATAAAACTTCTTTCAGTAAATTACTTGATAAAGAATATGGATAGATTATTAATTTTTTTGATTTTAATTTTAATAATTTTTCATCATTTGTTTTATTAATAGAACTCCAATTTTTATGAATCACTGAAGTTAAACTATTTCTATTGATTGGATCATCGGATAAGGAGGCATTAT
>JABDOZ010000123.1 GCA_013043005.1 Flavobacteriaceae bacterium | reverse complement strand
TGCATTATTTTATTCGCCATTCCCGACACATCATTTTTTCCTACCAAGTAGCCATCCATATTGTCCTGCATTAGAAACGGTATCCCTCCTACATTCGTCGAAACTACGGGAAGACCTAGAGCCATTGCCTCCAAAACACTAAGTGGCATATTATCAAAATTGGTAGTGTTAATGAATATATTATAGTTCTTAGATAATTCAATCCAATCCTCCTTAGGCAATTTTCCTGTAAACGTTACCTTGATTCCAAGTTCTTTGGCCAATTTCTTGGCTTTGCTCATTGATCCGTCTACTTCTGGCCCAACCATGCACAGCTCATAATCCAATTGGTTTGCTTTGAGTTCTTTAACTACTTCAATGGCCATTTCAGGATTATAGATTTCTGAAAATGACCTAACCCAAAGAATTTTTGGGATTTTGATTTTTCTTTCATAAAAATCGTAATTAATGATATCAATGGAATTAGGAATGCAAATCACATTGGAATAACCTTGTTCACCAAAAACTGATTTAAGATAATCAGATGGTGAAACATTGGTATATGCATTATTGAAGATTGCCCTGCTCATGTTTGGGTTATTAATTAATCTCAATGGTAAATTTCCTCCACGTAAAATTGGAATGTACTTTAAATTGACTATCCTACAAAGCAAACTAATTATATATGCATAATAAAAATTCAGAGTACTATACGTATCAATGAGCACATAATCTGCAGTTCTTGAATTTGCAATCAAGACATAACACATATGAAACAGTCTTACGAACATATTGCGTTTATCTGAAGCTGTAACAACATCGAATCCATCCTGAATAAGGAAGTCACTCAAGCTTTCAATAGAGGTTTCTGTCTTACCCTTTTTGGATAACTTGTTGCCTAAGTAAACTATTTTTTTCATCTATAATAATTAAAAGACACAACCCATAAATAAATGCAGGTGCCGCTATCCTCATTGAGGAATGATTAATGGTCAAAAACCAAAATAAATAGAAAGAGTAGAACAAATAATTCCTATTGTTTCTTAATCTAAATAACAGTGGTGAAAACAATAAGATAAATAATGCAACCACCCCAAACATACCATGTTCAGACAAAAGACGACTCATTTCATTATGAGATGCAGCTTTAATTCCACTTTTCTCGTACCTGACTTGTTTAATCCTGCCCACCCCAACTCCCAAGAATGGATTGTTAAAGAATTCTTCAAACTCATAGCTCACTAAATTCACTCTTCCGGTAGTAATATCCTCCTTTGACCGTCCAGCAGCATCCTGATTAGCATATCTCTTGTCTATGAATCCCAATGTTTGTATTGAAGAAAAAATCCAAACTCCAATTGCTAGAAGCATAACGATAAAAACAGACTTTAGAATCCGCAGTCTTCTTTTGCTATTTGAAGAGATAAAATAGAAGAACAAGAAGGTCATAATTATAATTAAAGCTGTAAGAACACCTCCCCTGCTGAAAGTAATAATAGCACGATAAGACACTAATGCTAATAGACTTAGATTGAGTATTTGATAAAATATATTCCTTGAGTAAACAAAAAATCTTATGACTAAGATGAACATTCCTAATCCAAGAATTGTAGCAACCTGATTTGGGCCGAATCCTCCTGATGCTTCAAAATTGGATTGAGTTCCACTCAAAACATCCTTAATGTTCGGATTATAAAGAAAAAGGTAAATTGTATTGGATATTATGGGTAAAATAATAGCCTGAGTAATCTTATTCATATCCTGCACAGACACTTTAAGGTTATAACAAAATATTGCTGCTAGGGCAAGACAAACAGGGCCACTTAAGTTGAATGCTATAATTTTCCTGAACACTAAATTGTAGTCAAGATTAGTCGCAGCAAAAATAATTCCAGGAATTAACAACAAGGCATATATGATATAAGAAATGGATTTTCTTGAAATACCAGTGTAAAAAATTCCAAGTAATAAAAATGAGATTACAGAATACTTGGATATTTCATAAAGTAGGTTACCCCCTGTCATTCTAAGAAAAACTTCACATCCAATAATGAAGGAACAAATTATAAGTACTAAAAGTGGTTTTTCTTCTTTTGAGGCTTGTATAATCCTAATAAAGAAATAAGCTGCAACTCCAAGGAAATAGTACTTAGATAAGGGCTCAAACAAGAAAATGATGATTCCTAAGAGAATGTGTATAATTACTAATTGAAAATAACTAAAATTAAGCTTTCCCATCAATCATTAATGTCTAATTCCATTTAACCTTAAATAGATTTATAAATTGTATCGATCTTGCTCATGACCGATTCCGCACTATAATTTTCATCAATATATTTTTTAAGGCTCTCCGAATAATTAAAAAGAACCTTCTCGTTTTCAATCAATTGCAATATAGCATTTTTAAGATCATATGCTTTGACATCTTGTAAGACTATGCCCCTATTTTTTACGATTTCACCACATTTGCCTACATCTGTTGTAATAACGCCTAAAGATGAATTACCGTATTCAAGCAATGCCATAGGCAGACCTTCGTATATAGACGAAA
>JABDOZ010000122.1 GCA_013043005.1 Flavobacteriaceae bacterium | reverse complement strand
AACAAGCTGGTGGAAGCACTGATTCTTCTTTTTTGCAGGCTATAGTTGTTGGACTTACAAACTTGGTCTTTACATTGGTAGCAATCTGGTTGATAGATAGATTAGGGAGAAAACCACTCTTACTTATTGGCACCTCATTTATGACAATTGCCCTGTTAATGGCTACGTTTGCATTTAATAATGCCAGCTACGACTTTAATGAAAACACCCTGAATAAAATTAGTGATCCTGAAATTAAGACGGCTTTGGCTGACTTAAGAGGAAAATCATTTGATGGGCAATCAGTACTTTTTACAGAAGTCCAAACCAAACTTAATGAGGAACAATTTTTAAAATTCAAACGAAATGAAATTACCAATTTCATTCAAATAAACGCCACATTGGTTCTGATAGCAATTTTGTTATACGTAGCATCCTTTGCAATATCACTTGGTCCGGTCATGTGGACATTGATCTCGGAGATCTTCCCAAGTAAAATTAAAGGAATTGCAATTTCTGTAGTAGGATTTTTCAATTCTTTGGTTAGCTTTTCCGTTACGCAAGTATTTCCATGGGAATTATCGAATTTAGGACCAACAGTAACTTTTGCTATTTATGCCTTATTGTCGTTCATAGCCATATTGTTTGTCTATAAATATGTCATTGAAACTAAAGGAAAAACATTAGAAGAATTAGAAGAATCATTAATCAGGGCATAGCATAATATTGGATGCCAGATTTTAATTATAAACCAGATTATATACGAAATGAAATCAGAAATACAACACATACAGTTAGATAACGAAAATTATTATAAAATATCTGACAGCGATAAGTTAAGGCCATTCTTTATGAGTATCGTAAGCGATTCAAACCATTGGATGTTCATATCGAGTAATGGTGGATTAACTGCAGGAAGAAAAAATGCAGAATATTCAATATTCCCATATTATACTGACGATAAAATTACAGAATCATCGGAAATAACTGGAAGCAAATCTTTGTTTCAAGTGCACAATGATAATGGTACACATTTATGGGAACCGTTTTCTGAACGTTACGCCGATAAATACAAAAAAACCAGAAACCTCTACAAAAATGTATACGGCAATAAAGTCCTTTTTGAAGAGATAAATCATGACCTGGGACTTACTTTCACTTATCAATGGAATTCCAGTGACATCTATGGGTTCGTTAAAAAATCAAAACTTACAAACAACACAGATAGTAAAATTAAAGTGTCTGTTTTAGATGGCATTCAAAATCTTATCCCTTATGGAGTTGGTAGCGATTTACAGGTTAAGCAAAGCAATTTAGTAGATGCATATAAACGAAGTGAACTTATTAAAAAGTCAGGACTTGGCATTTATGCTTTAAGTGCAATTATTGTAGACAAAGCGGAACCTAGCGAAGCTTTAAAAGCAAATATTGTGTGGTCTTTAGGTCTTGATAAATCAAAGCATTTATTGTCTTCACTACAGCTGGATAAGTTTCGAAAGGGAGAGAAGTTAGAAGAAGAAGTAGATGTAAAAGCAGAAAAGGGGGCTTACTTCATTAACAAAGACATTGAGCTAGATGCTCAAGAACTAAAATCGTGGTTAATAATAGCCAATGTTAATTTAGACCATTCGGCAATTGCAGAAATTTCTAAAGAAATAACTTCAGAACATAATATTGGACAAAAAGTTCTGGAAGACATAGAATTAGGGACTCAAAATTTAATTTCCTTAACAGCTGCTTCAGACGGATTACAACTTACCAAAGATAACTTAAGAGATACTAGACATTTTTCTAATACACTTTTCAATATTATGCGAGGAGGTATTTTTGATAATAATTATCAAATAGAAAAGTGGGATTTTGTAAAATATCTGGAAACTGCGAATAAAAAAGTCTTCAAAAAGAAAGAAGAATTGCTAGAGAATCTACCAGAAGTATTTACGCATAGTTATTTAAAAAAGTTGGCGAAAGAAGATAGTGACAAGAACTTTAAACGACTTGCCATTGAGTATATGCCACTTAAATTTAGTAGAAGACATGGAGACCCAAGCAGGCCTTGGAATAGGTTTTCTATTAATACAACAAACGAGATAGACGGTTCTAAAATATTAGATTACGAAGGAAACTGGCGAGACATCTTTCAGAACTGGGAAGCGCTTGCGCATTCGTATCCGGAATTTATCGAGAGTATGATTCATAAATTCCTCAATGCCACAACTTTTGACGGTTATAACCCATACAGAGTGACAAAAGATGGGTTTGATTGGGAAACAATCGAACCAGATGATCCATGGTCTTATATTGGTTATTGGGGAGATCATCAGATTATTTATTTATTAAAGTTTTTGGAATTTATAGAAGACCATTATCCGGGGAAACTTGCTACTTATTTTAAGCAAGACTACTTTGTCTATGCCAATGTACCTTATAGAATTAAAAGCTATGCAGACACTTTATTAAATCCTAAAGATACTATCGAGTTTGACCAAGAGTCTGAAGACAAAATCGCTCAAAAACGAATAGAATTAGGAGCAGATGGCGCACTTTTAAGAGACAAGACCTTTTTTATCTACAAAGTAAATCTAATTGAAAAATTATTAGCAACCGTTTTGGCAAAAATGTCCAATTTTATTCCAGAAGGTGGTATTTGGATGAATACGCAAAGACCGGAATGGAATGACGCGAACAATGCATTAGTTGGAAATGGTGTATCTATGGTAACGTTGTATTATTTAAGACGTTTCTTAAATTTCTTTGAAGGTGTAGTTGATAACTCATCAGTAGAAGACAATGAAGTTTCCACAGAATTAGCTCAATTCTTCAATAAAGTATTAGAAACCCTTAAAGTAAATCAACATATACTTTCTGGTAAAGTTTCAGATAAAGACAGAAAAACTGTTTTAGATGGGCTTGGAAATGCTGGTAGTGATTTTAGAACAGAGATTTACGATAACGGATTCTCAAGTGATAAAGAGACTATTTCAAAATCAGATTTATTGAACTTTTTAGATATTTCTAAATCCTATTTGGAACATTCTATAGAAGCCAATAGAAGATCAGATAATCTCTATCATGCCTATAACATTATGACTGTTAAAAGTGATAGCAAAGTGTCTATCTCTTATTTAGACGAAATGTTAGAAGGTCAGGTTGCAGTGTTAAGTTCAGGATATTTGTCTGCTCAAGAATCAATAAATGTTTTGGACGCTTTAAAAGCCAGTGCTTTATTTAGACCAGATCAATACAGTTATATTCTTTACCCAAACAAAGATTTACCACTTTTTGCTGAAAAGAACAGAATTCCTAAAGACAAAGTGAACAAGTCCAAATTGCTTAAAATATTACTTGCACATGGCGATTTAAATATTATTGAAAAAGATATTAATAATGACTATCACTTTAACGGAAACTTTAGAAATGCAGGAGATCTAAAAATAGCATTAGACAATTTGGTTGGTACAAAGTATGAAGCATTAGCTGAAGAGGAAAAAGCTTCTGTTCTTCAAATATTTGAAGACATTTTTAATCATAAAGCATTTACAGGAAGATCTGGAACCTTCTTTGGTTATGAAGGCCTAGGTTCCATTTACTGGCACATGGTTTCTAAACTGCAATTGGCCGTATTCGAAACCTGTTTCGCTGCAATTAATATTAATGCTTCAGATGTTGAAATTGGAAAATTATTAGAACATTATTACGAGATAAATGAAGGTATTGGTGTACATAAATCACCAGAATTATATGGTGCCTTCCCTACAGATCCTTATTCTCATACACCAGCTACAAAAGGAGCACAACAACCAGGAATGACAGGTCAAGTTAAAGAAGATATTATCAGCAGATATGGAGAATTAGGAGTATTTGTTAATGAAGGTAAACTGTTCTTTCAACCAAGTATGTTAAGAAAAGATGAGTTTCTAGAAACTGATCAAGTTTTTAATTATATAGATGTAGATTCAAAAACTAATCAAATAGAATTACCAGAGCAGTCGCTGGCTTTTACCTATTGCCAAATTCCAATTGTCTACAAAATAGCAGGCGAAAACAGTTTAAAAGTAATTTATAAGGATAATAAAATAGAGCATTTCAATGGTTTGACTTTAGATGCTAAATCAAGTACTAAAATATTTGAAAGATCAGGGGAGGTTATTCAAATAATAGCAAATGTTAACTCAAAAGAATTAAAATAAAGACAGAATTGAAGGCAAAAGACATTTTAGGTAATCCGGACTATTTGGCAATTTCTTATGGAGGTTACCGAAAACCTACACGAGACATACAGCCAACTATAGATGAGATAAAAGAAGACTTGAAAATTCTTCATGCAATGCATATTAAAGTTTTAAGAACATATAATGTGAAATTACCACATGCATCCAATATTCTAAGAGCTATTCGTGAATTAAAAAAAGAAGACCCTTCTTTCGAAATGTATGTCATGTTGGGTGCATGGATTGATTGCCATAACGCATGGACAGACCAGGAGCCTGACCATGAAGTTGAAAGCGAATATAATGCTGCAGAGATTGAGCGAGCAGTGGAATTGACAAAAGCTTACCCAGATATTGTTAAGATCGTAGCAGTTGGAAACGAAGCCATGGTGCATTGGGCAACGAGTTACTTTGTGCGTCCTAATGTTATTCTTAAATGGGTTAACCATTTGCAAGAATTAAAAAAGAATGGAGGGCTTCCTAAAGATCTATGGATTACAAGCTCAGATGATTTTTCATCATGGGGTGGTGGTGATCCAATATATCGCACAGAGGATTTAATTGAACTTATAAAGGCTGTGGACTATATATCTATGCATACATATCCTATGCATAACTCTCATTATAATCCTCACTTTTGGCTAGTACCTGACAGTGAATCGAATTTTTCTAATACGAAAAAAATTGAAGCAGGAATGCAACGCGCACTTGAATTTGCAACAAATCAATATCAAGTCGTTTCGAATTTTGTTAAGAGCTTAGGGTTAAATAAGCCTATTCATATAGGAGAAACGGGTTGGGCAACACATTCTAATGGACCTTATGGAGCCGATGGATCTAAAGCCGCAGATGAGTTAAAGTCTGGAAAATATTATAAACTTATTAGAGACTGGAGTAAGAAAGAACACGTTTCTTGTTTTTATTTCGAAGCGTTTGATGAACCTTGGAAAGATGCAGCTAACGAAGGTGGTTCTGAAAACCATTTCGGACTAATAACCCTCAATGGGGAGGCAAAATTCGCCTTATGGGATTTAGTTGATAAAGGTGTTTTTAATAACTTAACAAGAGATGGGAAGCCTATATCTAAAACATTTAATGGAAACAAAGAAGATTTATTATTGGAGGCCCTGGTTCCTCCACTAGCATAAGAGAATAATATAATACATTAACTATGAAAAATTATTTATCAATCATTAGAATTTGTACACTGATTCTTTTAATCAGTTTTATAGAGTCTTGTAATAAAGGCAAAAAGAACAATGTCCAAGATGAAGTTACAATTAAGGAAGTTTCAGCTAAAGACATTTTAGGTAATCCAGAATATTTAGCAATGTCTTATGGAGGCTACAGACATGCAGATCATAACATCGAACCTACATTAGACGAGCTTAAAGAGGATATGAAAATTTTGTCTGCAATGGGCATAAAATTCATTCGTACCTATAAACTTCTTAAACCACAAGCAGCTAATCTGGTAAAAGTCATTAGCGACATGAAAAAAGAAGATCCAAATTTTGAAATGTACGTCATGTTAGGAGCATGGGTCGATTGTAAAAATTCATTTGATTCAGGAGATGGTCCTCCAGATCATGACCAGGAGAATGAAGAAAATCCTGCCGAGATAGCTAGAGCTGTAGCACTTGCAAACCAATATCCAGATATTGTGAAAGTAATCGCTGTGGGAAATGAAGCCATGGTAAAATGGGCAACAACCTATTTTGTTCAGCCTGGTGTGATCTTAAAATGGGTAAACCATTTACAAGCATTGAAAAAAGAAGGAAAATTACCCGAAGATTTATGGATCACAAGTTCTGATAACTTTGCATCCTGGGGAGGCGGTGGTGAAGAGTACCATGTCGAAGATCTAAACAATTTAATAAAAGCAGTAGATTTTATTTCGATGCACACCTACCCTATGCATGATACACATTACCAGCCAGAATTTTGGGAGGAACCTTTTACTAAAGAAGACATGACAGATTTAGAAAAAATTGATGCATCTATGTTAAGAGCTAAAAAATATGCCATTGTACAATACGAGAATGTTAAAAAATACATGGAAAGTCTTGGCGTTAATAAGCCTATTCACATTGGTGAAACAGGTTGGGCAAGTTTTTCTAGTGGACAATATGGCCCTACTGGAGCAAAAGCCTGCGATGAATACAAAGAAGCATTGTATTACAAGCACATGAGAGATTGGACTAATGAAGCAGGTATGTCTTGTTTTTACTTTGAAGGTTTTGATGAGCCCTGGAAAGGCGGAGAGAATTCTGGGAATTCAGAAAAGCACTTTGGCCTGTTTAAAGTAGACGGTAAAGCTAAATATGCCATCTGGGATTTAGTGGATAGTGGAACCTTTGAAGGATTAACCAGAAACGGAAATACAATAACCAAAACTTTCAATGGTGACAAAGATGCAATGATGGAAACTGTTTTGGTGCCTCCTACAGCAGAATTAGTTGAAGCTGAATAAAATGTTCAAATTAATAAGATAAATGAAAACGATACTGTATATATTTATTTTTGCAATAGCCTTTTATGGCTGCAAGGAGAAAGATGAATTAAGTAAGGTAACCACTTCAGAAAGGCAAATTTTGGTTAATGATTCTTCTTATTTTATTAAAGGAATTTGCTATCACCCTGTTCCAAAAGGAAGTGATAAAAGAGACTTCAGTAACCTAACTGAAGATTTAAAATTAATGACTGAAGCAGGAGTTAATACAATTAGAGTTTATGCACCTATTGATGATAAAGCTGTTCTTGATGAAATAGAAGCTGCAGGTATAAAAGTTGTTCTCGGATTTGGATACAATCAGGGAGGCAAATTCGATATCCTTTCAGGTTCTTTTATTGACTATATAAACAAATATAAGGATCATGAAGCCATATTAATGTGGGAACTCGGTAATGAGTATAATTACCATCCTGAATGGTTTGATGGTGATATAAAGAACTGGTACAAGGCCATGAATAATGCTGCTAAACTTATTCATGATAACGACTCCAGCCATCCCATTACTACTGCTCATGGCGAATTACCGGATTCTTTAGCTTTAGCTCTGGGAAAAAATATTGATGTATGGGGAATGAATGTGTATCGCTGGGATGATCCGTCGACCATATTTTCTCAATGGAGTAAGGTTAGTTCAAAACCTATGTATTTGTCGGAAGCTGGAGGAGACAGTTATATGACCATAGCATGAGACAACTATGAAAAAGGATATAATGAAAAAGCACAGGCTGATGCCAATAAGAATATTTTAAATGCGGTCTTTGATGCAACGGATATTTGTTCTGGTGTGGCCATGTTCTCTTTTACAGATGGATGGTGGAAAGCTGGCAACAATGATACTCAGGATCCGGGAGGTTGGGCACCAAATAGTAGTGGTGTCCCTTATGACGGCTCTCCCAACGAAGAATATTGGGGAATGGTTGATATAGAAAGAAACAAAAAGATGACTTATGACATAATCAAAAATAAATATTTAGAATAGTTAAAGTGTTTGGATGTATAGTATTTGTATAGGTGTTATTTTATGATTTCTACTTATCTCATCCTATCTTTAATCGTTTTTTAATTATCAAAAAATCAATAAAGGACAAACTAAATCAAATAATATGAGAAATAACATTTTAGGAATAATTCTATTCTTTGTTACAATTTCCGTTTTTGCTCAATCAAATAAGGTTGAAATCGTGAAGAACGCAGATGGGACAAAACTCGTCGTTGACGGAAAAGATTTTATGATTAATGGTATAAACTGGGATTATGTTCCTATAGGGACTGATGTCACCAATGCCAATTTTTACGAAAAACCTGATGATATCATTAAGGCAGGACTGGATATTGAAATGAGTCTTTTGCAGAACATGAACGTCAATGTTGTAAGGCAGTATGTTGGCGTGCCTCCTAAATGGGTAAAATATATTTACGAAAAATATGGTATTTATACACTTTTAAATCACTCATTTGGACGATATGGACTCACTTTAGATGGTGTTTGGACTCCTGTTACAATTTACTCAGATGAAAAAACACAAGAACAACTAGTATCTGATATGATCAAATTGGTCAAAGATTATAAAGATGTACCTGGGATTTTGATGTACATGATGGGTAATGAAAATAATTATGGATTGTTCTGGGCAGGAGCAGAAACAGAAGATTTTCCTGAAGGCGAAGCACAAATTAATGCAGTTGGTGAAAATCGAGGTAGACCAATGTATAAACTTATGAACGAAGTTGCAATAAAAATGAAAGAAATGGACCCCAACCATCCAGTTGCCATTTGTAATGGTGATGTCTTATTTATTGACATTATTGCAGAAGAATGTAAAGATATTGATGTGTATGGAGCAAATACTTATAGAGGTGAATCTTTTGGAGATTTCTTTCAAGTAGTTAAAGATAAGCTGGATATACCACTTATGTTTACGGAATTTGGTGCTGATGCTTACAATGCATTAGAGGATAAAGAAGATCAATTCTGGCAAGCACATTAT
>JABDOZ010000120.1 GCA_013043005.1 Flavobacteriaceae bacterium | reverse complement strand
GTACAAAATATTTGAGTTATGAAACGTCTGACAATTATTTTATTGATGTCGACTATTTTAAGTTGTTCGAAAAATTTGGAAGTAAATATTGACTATATAGCCGGTTATTGGGAAATAGAAAGCGTGGTGTTTCCAGATGGTCAAAAGCGCTCTTACACTTACAATGAAACCATAGATTTTATTGGCATTAATGATAGTTTGACTGGTTTCAGAAAAAAATTAAAACCAAATTTAAGCGGGAAATTCACAACGTCTAAAGATGTCGAGACTTTTAAAATAGTTGTTGAAAATGACAGTTTAAACGTTTATTACACAACACCTTTTGCAACTTGGAAAGAAACTATATTGCATGCTGATAGTACAAACTTAAAAGTGATCAATGCAAATAAAAATGTATATTTATACAAGCGATATTTTCCGGTAAATTTAGAATGAATGGCCAAACGTCATAACGAACATTTGAAAATCTCAGAAGTAATTCAAGAATTTGTTGAAACCAATCGTCTACAGTCTGGTTTAGATAAAATAAATGTGGCAGATGCCTGGGCTAGCCTGATGGGAAATGGAATTAACAACTATACCACTGCCATTAAGCTCGAAAGAAATACACTATATGTTCAATTAAGTTCTTCTGTACTTCGGGAAGAATTAAGTTATGGAAAGGAAAAGATAATTAACATGATAAATGAGACTTTGGGAAAAGAGATCGTAAAGAAATTAGTTCTTCGCTAAATAATTTTAACTAGGTTACTACTCGCAAGGTTTATATCAAATTTAATACCTGCTCATTTATATATTTCATAAGAGTTCATCTATTTTATAATGAGATTTTTCAACTATTTTAAGTTTAAATTATTAATCTACCAGTAATTTAATAACAGCTTGTGAATTAGTAGTTCTAATTCTCATAAAATATATACCAGATGAAACTTCCCTTAAATCAATTAGCTTGGTTGTACCCATATCTGACAATTCAATGGATTTCATTAATCTACCATTAATATCATGAATATCAGCATTTATAAGATTTACTCTATTTGTTTTTTGTAAAGAAAAAATTCCGCTAGTTGGGTTTGGAAAAACCTTAACAATACTTTCTAATTGATGATATTCAGCAATTGATAGAGTCTCTGTACAATTATATATTGTTATGTTATCAATATACCACCCGTCGTTACCATTGCATCCATCTGTACCCATTTCAAATCTAAATTGAATATTAGAATTTGGCATTAGACCTAGTGATGATAAATTAATAATACTTGTTCCCCAAGTACTAATATTTGATCCTCCATCAGTTCCTGTAAATGCTTCCTGCCCTTGAAGAGGGTTATCATTTCCTGCATTAACGTCATTAATAATTCCATTATAAGGATTTTCTACAAAAGCTGAAGCAGGCAATAATTGCCATGTACCTTCATCAATTCTATACTTAATGTTACCACCATCCCAATCAGGTTCAGTTGCAACATAATGCTCAAATAACATATCAAATGTGCCATCAGGATAATCTGGAATATTTATAACTGGACTTGTTAATCTAATAGTTCCATTTTCCAAATCGGTTGTGCAATTCCCATTGATTGGATCAGTTGCAAAAATAGCATTTCCTTGTCTTCCAACTGGTAAAGTATTAGAAATAACCCAATCTCTAGACTCCCAAGTACTGGAATTAACTGGTATCTGTTCAACAGTCCAATTGCGGATTCCAGATTCCCAATCTTCAAAAAATATTGGATTACTTGTTGAGGCTTCGCAGGGATCTTCAACAGAACTCAATATGGGTTGATAGCCACAAGAATCAGGATTGATTCTAAGTTCTACTGCTAGAATAGCTTTAGATATTTCATTAGCATCCGCAGCAGTAAAACTTCTGTTCAACGGACCTAGAGGCGCACCTGTGGATAAACGCTCTAGACGCAATCCTATCAAGTCAGCAGCAGAAGCCTCTAAAGCATCTGCTAAAACTTTAAAATCACTAGTAGAAGTCAAATATTGACTCTGAGCTCTCCAAAAAACATGTGCAGCTTTTGTGAAACCAATAGCATTTATGGTTTGACCATTATATGTTCCACCATCAACTAATAAAGCGTAAGCATGATTAGGTATCCCAGAATTTATATGTACTCCACCGTTATCAAAAGTACCACAACTATACTGTGCTACATCACTAACCTTGCCTGGGTCACCTTGACATATGGGATTCCACATGTCTCTGATTGCACCACCAAAAGCGGAAGCATCTTCACCCATTCTCCATCGGTCCGAACTGTTACATCCAGGAGTTCTGATTGATTGGTCATCGTCAGAATCTTCATATTCGTTTAACAAATCAATAGTTTCTCCCCAGATATCAGAGTAAGATTCATTAATAGCTCCTGACTGCCATTGATAGATAAGATTATTGGTATACTCTGTATAGGCATGGCCCCATTCATGTGCAATGACATCATCCGATGCAGTCCCATTGCAATAATTTGCTGTTACACCATTCCAATTTGCATTTGGGCAGCTTATATTAGGATTATTGTTAATGGTTCGCATTTGAGCATCTGCACCATCATAAGAAACATATCCGAAGGCATTTAGAAAGAAATTATAAACATGTTCTGAAGCAACTACTTCATTTTGTTGCCAAATACTCAAAAAACCAGGAAATGCATCTCCCTCCTGCCAAACTACATTTGAGGTATTGTTTTCGTAAACTACCCGGTCCAAAGCATGTGCAATACCGGTAAATTGCTCAACGATCAATCCGTTATGTGCGTTCACGAATACATATTCTCTTACATCTAAATCATTTCTAACTTCTACTTCATAGACTAAATATCTACCTCCAAAATGTCCTTGCACTAGTCCTTTTTGAAAAATATAGAGTTCACTTTTATTTACATATAACTGTTGACCTGATTTATTTAAACTTTGGATATTAATTTCTTGAATAGCTATAGTATTTGCATCCGATTGACTTACTGTAGGAACAGTACTTAATTTTATATTTGGAATGAAATTCCCATTTACCGCAGTTAGGTTATTTTGCTTATCAAAATGAAATTTTAATTTACCATCATAAACTGGAACTCCATTATGAATTTGATTTGCTGTAACGTGCTTTAAACCATAGTTGTCCTCTACAATTTCATCATAATTGAATGAATTTTCCACATCTTTTATATCATAAATGCTTTTATAATTTTGAAGATAATTAATGGTTTTTTCTAGTAATGTATTACCACTTAACCTTAGAGAGTTGTTTAATGGAAATTTTACAAACTCTACAATTCCAGAATTTTCGTTTATGGTGATTTTAGCCTTTGTATTGTCCTGAAATTCATAAATTGCTTTATCAACATTTTGTGAAAAACCTTTTACTAAGAATAGAAATGCAGAAATAAGAAGTAAACTGTGTTTCATAGATTTTTTTCATGCTAAAATAATAAAATTAAATTGATTCAAATACTCAACTTTTAAAAGGATTATTATATGAGTTAATCCTGGTGCTCTACTAAAAAAATTGAAGATATTTTGGTTATTTTGAGTTCAATAATTGCATATTATTATTAGAGAAAAAAATAAAAATTAAAAATATTGTGTTTTATAAATTAATTGGTATTACTTTTGCAGCTTATTAATAAAATTAAATTTTAAAACAATGAGTAAAGGAACAGTAAAGTTCTTCAATGATGCCAAAGGATTTGGATTCATTACAGAAGAAGGTTCAAACAAAGAGCACTTTGTGCACTTTTCAGGTCTAATCGATGAAATTCGCGAAGGCGATGAAGTTGAATTCGATCTAACAGAAGGTAGAAAAGGATTAAACGCAGTAAACGTAAAAGTTATCTAATATATTCGCTTAAACTTTTTAGAAAAAAAGCAACCAATTTGGTTGCTTTTTTTTTAGTGTTTTTTAAAACATTTCTCTACCAGAAAAATGAAAACTACCTTCAATTTCTGCATTCTCATCACTATCACTGCCGTGAACAGCGTTTTCACTAATGGATTCTGCGAATAATTTACGAATAGTTCCATCTGCCGCTTCTACAGGATTAGTAGCTCCTATTAAGGTTCTAAAATCATCAACTGCATTTTCCTTTTCTAAAATAGCCGCAACTATTGGCCCTCGAGTCATGTAAGTCACAAGATCATTAAAAAAAGGCCTTTCATTATGTATAGCATAAAACTTTTCAGCATCAGATTTTGTCATCTGTGTTAATTTCATTGCTACGATTCTAAATCCTGACCCGGTTATTTTATCTAAAATAGCACCAATATGTCCTTTTTCAACCGCATCTGGTTTAAGCATTGTAAATGTTCTATTTGTTACCATGTGTTCTTTTTAATTTCGGTCAAATGTAATATATTTAAACCGATTGGCAAATGATATTATTCTTGTAAGATTTCTTTTTTTAAAATCACACATTTCCACTTGTCTACCAATACATAATATAATAATATGAATAATTTCTGAGTTTAAAAGGATCACATGATATTTAAAAGATTATTGTATTAAATTGTATATTCGCGATCTATGGATAAAAAGGATATCGATAAAGTTAAACTGCTGCTTTCACTTCCCAAAAAAATTGTAATCGTTTCTCATAAGAATCCTGATGGGGATGCCATAGGATCCAGCCTGGGACTATACCATTTTTTGATAAAATTAAATCATGATGTTAGCGTAATAATGCCAAATGACTACCCGGATTTCTTAAAATGGATGCCTGGTCAGGACATTATTAAAAATTACGAGAATAATAAAAGTTTAGCTGAGGTATCTATTGAAGAAGCAGACCTGATTTTTACCTTAGATTTTAATTCTCTTGAAAGAGCTGGAGAAATGGAATCCTGCTTAAAGCAGTCAAAAGCTACCAAAATTATGATCGACCATCATCAGCAACCTTCTGATTATGCAGCCTATATGTATTCTGATGTGTCGATTAGTTCAACCTGCCAAATGGTTTATCATTTTATACATATGCTTGGAAAAGTCCAACTGATTGATAAACATATTGGAACCTGTTTATACACTGGGATAATGACAGATACAGGTTCTTTCCGGTTCTCCTCTACTACAAGTACTACTCATAAAGTTGTTGCCAATTTAATTGAAAAGGGTGTGGATAATTCTGAAATTCACAGAAATGTATATGATACCAATAGCTTCAATAGACTACAACTATTAGGGAAAGCCCTGAATAATTTAAAGGTTATTCCAGAATTAAAAACAGCATACATTACTTTATCTCAAAAAGAACTAAATAAATTTAAATTCAGAAAAGGAGATACAGAAGGCGTGGTTAACTATGGTTTATCGCTTAAAAATGTTGTTTTTGCTGCCATATTTATTGAACATAAACATGAAGGCGTAGTCAAGATTTCGTTTCGGTCTAATGGAGATTTTTCAGTCAATGAATTTGCTCGTACACATTTCAGTGGAGGTGGACATACCAATGCTGCAGGAGGAAGAAGTAATTTATCTTTGCAACAAACAGTTGAGAAATTTATTAGTATCTTGCCTGACTATAAAAAAGACCTCAATAAATGAACAAATTAGCAACTTTAATTCTATTATTTCTGGCACTCACCTCATGTAAATCACCGGAAGCACGCAAGCCTGTTTCTGTAAAATCAGGCACTTTTTTGGATGCTTCGGCTGAGAGAAATAAAGCGCTTCATGAAAAACAAAAACAATTGTTTGAAAATTACATGACTCAGCGTATGGATAAAGAATTTATTGCTTCCTCTAATGGTTTTTGGTATACCTATAATTCTGAAAAAAGTATGGATACTTTAACCGCCAAATTTGGAGATGTTATCAATTTTGATTTTGATATTAAAGGATTAAATGGCAATATAATTTATTCTAAAGAGCAACTCAAGACCAGAAATTATGCTATGGATCAAGAGAAATTATTCTCGGGTTTAAGAGAAGGACTCAAATTAATGAAACAAGGAGAGACCATGACATTTTTATTTCCTTCTCAAAAGGCCTTTGGTTATTATGGTGATAACGATAAAATAGGAACTAATGTTCCAATAATTTGTGAAGTTACAGTAAATTCAATAACAAAAAATGAATCTAATTAATATGAAAATTTTAAAAGTTCCAATTACAGTTTTCTTACTTGCTCTTTTAATGAGCGCAACTTCTTGTAATTCTCAGTACCCAGATCTTGAAGACGGTTTATACGCAGAATTTGTAACCAATAAAGGAGTAATGGTTGCAAAATTAGCATATGAAAAAACTCCGGTTACAGTTGCCAATTTTGTGTCCCTAGCTGAAGGTAACCACCCTTTAATTGCAGACTCTTTAAAAGGTAAAAAATATTACAACGGAATAATATTCCACCGGGTTATGGACAAATTCATGATTCAAGGTGGTGATCCAACAGGTACAGGTTCTGGTGGACCAGGATTTAAGTTTGAAGATGAATTCCATCCAGATTTGCTGCATGACAAAGCGGGAATATTATCGATGGCAAATTCAGGGCCTGCTACTAATGGAAGCCAGTTTTTCATCACGGAAGTTCCAACACCTGGACTTGACAATAGGCATACAGTTTTTGGAGAACTGGTAAATGGAATTGAAGTACAAGACTCAATTTCAAATGTGGAAACCAGTAAGCCAAGCAACAAACCAATTGAAGATGTAGTAATTCAAGAGTTAAATATAATTAGAATAGGCTCAAAGGCTAAAGCATTTGATGCACCGAAAGTATTCAATGAAGAATTACCTAAGATTAAGGAAAAGCAAGATAAACTTAAAGAAGAAAGACGCTTAAAAGCAGAAGAGGAAATAAAAATAAGAGAAGCTAAAAATGCAGAAGCGGCTAAAGAAATTAAACCTCTGTTAGACAAATATCTTAGCAAAGCAAAAGCTTCGCCATCTGGACTCAAATCATATTACATTACAAACGGTAGTGGTGAAAAACCTAAATCTGGAGCAAAAGTAAAAGTAAATTATGAAGGATACTTTACAGATGGTAGGTTATTTGACAGTAATATTCAAGAAGTTGAAGAAAGACATGGCATGCTTAACAAAATGAAAGTACAACGGAAAATGTACGATCCAATGCCTATGCAAATAAGCCCTGATGCCAGAATGATCGCAGGTTTTAAAGAAGCTGTAGGTCAATTAAAGGTTGGTGATAAAGCCTTCTTCTATCTACCGTATCACCTGGCGTATGGTGAAAAAGCAAATGGACCAATTCCTGCTAAATCTGATATAACTTTTATTATTGAGATGGTTGAGATAGTCAAGCCGGAAAGCAATTAATAAACTTATAACACAAGAAAAAGCAGCTCAAAGAGCTGCTTTTTCTATACTTACTTTTTAGGTATATTCTTTAAAATCTCAAGTACATAGTTATAAAACTTCTGTGCTGAAGAAATGTTTGCTCTTTCATCCGGTGAATGTGCGCCACGAATTGTAGGACCAAAACTAATCATATCCATTTCCGGATAATTAGTTCCTAAAATTCCACATTCCAAACCTGCATGACACGCTGCAACATGAGGTTTTTCACCATTTAAATCAATGTATAATTGTTCCATTACTTTTAAAATATCAGAGTCCATATTTGGCTTCCAACCTGGATAGCTTCCTGAAAATTCCACATTGCAGCCAGCTAGTTTAAAACTTGATTTTAGAGTATTCGCCAAATCCATTTTTGAACTTTCTAAAGAACTGCGTGTCAAACAAGAAATCTTCACTTCGCCATCTTTTACAATTACCCGTGCCAGATTATTAGATGTTTCTACCAGATCTGGAATATCAGGACTCATTCTAAATACACCATTCCAAGCAGAATAAAGGGCGTTAACAACTTCTTTTTGAGCTTCTACGCTCATTACTTTTTTAGGAGTTTCCGCTTCAATAAGTTCAAATACCAAATCTGGTTCCATGGTTTTGTATTCCTTCTTAATATCAGCTGAAAGCATTTTGAAGTTATTTTCAAAATCCTGTACTTTTTTCTGATCGACTGCCACAATTGCTTTGCTTTCTCTTGGTATGGCATTTCGTAAACCACCTCCATCAATTTCAGAAATTTGAAGTCCAAAATTCTTATATCCTTCAAAAAGCATTCTTACTAATAGTTTATTGGAATTTCCAAGTCCTTCATGAATTTGCATACCAGAATGACCACCATTCAAACCTTTTATCTTAATGCTATACCCTTTTTTATTTGATACGGTATTAACTTCATCATAGGTTCTCTCAGCAGTTACGTCTACACCTCCTGCACAACCCACACCAAGTTCATTGTCTTCCTCTGTATCAAGATTCAATAATATTTCACCATCCAAAACCCCTCCTTTTAGTCCTTGTGCTCCAGTCATTCCAGTTTCTTCGTCAATGGTAAATAGAGCTTCAATTGCGGGATGAGCTATTTCATCACTTTCTAAAACTGACATAATGGTAGCCACTCCCAAACCATTGTCTGCGCCAAGAGTTGTTCCTCTTGCTTTTACCCAATCACCTTCAATGTACATGTCGATACCTTGTGTATCAAAATCAAAATCCGTATCAGAATTTTTTTGATGCACCATATCCAAATGTGATTGCATCACAATTGTTTTTCTCTCCTCCATTCCAGAGGTTGCAGGTTTTTTTATTATTACATTACCTACTTCATCTTCTATAGTTTCCAAGCCAAGGTTCTTTCCAAATTCTTTCATAAAAGCTATAACGCGTTCTTCCTTTTTAGAAGCTCTTGGGACCGCATTTAATTTTGCAAAATTTTTCCACAAACCTTGTGGTTTTAATTGTAGTATTTCAGGATTCATTTTATATGATTTAAAGTCCTTTCAAAGGTACAAATAGAAATCGTTTTTTTAATTACATTTGAACAATGTTTAAGGACAAAAAAACTTTAATTGCTTTTTCTATTATCCCTCAATTTTTACTTATTAAGTTAGTTGGAAGCAATCATGAATTAATTGAGACTTACTATACAAATGGGCTTTATCAATATACCTCTAAAATACTTAGATATGTATTCGGGTGGTTGCCTTTTTCTTTTGGTGATATTTTCTATGCCCTAGCGATAATCTATATGATACGATGGTTAATTATAAACAGAAAACGATTTACCAAAGACAAAAGAGGATGGTTGGCAGAAGTATTCAGTTTTATTGCTGTTATTTATTTTTCATTTCATGTTTTTTGGGGAATGAATTATTACAGAATTCCATTAAATGAATCCTTAGGATTAGCTAAAGAATATACCACTGAACAATTAATAGATGTAACCAAAAGATTAATAGTTAAAACGAATGCCATTCATCTGAAAATCACGAATAATGATTCAGTTAAAGTGGTTATGCCTTTTACCAAAGAAGATATTCTAAAAATAGCACCAGAAGGTTACAATACTCTGGAAAAAACCTATCCACATTTAAAGTATAAACCTGTAAGTATCAAAAAATCATTATTTAGTCTACCTCTGACGTATATGGGTTTTAGTGGATATTTAAATCCACTGACCAATGAAGCGCAAGTGGATGCTTTAATTCCAGTTTATAAATTCCCGACTACAACTTGCCACGAAATTGCTCATCAATTAGGTTATGCTGCGGAAAATGAAGCAAATTTTATGGGTTGTCTGGCTGCTATTCATAATGAAGATATTCATTTTGTATATTCGGGATATGCCTTTGCATTAAGACATTGTGTCAATGAAGTTTATAACAGAGACCCGGAATTATTTAAAATTCTTGTAGAATCAATTAATAAGGGTGTCAGAAAAAATTATAAAGAAGTACGTGATTTTTGGGACCAATATAAAAATCCTACTGAACCTATTTTTAAAACGACCTATAATGCCTATCTGGAGGCCAATGATCAAGAAGGAGGTATAGAAAGTTACAACTATGTTGTGGACCTGATGGTTCACTATTTTGAGGATAAAATATAGCATGAATAAGCACATTTCGAGTTTGCAAAATCCCTTGGTAAAACAATGGATAACATTAAAAGAAAAATCAAGATCAAGAAAACGATTGGGATTATTTCTGGTTGAAGGATATCGCGAGATTCGACTGGCGATAAAAGGTGGATATGAAATTGAATCAATAATTTTTAATCCTGAATTGATTTCAATTAGAAAGATTCACGATTTAAATATTCCAGTAGCTGAAGTGATTGAAGTGAGTTCAGAAGTTTACCAGCGTATTGCCTACAGAGAGACAACCCAGGGATTAATTGCTGTTTCAAAGTCAAAAGATCTATCATTAAAAAATTTAAAACAAATAGATTCTATTGCATTGATTTTGGTAGCAGAAGCACCAGAGAAACCTGGGAATATCGGCGCACTTTTAAGAACTGCAGATGCTGCAAATTTAGATGCTGTGATAGTTGCAAATCCACTAACTGATATGTATAACCCCAATATTATTCGTTCAAGTGTTGGGTGTTTATTTACTAATAATATTGCAATTGGTACAACAAGAGAAATCATTCAATTCCTAAAAAATAATAATGTCAAAATATTTTGTGCAGCGTTAGATCAATCTTCAAAATATCATGAGCAAAATTACCTAAATGCAACAGCAATAGTTTTAGGAACGGAAGCAACTGGTCTTAGTTTTGAATGGCTGGAAAACTCGACTAAAAATATTATGATTCCTATGCAAGGAGAAATAGATTCATTAAATGTTTCCGTTGCGGCTGGAATTCTTATTTTTGAGGCCAAACGACAAAGAGACTTTAATTAGAGGTATGAGTTCGACAGCACTTTTCTGTATAATAATTGGAATTTTAGTTCTTAAGTTTATCGCAGATAAAATTATCAACTACTTGAATGCACAACATTATAATGATGACCTTCCGGAAGAACTTTCGGATGTTTATGACAATAAGGAGTACAAGAAGTCGCAAAGCTATAAGGCAACAAATTATAAGTTTGGTTTTATTACCTCTACATTTTCTTTAGTCATTATGCTTCTGTTTTTCTTTCTTGACGGCTTTGAGATTGTTGATCAATTGGCCAGAGGATACAGCAGCAATCCTATTATTATCGCATTAATTTTCTTTGGAATTATTATGATAGGAAGTGATATCATTGGTTTACCATTCTCATATTATAAAACCTTTGTTATAGAAGAAAAGTTCGGGTTTAATAAAACAACAAGAAAAACTTTTATTTTGGATAAGGTCAAAAGCTGGCTTATGATGGCTATTCTGGGAGGTGGGATTTTAGCTTTAATAATTTGGTTTTACCAATTGACCGGAAAGAATTTTTGGCTATATGCCTGGGCTTTAGTTACTGTTTTTACAATTTTTATCAATATGTTCTATGCGAGACTTATAGTTCCTATTTTTAATAAACAAACACCATTAGAGGAAGGTTCATTGAGAAAAAAAATATCAGAATATGCCGAATCAGTAGGATTTAGTTTAAATAAGATATTTGTAATCGATGGATCCAAAAGAAGTACAAAAGCCAATGCCTATTTTTCTGGATTTGGAAGGGAAAAACGTGTTACTCTTTTTGATACTCTAATTAATGATCTGGATGAAGAAGAAATCGTATCTGTCCTTGCTCATGAAGTTGGACATTACAAAAAGAAACATATAATTTTTAATTTAATAAGTTCCATACTTCTGACCGGTCTTACATTATTTATTCTATCCATTTTTATTTCAATACCTGTTTTATCTGAAGCATTGGGTGTGGCAATACCAAGTTTTCATGTCGGATTGATAGCTTTTGGACTGCTGTACAGCCCAATAAGCGAAATTACAGGATTGGTTATGAATTATTTCTCAAGAAAATTCGAGTATCAAGCCGATAATTATGCAAAGTCAACTTTCAAGGCAGAACCCTTGATAAATGGATTAAAAAAACTGACTAAAAACAGTTTAAGTAATCTAACACCCCATAAAGCTTATGTTTTTTTACACTACTCTCATCCTACATTGTTACAAAGAATTAAAAATTTAAAATGCGATTCATACAGAACAAAATAGTTCATGATTAAATTAAAAGCAGTCAATAAATACAGGCGAAAATTTACTCAAAGAATAACAAAAGGTCTCAGTGGCACTCATAAAAATAAAGTTTTTAATGCGACTGAGTTACCTGATTTAAAAAAAATATTGCTTTGCAGACCAAATCACCGGTTGGGAAATTTAGTATTAATAGCTCCAATTATTCAAGATGTAGCAGCAAATTTTCCCAATTGTAAAATTGATTTATTTATTAAAGGTGGACTAGGACCAGTAGTATTTAAAAATTACACCAATATTGAAACATTTATTGAATTACCAAAAAAGCCATTCAAACAGCTGTTAAAATATGTTCGAACATGGTTTTTGATCAGAAAGAAGCGCTATGATCTTGTAATAAATGTTACTAGCACATCGTCTTCAGGAAGGTTAGCAACTAAATTCTCAAAATCTACATTCAAATTGTTTGGTGATGAAAATGATGATCAATTTAAAAATATTAAAGATTTTCTTCATATCGCTAAAAACCCGGTTTACAACTTCAGGCATTGTATGACTGCACTTGGCTATGACATAAATGATAATGGTATTCCTGGTTTAGATATTAAACTAAGTAAGACTGAAATTAAAGAAGGACAAAAACTTCTAAACGAATTGGTTTCCAATAAAAAAGACACAATTTGCATTTTCACCTTTGCTACAGGACAAAAATGTTATGATGAGTCTTGGTGGATGTCCTTTTATAAGC
>JABDOZ010000118.1 GCA_013043005.1 Flavobacteriaceae bacterium | reverse complement strand
GCTTATTTTTAATGGGTAATAAAGTATAGACAATTCGAGGTCCTAAATCTCTGGCTGGATTTATTGCATAGCCTGTTGTGCCACCTAAGGATAATCCTATTACCCATACAACAAAAGCTACTGGAATTGCTCCTAATGATCCAAGACCAAAATTGACAACTGTTTCCGATTCTAATTCTATTTCCGGACCAGCAATATAAAATACTGCAAATAATAACACAAAAGTTCCTACAACTTCATTTAAAAAGTTTACGGGAAAATTGCGAATTGCCGGAGCTGTACAAAAAGATGCTTTTATGCCTTCTACATCTTCAGTTAAATCATAGTGGTCCTTATGAGTCAGCCACACAACAAATGAACCTAACATTGCTCCTAATAATTGAGCAGATATATAAGGCAACACATTAGACCATTCAAATAATCCACCAATTGCCAAAGAGAATGTAACAGCTGGATTTATGTGTGCTCCCGAATATGGAGCTGCCACTAAAACACCTACATAAACTGCTAATGCCCATCCGGTAGTGATCTCTATCCAACCAGCTTTACTCGCCTTGGTCTGTTTTAAAACTACATTAGCAACAACACCGTTACCTAATAGAATAAGTAAAAAAGTTCCTAATAATTCGGCTATAAATGGTGACATTAATTATTAATTAAGATTATTCTTCTATCCAGTTTTTTGCTCTTGAAACCGCTTTATGCCAATTTTTTAAAAGGCTTTTCGCGTTTGCCTGATCCATTGAAGGATTGAATACTTTATCTATGGACCATTGATCTTTTAGGTCATCTAAACTTTTCCAGAATCCCACGGCAAGACCAGCCAGATAAGCAGCTCCTAATGCTGTAGTTTCTAATAATTTTGGTCTGATAACATGAAAATTAAATATATCTGCTTGAAATTGAAGCATCAAATTATTTGAAGATGCGCCACCATCTACTCTTAGCTCTGTTCCTTTTGCGTTTGCATCTGCTTCCATCGCTTTAACAATATCATAAACTTGATATGCAATACCTTCTAGGGTCGCTCTGGCAATATGAGCTTGAGTACTGCCTCTGGTCAATCCCATAATTGAACCTCGAGCATAGGCATCCCAATAGGGAGCTCCTAATCCGGTAAGAGCCGGAACAAAATAGACGCCACCATTATCAGGAACACTAGATGCCAAATCTTCAATTTGCTTGGCATCATCAATTATCTTTAAACCATCTCTGACCCATTGGACCGCAGCACCACCAACAAACACGCTTCCTTCAAGAGCGTAAGTTACTTTTCCGTTTATTTTCCAACCAATTGTGGTTAATAGGTTGTTCTCAGAAAAGACAGGTTTGTTACCTGTATTCATCAACAAAAAACATCCTGTTCCGTATGTGTTCTTAACCATTCCCTTTTCAGTGCAAAGTTGACCAAAAAGAGCAGCTTGTTGATCACCAGCTATACCAGATATTGGGATACTTTTATTAAATATTTCAATGCTTGTTTCTCCATAAATTTCACTGCTTTCTTTTACATCGGGCAATATACTTATAGGTATATCGAATAACTGAAGTAAATCTTCATCCCATTGCAGTGAATGGATGTTAAAAAGCATTGTTCTACTTGCATTGGACACATCAGTCACATAGGTTTTTCCTTTCGTAAGTTTCCAAATTAACCAGGTGTCAATCGTTCCAAAACACAATTGTCCTTTTTCAGCTTTATTTCTTGCTCCTTCAACATTGTCCAATATCCATTTTAATTTTGTGCCTGAAAAATAGGCATCTATAATGAGCCCGGTTTTATGTTTTACAGTATCTAAATGTCCTAGTGACTTCAAATTATCACAATACTTTGATGTACGCCTATCTTGCCAAACGATCGCGTTATAAATCGGCTCACTGGTTTCTCTATCCCAAACAACAGTGGTTTCTCTTTGGTTAGTAATACCTATTGCTGCAATTTCACTTATTGAAATTTTAGCCTTTTTAGAAATACTCAGAGCTGTTTCTAGTTGCGAAGACCATATTTCATTAGGATCATGTTCCACCCAACCTGGTTTAGGAAATATTTGAGTAAAATCCTTTTGAGTAGTTGCAACGTTCTCTCCTTTATTATTGAATAATATTGATCTGGAGGAAGTAGTACCTTGATCTAAGGCCAGTATATAGTTTTTAGACATAGTTATCAATTAAGTTAATATGTAGTTTTTTGCCAAATCTTTAAATTCAGTTTCTTGTTTAGTAGCCCAGGCTTCGTTTTTATTCAATTCATTTGCCATAATTCTTGCAACTATTGGCGAAGCTTGAATGGCAGCTCGTGCATCTAAGAACAGCAATCTTACTCGCCTTGCTAATACATCTTCTACTGTTCTTGCCATTTCATTTCTCACACTCCAAATGACCTCTGCAACCGTAAAATTATAATCTGGATGGATTTTTTTTAAATATTCTTTTTTTTCTGACTGTAGTTTATGAATAGCATCTAAATCACTTCCATAAATATATAAATGATTTTTAGAAGAAACTTTTCCATCGTCAATATTACCATGGATTGCCAAATTTCTAGTTTTAGATTTCTTATTTGGTAAATTATGAACTTCGATGGCCTTATCAATAACATCTTCTCCCATTTTTCTATAAGTTGTCCATTTTCCGCCTATAATACTTATTAGTTTACTATCTGAAACTAGTATTTTATGACTTCTGGAAACTTCCTTGGTTTTCGCATTTTTATCTTTTGGTGCAGCCAATGGTCTTAAACCAGCAAATACAGATAATACTTCCTCTCGTTCAGGTTTTCTAATCAAGTAAGCTTCAATTGTGTTTAGAATAAAATCTATTTCACTTTCTAAAGCAACAGGTTCTAATCTATGTGTTTCGATAAGCGTATCGGTTGTTCCAGCAATGACTTTGCCATTCCAGGGAATAATAAATAAAACTCTTCCATCGGAAGTATTAGGAATCAATATTGCCTTTTCGCTATTTAAAAAGGACTTATCCAAGACTAAATGTACTCCTTGACTGGGAACAACAGTTTGCTTGTGATTTTTATTGTTTAGGGACAGAATATTATCAGTAAATATTCCAGTAGCATTAATTACTACTTTTGAATTAACTTCAAATTCTTCTCCAGTTTCTCCATCTTTAACTTTAACACCTGTTACTAATTCATTTTTTTTGATAATATCAATAACCTTCATGTGGTTTATAACAGTACCGTCATTTTCAATTGCTGTTTGAACAAGGTTAACAGCTAGTCGAGAATCATCAAATTGGCCATCTTGATATGTTACACCACTATATAAGTTTGATGACTTTAATGTAGGAAGCTTTTGAATTGTTTCGTTTTTAGATATTAATCGGGATTTACCCAAACTTAGTCGTATAGAGAGCAAGTCATAAAGCTTCAAGCCAAAGGCGTAATAATAACCTTCCCACCATTTGTAATTTGGAATAATGAATGTTTGATTTTGGAATAAATGCCTTGCGTTCTTGGCTAACAACCCTCTTTCTTTAAGAGCTTCGACAACAAGTCCTACATCCCCTTGAGCCAGATATCTTACACCGCCGTGAACAAGCTTAGTACTTTTACTTGATGTTCCTTTTGCAAAGTCAACCCCTTCAAACAAAACAGTCTTAAATCCTCTACTAATTGCATCGAGCGCTACTCCTAAACCACTTGCTCCACCTCCAATAACCACTACATCCCATTTTTTTGTATCCTTAATTTTATCGATAAGTTCTTCACGTTTGATCATAAAAGAGGAAATCTCTAAAGTATATTAGATTTTATTTTTTTCCAAAGCCTGGAAAGAATTATACTTGATATAAAGGCAACGACAAATAAAACCAGAGATTCAAGGTACTGTCCATAAATCAAATTGCCCACAGCAAACATGACACTATAAATAAGTACACATCCAATTAGCATAGCAAGAATTCCTGATGGCACACTCCATCCTTCTGTAGTGTCAATTATTTCAATATTATCGGCTCTAGCTTCATTTATTATTATTCTCCAACCAGGTCCTCCAGGTTGTATTTTCTTATAAAAATTTTGGAGAACGGTCTTGCTTTCAGGACGTGTTAAATAGGTCACAGAAATCCAAACAATGGACGTTACCAGGACGATCATTGGGAATTTGGTATAAGTTGGCATCAGACCATCTTCACTAAAGAAATAAATTCCCAATGAAGTAAAGTTTAATAGAATTGAAACTATTCCAGAGACAAACATGGCCGAAATTTCACTCCATGCATTTATTCGCCACCAGAACCATCTTAAAATAAAAATTAAGCCCGTTCCTGCTCCAAACATTAAAATAATATCAAATAATTGAAGTGCATTTTGAAGCACAAGGGCCAACAAGGCACTCAACACCATTAAACCTACAGTCGAAATTCTACCTATAGCTACTAATTGTCTTTCTGACGCATTTTTATTAACCAATTGCTTATAGAAGTCATTAACAATATAAGAGGCTCCCCAATTTAAATGCGTCGATATTGTACTCATATATGCTGCAACCAAAGAAGCCATAACGAGCCCCAGTAATCCAGTAGGTAATTTTGTCAGCATTGCTGAATAGGCTAGATCATGGCCCAATTTATCATCGGAAATTAAAGGAAAAGCTTCCTTAATACTGGCAATATCCGGAAATATTACAAGAGATACTAAGGCTACAATTATCCATGGCCAAGGTCGTAAAGCATAATGCATGATATTGAAAAAAAACGTTGCACCAATAGCATGATTTTCATTTTTAGCGGCTAGCATTCTTTGGGCAATATATCCACCTCCACCTGGCTCTGCACCCGGATACCAAGAACTCCACCATTGAACTGCCAATGGAATAATCAAAAGAGTTATGAGCGCTTCTTTATTACTAAAATCAGGTAAAATAGATAGCTTGTCTTTAACATTCTCATGTTGTAATAAAGACTCTAATCCACCAACTTCGGGAAGGCCAACAAGAAAATATGCTGCACCAATAGCACCTGCCATGGCTGTAAAAAAAAGTATAAAATCAGTATAAACTACGCCTTTAAATCCTCCTAAAGCACTAAATGTAACTGTGATTATACCAGCATAGATAACGGTCTGCCACGGCTGTAAACCCAACATGATGCCTCCTATTTTTATAGCCGCTAAGGTTACACCAGCCATTGCCAAAATATTGAATAAAATGCCTAAATAAACAGCTCTAAAACCCCTTAAAAATTTGGCAGGAGCACCTCCATAGCGTAATTCATAGAATTCAATATCCGTAGTTACTTTAGATTTTCGCCACAATTTTGCATAAACAAATACAGTCAGTAAACCAGTAAGTAAAAAAGCCCACCAAACCCAATTTCCTGAAACACCATTTGTTCTAACAATATCAGTTACTAAATTAGGTGTATCTGTAGAAAACGTTGTCGCAACCATTGACACACCCAACAACCACCAAGGCATACTTCTACCGGATAAAAAATACTCAGTTGAATTTTTCCCGGATTGTTTAGAAACATAAATACCTATGAACAAAGTAATTGCAAAAAAGGAAATAATTATCAAATAATCAATTCCGGATAAGTCTATCATAATTATTGAAATGGATTTGCCTAATTAATCATCAATGTAAGAAATTATGGCTAATTTAAGTTTATTATGATTTTGAATTCAAAAAATATTTAGATTAATTCCAAATAAGGAAGCATTGACTCGAGTATTTTATAAATTTGCGAGCTTACAAACCAACTATATGTTTAAGAAAGCAATATTGTTCTTTGTTTTACTTTTGAGTAATGCTAGCTTCTCCCAAAACGATAATATACCTGAGGAATTAGATGAAGTAGTAATTAACTCAAGTAGAATTGACATTCCATTTTCTGAAAACTCACGAACCATTACTATTATAACATCTAATGAAATTCAATTAGGAGGTGTTACAAACGTAACAGACTTATTACAGCAAGTAGCTGGTTTAGATATAAGGCGCAGAGGGACAGTTGGAATGCAATCAGACCTATATATTCGTGGAGGAAGTTTTGACCAAACGTTGTTGCTTATAGACGGGATTAAAGTTGAAGACTCACAAACAGGTCATCACACAATGAATATGGCCTTACCTATAGAAGTGATTGAACGTATTGAAATAATTAAAGGACCTGCTGCAAGGGTTTTTGGTCAGAATGCGTTTACTGGAGCTGTTAATATTGTAACAAAAAGTAATGCTGATTCAGTTAATTCTCTGGGTTATCAACTGGGATCGTTTAATCAACAAAATGTTTCGGGTACTTTAGGTAAAGAATTGGAAAATAGGTCAATTATTGGTCATGCTTCTGTAAACGCTTCAGATGGATACAGGTACAATACAGATTTTCAAAATCAGAATTATTTTTTAAAAGGAAGTTTTAATAAAGATCAAAATCCAATGGATGTACTTGGGTATTTCACAAAACGTAAATTTGGAGCCAATGGATTTTATGCATCACCATCAGCAATTGATCAATATGAAGAAACTCAAACAAGTTTAGTAGGTGTTTCATCAAAATACCAAGCGGGAAGATTTCAAATAAAACCAAGGATTTACTGGAGGCGAAATCAAGATATGTATGTTTTTGTAAGAGATAATCCATCGATTTATAGAAATTTACATATTACAAATAAGGTTGGGCTGGAAGTGAATACTTCTTATGAGTCAGATTTAGGGGTTACAGGTTTTGGGGTAGACTTGGCTAAAGTTTATTTAAGGAGTAATAATTTGGGTAATCGAAAACGAGAAATGATCAATGTATTCTTTGAACACAGGTTTAAACTTTTTGACGATAAGTTAGATATCACCCCTGGCATAGCGGTTAATTATTTTTCTGATTTTAAATTTCATGCCTTTCCTGGTATAGATTTAGGATATGAAATAAGCCAAAAAATAAAAGTATACGGAAACATTGGTTATACTTATAGAATTCCAACTTACACAGATCTTTATTACAGTGACCCAACAACACTAGGAAATGAAAATTTAGATCCAGAAGAAGCAATTGCACAAGAATTAGGATTGAAATATTTTGACACTAAAATCAATGCTTCTATTGCCTTTTTTAATAGAGATTCTGACAATTTAATTGATTATGTTAAGGAGAACGAAGATGATCGTTGGCAAGCAACTAACATAAGGAAATTAAACACAATTGGTTTTGAAATTAATACTTCTTATAATTTTAAGATCAACGAATTTGATCAAAATATTAAGTTTGGATACACTTTCATTGAAGATGAAGTCAAAGAATTGGATATTGAATTTTCCCGATATTCGATTAATTCATTGAGACATCATCTAACATCAACTTTCAAATCTCAAT
>JABDOZ010000116.1 GCA_013043005.1 Flavobacteriaceae bacterium | reverse complement strand
GTCCACTTTAATCGATCAGCTTTTTGCTGGTTCTCATCAGAATCAAGGGGCTGATGGGGGTGAATATAGAGAGAATAGATTGGGCTTTGTTGGAAGGTTTAGTTATGACTACCAATCAAAGTATTTTGTTGAATCAACGTATAGATATGATGGATCTTCGAGATTTGCACCAGGAAAAGAATGGGGATTATTCCCATCTATTTCATTAGGATGGAGACTATCTGAAGAATCCTTTTTTGAACCCTTAAAAAATACAGTTTCTGAATTAAAATTGAGAGCCTCAGTAGGTACTGCCGGATATGATGGCACTTCCGCTTATCAATGGTTAAGTGGCTTCAATTATAACCTTTTTTGGATAGCTCAAGACGAAGCAATTCCTACCATTGATAATACTGCACTTGCAAATCTGGATCTTACCTGGGAAACCAATACTACATATGATGTGGGTCTGGATGCCAATTTTTTTAATAATGAACTTAAATTTTCTTTTGATTATTTTTTCAGAAAAAGAGAAGACGTAATTGCGAGGGCTACTTCAAGTGTACCAAGTACGCTTGGAGTTCAATTAGCTGACGAAAATTTATATGAGTTTTCAAACGAAGGATTTGAATTCTCATTGGATTATAGAAAACGAGTAAATGATAAGCTTAATGTGAGCGCCTTATTAAATTTTTCAAAATCAAGGGAAAAGGCAGTATTTATTGATGAAACATTACAGGAAGATCCTTTTATGAGAGAGAATCTTACTATAACAGGAGGATTCACAAACTTAAGGAGAGGCTATATTTCTGATGGGCTTTTTCAAACTCAAGAAGAAATTGACCAATGGGCAATTCAGGATGGAAACGGTAATTCCAGTATACAACTGGGTGATGTCAGATATATTGATCTAAATGGCGATAATATTATTGATGTAAGGGATCAAAAAGTATTTGGTGATGGAGATAAACCCGCAATAAATTTTTCTTTAAATTTAGGTGTCGAATACAGAAACTTTGCGTTATCTGTATTAATGACTGGTGCGGCTGGATATGATATTTATCTAGATGGCGAGGCTCAAAGCCCGTTGCGTAATGGATTTAATGGTTACGATTATCAAACCGATTACTGGACTCCTGAAAATTCAGGCGCCACGTTTCCTAGAATAACAGATGGTGGGTTTAATGATAATAATTACAAATATTCCGATTTTTGGATGAGAAACGGAAAACACCTTAGATTTAAAAATATCAATTTAAGTTATACTCTACCAAAGTTTAAAAATTCAGGTTTTGATGAAATGAGGGTTTTTGTTACTGGATATAACCTTTTTGTAATAAAAGATTATGATGAGGATTTCGATCCACAAAACACATCTTCAGTAGGATGGTATTATCCACAAACTAAATCCATATCATTTGGAATTAATGTATCACTTTAAAAAAGCTTACTATGAAACGAATAAAACTAATTTTAGCAATAATCACAGTCACACTCTTGGCGTGCAGTGATGATTTTTTAAACCAGCCACCATTAGATAGGTTAACCGAAAATGATGTGTGGAGTGACAAAGCTCTTATGGACACTTACCTTTTTAAAATTTACGACCGAATGCCCTGGGATTATTTAGAGAATTTTTGGGATGTAGGTGGTTGTCAAAGAGATGGAATTTCAGATTTAGCCAGAGGAACCTATACATGGACCTCACTGCTCAACCAATACAGACCTGGAATTTGGGGTACAGCAAATAACACCTGGCCATTAGATTGGTGGGGTTATGATGTCATGTGGAAAATAAATTATTCCATTGAAAACATCGAGCAATCTCCAACAAGTGTTCTTTCAGCTGAAGAACGTAACAAGAGATTAGGAGAAATGTATTTTTTAAGGGCATATTGTTATTTTGCTATGGCAAAACGTTATGGAGGCGTTCCAATTATTTTGGAAGCTCAAGATCCTGAAACTACACCACAAGAAGAACTATTTCCTGCAAGGAATACGGAAAAAGAGGTGTATGACCAGGTACTTACTGATACACAGGCAGCATTTGAGTTGTTACCAGACCGATGGGACGGTCAAAAAGGTCGAGCGTCTAAATGGGCAGCAAAATCTTTAGAGTCCAGAGCAGCCTTATACGCTGGTAGTATTGCAAAATATGGGATCGTACAATTAGAAGGTTTGGTTGGTATTCCTGCTTCAGATGCATCTACTTATTACCAACAGTCATTGAATGCTTCTGCAAAAATAATTGCTGAAGGCGGTTATAATTTGTTTAATCAATATACTGACCCTGAAGAGAATTATGCTCAATTATTCCTTGATGAAACGGATGATGAAGCTATTTTTACCAAAATTTGGATTCCATTTGAAAAAGGACATGAATATGATTTACATAATGTACCGTTTAGCTATAGATTGGATTGGGGAGCTAGCATGTCTCCAACAAAACAACTTGTAGATAGTTACGAAGTATTAAGTACTGGTTTGTTGCCAGGTGAAAGTGGTTCAGGTTATGACGAAAATAACCCATGGGAAAACCGTGATCCTCGCTTGAAAGGTACAATATTAACTAATAATGACATTTTTCAGGGAAGTCCGGTTGAGATATGGTATGGTACAGAAAGAGATGGAGAAATTGATACGGGAAGCGGTACAGGTCATGGTAAAGATGGTTTGAGCATTCATCCGGATGCTACAAAAACTGGTTTCTATGTAAGAAAGTATTTAGAAGATGGCTCAACTACATTATTCGTTCCTCAATGGTATTCAGGTCAAGATTGCCTTATTTTCAGATTAGGTGAAACCTATTTAAATGCTGCTGAAGCTGCTATTGAATTAGGTTTGGAAGCTCAAGCACGAGATTACATTGAACCTGTCAGAACCAGAGCAGGATTGGTTCAGAATCTTCGTTTAGAACCTTATTCAGGGGATGCTTTAAGAGACAGAATACGCAATGAACGTAAATTAGAACTTGCCTTTGAAGACCATCGTTATTGGGATGTTAGAAGATGGCGCATTGCTACGGAAGCTTTGAGCATACAGGTTGAAGGTGTAAGAACACTTAGGCATATAGATGGTTTTGGACAAGAAACTTTTACCTATGAAACTTTTGAAGCAGAAGCACTACCTATGAACTTTTATGAACGTCACTATTACTTACCAATTGGTCAGGATAGAGTAAACAATAATAATAATCTAATTGAAAATCCTGGTTATTAAAGGAGAGATAATTAAGAATTGAAATCAAACGACATGAAGACAATAAAATTTTTAAGCAAGTTTTTAATTATAGGAATTGTTTTAATTTCTATTAGTTGTGCCAAGGATGATGATCCAACCCCTGTGCCACCAACAAGTGAAGATGCAGTATTTACATATGAATTTGATGCAGAAAATCCAAACACAGTTAATTTCACAGCTACTCCAACTGATGCAAATTGGTATACACATTGGGATTTTGGTGATAACTCTTCTGCAGAAGGTTATGAAGCCAGTAAAACATATCTAAATAGTGGTGATTACGATGTCAGATTTAAGGTATTTACTGAAGGTGGATCGGCAGAATTCATTCAAACTGTGGTTATAAATCA
>JABDOZ010000110.1 GCA_013043005.1 Flavobacteriaceae bacterium | reverse complement strand
TAAAAAAGCCGCCCCATTCGGGACGGCTTTTATTTTTAATCAGGTCTTTTGCTTATACCAATTTTACATTGATAGCAGCAGGACCTTTTTCAGTTTCTTCCAATTCAAATTGAACCACATCATTTTCGCTGATACGGTCAATCAGACCATTAAGGTGTACGAATACGTCCTTGTCTGAGTCATTTGGAGTAATAAATCCAAATCCTTTGGAATTATTAAAGAATTTTACTGTTCCTTCTTTCATGTTATTTACTTTGTTATTAATATTTCGTTTAAATAAGTTCTTTATGTTAAATGTCATGTCTTTTTCTTTTAAACCGGCCAATGCCGCTTTTCGGGATGGCTTGAGCGAAGATCAAACTGGATATACAGAAAATAAAAATTACACTATGGTAACTCTAAACTGGAAGTCTATTGTTTAGATCGTTGCCTGGGGGCTTGGTTGTGGTCTGTTATACTAAATACTTTATATGGTCTCGTGAGCTTATGCTCTAAAAAATAATGGGGAAATCAGTAGTATAGGTCTCTCGTGTGAAGTAGAAATATGAAAACGGTCTCCGTATTTTCTGATGCGAAGGTACGCCTAATATTAAGAACCCTGTTATGTTTTCACTTTTTATAAGGAGATATTGATTTAAAACACTGTTAAACAGTGCTTTATGCTTTTTAAAAATTTAACATTTAATCACCGTTTATCGATTATTTAGCATGTTGGTTAAACCCTTCACGATTTTTTCGGTCAAAGAATTAAAAGGAAAAATTAAGTTTAATCAAAAAACGAAAGCTATGAAAACGTTAATTACCAAGATCAAAACGAGACTTAAAAAATGGTACGCGATACTTGAAGTTTATGCCAATGCCTCAAGCTATGCCATACACAGATAGAAGCAAATCATTTTTTAAGTGGATATAGATCCCCTCTCAGGATGAGAGGGGATTTTTTTGTTTCCATTATGAAAGTAAATATGCCGGCTTAATATCATTGTTGAACCATATGTGTTTTGAATTTACTGATATGCTGTCAATATGAAAGCAAATACATGTATTTGAGGTAGTTATGACAAATGTCATTGGGCGTTTTAGGCCTTATATGTACCATTGTTTAATCCCCAATTTTCTAGATGTTTCTCATATTAATTCTTTGGTTCTATTATCGTGTAAATGATTTATTAACCATAAACTTTTCATTATGAGAACACCTATAGATCCTAAAATTCTCCGCAGGATCAAGGACAACAGCATCACGCGATTGTCCTTCAAGCAGCGAGAACTTTTCAACTTATTTGTAATTGATGATGTTTTCCCAACCGAAAGCGTTATCAAAGCCAGGCACCAGGCCATCCCGATTGACAGGCCTACAGCCGTGATTTTTGTAGACGAGCAGCCATTAGCAAACTGGGCGCATGACTGCCGTTATTTCTTGTATGATGTTAAAAATGCCGAACTATACCGAGAGGTGAAAGCCAGTTTCCCGCCTTACTTAAACAAGGAACCTGAATTTTTTAAAGCCTTTCACAGACCGGTAGTTCAACAAAACCCCATGCGAGAAATCTGGTCTCTGGACCGTGATATCATGATGCCCTGGAGGATACCAAAAGGAAAGCGTTATGCGATCTTATTCTCCGGTCTATCAAACAATCGCCATACTAATGATATGGAATTCTTATTCCGCCTTTTAGTTGACGATTTCCACTTCGATAAGAAGGACATCACAGTATTGAACTATGACGGAACCATTAACTACTCTGGTTGGCCACAGCCTGTGACTAACTGGCCCGGTGATGGCACGCCATATGAAATGACCGTTGATGATCCAGGTACTAAGGTTGCCTTTGAAAATGCAATTAACAGCTTGAAAACCAAGCTAAAAAAGGATGACCTGCTTCTTATCCACACCAATAACCACGGTGGACATAATGGTACGGAAAGCTATCTGTGTACGTATTCAGGGCCGGATTACCTGGCAACTGATTTCGCCAATAAACTAGCGGAGTTACCAGAATACAGCGATCTTATTATGATGATGGAGCAATGCCATTCAGGTGGGTTTAATGACCTGGTGATTGAGAATAGTACAGCTAAGCGCACCACATTTGCGGGTGCATGTACAGAAGGCAAGAGTTCGATTGGCGGACCGGATTTCGATCCGTTTGCCATGGATTGGATCTCTGCCTTTGCCAGGGTGACGCCTTATGGATCAACACTGGTATCTGATCCCGATTACGACCACAGCGGTAAAGTATCCTCTAAAGAGGCCTTTGCTTATGCCGATAAGGTTCATGACAACTATGATAGTCCTGTATATACCGCATATGGCAACGAAGCCAGCGACCAGGATCTTCATCAGAACTGGAAATATTTGTTCAGGTACAGGGATTTCATTGTAAAAGAACTTAAGATCTTCTACGACAGGCTTGATGACAAGAAGAAATACAAGAAACTGCTTAAGGCCAGGATCTTGCCATTGCTTTCTGAAATGGACGATAAGTTTGTTATAGAGATGCCTGAAGAAGAACGTGCTAAGGAAATGATTAAGAGCGTAATCCAGGACTTTAAGTACAGGAAAGAGCTGGTTGAAGAACTCATGGTTTAGCTTAAGGCCAGCCAGGAGCGACTTAAGGATGATGAATAAATCTCTTTAACTCGATCCTGTTAAGAGAATCCCCCTGCAGTGATGCTGGGGGGTTTTTTGTGCTACTCTGCTAACTTCTATTGAAGAATTAGATACGTTTTAATCTATTAATAATCCTGAATAAGAACCTCTGTTGGTATTTTTAAAGAGCGGTTCAAACTTCTGATCATTTCAAGGGTAAGTTTTCGTCGTTTGTTCAGTATTTCACTAACCCGGCTTTTAAATCCAACTATCTCCACAAGGTCTTTTTGTCTCATATTCAGTTGTTCCATACGAAACTTAATGGCCTCGATGGGGTCTGGCAGATCAATTGGGAAATTATCGTTCTCGTATTTATCAATAAGAATTGAAAGAATTTCAAGCTCATCCCCTTCTTCAGAACCCGGTTTAGCATCAAAAATTACTTCGAGTCGTTCAAGAGCTTCCTGATAGTCTTGCTCTGTTTTAATTGGTTTAATTCCCATGGCTTAAATATTATTTGCATCTATTTTATCATATTCGCTATGGGTTCCTATTAAACGTACCCAAATGATTTGATAATCAAAATTAATCTTGACGATTAAGCGATAGTTATTGCCTTTAATGTTGAAACAAATTCTCTTATTCTTTAAAATACTTGCTGAAGGATAATCTTTTTTGAGTTCATTTACATTTGCCCATCGCGCTCTCAAGGCTTCGTGATACCATGATTTTAATGATTGCTCGCAATCACGGTGAACAGTCCAGAAATTTTTCAAGGTTCGTTTGGCTATTACCCTCAACTACAGTTGGAATAGCAAATATAACAAAAGTTACCAAAATGGTAACTAATTAAAAATATTGATCTTAATCTTGTAAGTCTCTCTCCAAAACCTGAATCCTTAGTTTTAAGAATTTCATAATCCTAAAAAAGAGCCAGAGCCCAAGGATATAGTATGTCGCCTTAATGGCAAAGCCCAGGTATACAACCCAGATGCCTTGCGATGTCCAAATGTTTGGTAATTCTTCCATGTTAATGTGTTTAGAGGGATTATTGCTGTATGAAGTTAATAAATTTTCCTTTTCGGTTTAAAAAAAGGAGGCAATGCATATGATTTTGGAGACCCTTGAATTTGGTTTCAGACCAATTAACATAAAACGTGAAGAAAACAATGGAAAGATTAATTCCATTTAATAAACCAAACTCACCCATCATAATATTACATTGCCCCTTTAACATTATTGCTATTAACAATTCAAATCTAATTTAAAAATATAGAAAATATTCTACATAAACAAATAAAAAAATAATTTTATTCAATCTACGCTCATAGGCCATCCTACCAGTAGTTCTCCCGTAGAGTATGAGTAATCTATACGAAATGAATAGACATGAGACGTTTTAAACGGAAAACCATCTATATTAACTCCGATTGTCAGTACACCTTGAAACTCTATTCTAAATATATCATCTTCAAGAAGATGTATGATATCATAATCTTCATACTGAGACCAACTCATATACATGGTGTTACCTATTAATGTAGAAACTACGTTTAAAACTTCCATGCATTCATCGGAATTTGGTTCTGCCTGCTCTGTGAAAATGCTCACAAAAAGATCAGTATTAAGAACTGGGTCAATTTCAAATCGATAGTTATCGGTACGTAATTGGCCATCTTCAATGAACTCCTCCTCAATTAGCTGAAATTCATTCAATTCGTCAAGGTAATTTTCAAAATCTTCAAAACTGTCAAAATTAATTGTCTCTTCGTCACTTGAGGGGATAAAAAATTCATAACTATCCTCACCTACTAGTTCATTCAATTGATTGGCTAGTCGTTGCAGATCATTATCAATTAATATCCCGGTTTGTGTAGATTCTACTTCGGAAACATCTTCAATGCAGTTGCCCTCTTCATCGCATCCATTTGCACATGGATCACCATTAACATCAAAACAATCAGTTGGTGGCGGACAATCAACTAAGTCTCTCATGCTTCTGTCCTGTTCCTGGTAAATGAATTCAACAACAACTGTAACGATGCATTCTCCTGGATGCTGACAAACGCTTCCTGCACCAAATTCAAAGGTTTCTCCACTGGGAATGGTGTGGTATACTGTGACTACAATCCAATATAGTCCACCGCCAGTACTATTCTCTCCAGATGGCATCTCACTCTCAGTAGTGCCTCCCCCTCCAGAAGGAACATCTGTTCCATCATTATCTGGATTACTGGGGTCATCTTGTGGTGGACAAGGATTTCTATGTTCTGTTGAAATGGAGGAGCCATTGATCATAGTGCCTTTCCCCAAGTATCTTCCTTCACTGTCATAGTAATATATCATGCCTGAAAAACTAGCAAAATCATGACTGGTTTTATAACCCTTTAGCCAGTCCTCATCAGGCACATATTTCATAATAAATAGGTAAAGTTCATCGGCATATTCCTTTACAATTAAATTCATAAAGTAAATACCGGATTTATCGCCTTCCTGAATCAATTCAAAGGTATAGCTAGATTTGCCCTGTCCATTGGTGACTTGCTTAATCTGATCGGTAAGCACCGATGATATCACCAGGTCCTCTTCATGATTTCGGTAGTTAGAATCGGTATTCTCAATCTGAAATTCTAGGCTTCCGTTTGTTTCTTGCTCTATGAAATCAATTATTCCAGGAATCTGGTTTGATGATATTATTTCAGATTTTGGTATCCCCTTTTCCTTAGCATTGATTGTAGAAATGGAATCTGAAGTAATTTCTTTTGAACAAGACCAGTTAATTAATAAGATAAGAAGGAATAATATAAATAAAGGTTGTTTGCTTTTTTTCATAATTAAATTGTTAGAAGTTGTTTGCTTTGATACTAATAAAATGATGCAATTGCATTCCTGTCCGTAGTTTGTTTATAGTACGGACCAATAAATCTATCAGGCTGAATTTCTGAAGATTAGGTTATGTTTAACCTGAACGTTAATGAAGTTAAAGTCGGATTTGTAAGGATAGGAATGAGAAATACCTTTGTGAAGGAAAGTCTGTGCACTTTTTAACCAACTTCTTCTTAAAATGAATAAGTAGCTTTTATGAAACCATACCTGGTAGGGTCGTCATAATTTTGTTGTTATTGATATTTTTTACATAATTATTTAGTATTTTTATAGAAAATATACCATAAATATATAGAATATATTCTACACAAACAAATCTTTTATGACTAAGACTATTAACAGAATAGTAGAATTCATTAATCACAAGGGCATGAGTGTCCGTCAATTTGATATATCCATAGGGGCAGCTAATGGATATACACTGCGCATGGAAAAAAACAATGCATCGGTGGGAAGTGATGTGATTGAACGAATTGTTAAGACCTATCCTAAACTAAATCTTGTTTGGTTGATTACCGGAAAAGGACCAATGTTTTTAGATCAGGTTGAATCAAAAGATCCACCTTCAAAGTTAGATATCGAATCCTTTATAAATGAAAAGCTTAATGAAAAGTGGAGCGAAGAGAAAAAGGCATTACTGGATGAGATTTTGAAGGAGATTAATAATAATAAATAAAATTATTTTACTCCATTTTTAGTTCATTACTGAGAATCACTAATTGCCTTAAATATTCATCTTTATTCATTTTAGGTTTATTCTTTTTTAATACTTCATATTTCTCCTTTGCGATTTTGAAATTTGAATATTTTGTTTTAATAATCTGAGCAATAGTATCATTCATGTCAAGTTCAATTCTTTCATTAATAACATTAGTCATTGAGTAATATTTGAGTTTGTTAGAAATATAAATAAGTAATATTACTATAGGAATTGATAGAGGTAAACTAGAAACTAATTCATATTCATCCATGAATCCCTGACTATCATTTAACACTCC
The DNA here is from genome assembly GCA_013043005.1 of Flavobacteriaceae bacterium. Taxonomy (GTDB): domain Bacteria; phylum Bacteroidota; class Bacteroidia; order Flavobacteriales; family Flavobacteriaceae; genus Site-B1. Next base: position 416 of record JABDOZ010000110.1, on the reverse strand, counting down.
AAATAGTTTATATAATTCAATAAATATTGGAATTAGGATGCTATATTTCCACCAATGACGGCATGTCAAGAACCAAATAATAAAGGCGAATAATGTTAGAATTTTTGTGCTTAAAGCCCATAAAAATGTTTGAACATCTGAATAGTATGAAGTGTTTATTTCTATTCCAAAAATAACAGCACTACTAGTCATTGGTGCTAGTTTATACAAATAAAAAAGTACGGGTAGTAATACAATTAATGTACTTATAATTAAATCCCGAAGAAGTAGTTTTTTTGATGTTTTTGAATTAATCATAATTAGAAGGATTTATATAAATATAGAAAATTATCTATAAAATCAAAAATATTGCTTCTACCTTGAATTCAAATAAATTCGTAAATTCAACTATCTAATCCATCATCATGGCCAAATCC
>JABDOZ010000108.1 GCA_013043005.1 Flavobacteriaceae bacterium | reverse complement strand
TTTGATCAAAATATTAAGTTTGGATACACTTTCATTGAAGATGAAGTCAAAGAATTGGATATTGAATTTTCCCGATATTCGATTAATTCATTGAGACATCATCTAACATCAACTTTCAAATCTCAATTTATTGACAACTTATTTAATAGTGTATCTGTAGTCCATGCCGAAAGAACTTCTGGTGACAGCTATACGGTTTTAGACGCAAGTATAACATTACAAGTTGGGAATTTAGAAATTTCAGTTTTAGCCAATAATATTTTCAATGCAGAATATACAGAAACAAATTTAGTCCCTATGCCTAAAGGAAATTTGTTATTTGGGATCAACTATAGATTTTAATTAATCAATCTTCAACATATTCCAAAATATCACTGGGTTGACAGTCCAGAGCTTTACAAATTGCTTCTAGTGTAGTAAACCTAATAGCCTTAGCCTTCCCAGATTTAAGAATAGAAAGATTTGCTGTTGTAATACCAATAATTTCGGCCAATTCTTTGCTTTTCATTTGGCGTTTAGTAAGAACTATATCAAGATTAACTATAATTGGCATAGTTATATGGTTAAATCGTTTTCTTGTTCAGTTTCTTTCGCTCGTTTAAATATTTCAGCTAACAAATAAAAAGCCAGTCCACAAGGAATGAGCAAAGTAAATTCTTCTCTAAATTGATGAAATACATTAAAATCTGAACCACTTATAGCTGCTAATAAAAATCTTAAGACCAGTACATTTATAGTATAAACAATGAATATGTTACCTATCTTTTTGAAGTAGTTTATGTTCTTATCACTAAAATAAATGTCCTTTTCTATTTCCTTTAAGATAGAAATGAAATAAGTAAATCCATAAATAAGATAAGCTCTCCAAAAGAAAAGCCCTGCACTTACAATATAATAACTCCATTTTAGAGCATTAAGTGATATAAACCAGGGCTCGTTTTTATTTGCTGTTTTTGACCAATTCTGAAATTCCTGGAATTGTTGAAAATCAAATTCTCTTATATCATTAAGTAATATAGAAGCAGATGATAACAAGATTCCGTAAGTAATAATAGTAAGAATTGTTGTTTTATCTTTCATAAAAATTATTGTTTAACGATAACAAATATATAAAAATTATTGATAAACAATAATTAATTATAAAATTTGTGCGAATTTATTGTATTAGACTAATCCTTATATTTGAAAAAATAATTTCATTTATGAAATCAAGATATATTTTTTCTCTAGTTGTTCTTTTGTGTTTTCAATTTGGTATTGCACAACAAGAATCAAATATTTTTGATCAATTTGAGTCCAAGTTTGTAGAATTTGATGGATATAGTATAAATCTTGAGATAAAAGGAGAAGGTGACCCCATTTTCTTTTTACCAGGTGGTCCGGGGAATTCTCATGACTATATGCAGGGGAATTTTGGACAATATTACAAAACCAATAGGGTAGTTTTCTTTGATTGGCTTGGAAGAGGTAAAAGTGATGATGCAAGAAATGTTTCCGAATATTCAGTTGAGAATGATGTTGAAATGATTGAAAAATTAAGAAGGCATCTTAACTTTGAGAAAATATCTCTGGTTGGACACTCATATGGAACAGTGCCTGCTCAAGCTTATGCTATAAAATATTCAGATAACATTGATAAAATGGTATTGATCAATGGTTTTCATAGCGGAGCCATGTGGCAAGCAAATTGTGATAGTTATAATCACTATGCTAAAACGCATTTTCCTGAAAAATGGAAACAAGTAGATTCCTTACGTGCTTTAGGCTACTTATCTAGTGAAGAGCCATTGAAAGGTATTTATGGAAATTTCCCAACCAAGTATATTTATTATCACAATACTCAACTAATGCAAAAGAGTCCTAAATATAAACATAGAAGCTGGGCAAATGATGTCTACGTGTCAATTATTGGAAAAGATGGCGATTTTGATGTAAGCGGAAGTATGATCAATCAAGATTTTAGGAAGAAATTAATAAATGTAAAAGCCAAAACATTAATAGTTGCAGGTAGATATGATGGTGTGTCTACACCTGAATTCGCAATTCAATATAAACAATTCATGCCACAGGCGAAATTTGTAATGTTTGAACAAAGTGCACACAACCCATATTTGGAAGAACCTGATAAATTCTATAAACTTTTTGAAGAGTTTATGGATATTGATTAAAAAGAGTACTTCAAAAATTTCTGTGATAAAATTCATGATGTTTTCTTAACTTTGAGATTCTCAATAACGTAATCCATTGAAACTTGATCTTCAAATTGTTCCTCGAGTAAAAACTATTACAAAGGAAGATTTCTTTAAGTTTTATTTTAAGCCACAAAAACCAGTGGTTATAGAATCTCTTATTACTGATTGGCCAGCATATTCAAAATGGAATTTGGATTATATGAAAGAAGTAGCTGGTGAGAAAGAAGTTCCTTTATATGATGATCGACCTGTAGATTACAAAGATGGATTCAATGAAGCCCACGCAAAAATGAAAATGAGTGAATACATAGATCTATTAAAAAGAGAACCTACTAAATACAGAATTTTTCTGTGGAACATTTTAAAAAAAGTACCTCAGTTACAAAATGATTTTAAGTATCCTGACTTAGGATTACGACTCATGAAAGGATTACCAATGTTATTCTTTGGAGGAGAGAATTCCCATACTTTCATGCATTATGATATAGATCTGGCCAATATATTCCACTTTCATTTTGAAGGGAAAAAACAATGCATTTTGTTTGATCAGGATCAAAGTAAATATTTATATAAAATTCCTCATTCACTCATTCCAAGGGAAGATATAGATTTCTCAGATCCGGATTTTAGTAAATGGCCGGCATTAAAACATGCAAAAGGATTTGTTACAGAGCTTAATCATGGAGAAGTATTATTTATGCCTGAAGGCTACTGGCATTATATGAAGTACTTGACTCCCGGTTTTTCAATGAGTTTACGAGCCATCGCAAGAAACCCTAAAAATTTGGGTAAGGCAATCTACAATGTGTTGGTCATGCGAAATTTTGATAATGCAATGCGACGAATTCAAGGGCAAAAGTGGATAGAGTGGAAAAATGAACAGGCTATAATCAGGACAAATAGATATAACGGGATCACTTAAAAAGTTCATTAACTTTTTCATATATCAAATGACTTTCCCAACCTCTATACCTTAAATAATTAATTAGTTTCCTTTTCTTTTTTATATGGTTAGGTTCTGTCATTGAATCAAATTTCTTTTCGGATAATGTATGAAAGGCAGAATGATATTCCGCTTCAGAAATTTCTTTTAGTCCAGATTCAATATTGTATTTTGAAATACCTCGAAGTTTTAATTCTCTTACAATACGTAATTTGCCCCATTTTTTAATTCTGAATTTACCTCTGGCAAATGCTTTGGCATATCGTTCCTCATTTAAAAAATTATGATCAATTAAGTGGAGAATAATTTTCTCTTTTGCCTCAGGAATCATTTTTAGTTCATTTATCTTACGCTCAACTTCCTTATGATATCGCTCTCGATAAACGCAATAGTTTTCCAGTTTTATAAGTGCCTCATCTACAGTATGTATTGATTTATCGTGCATTCATCGAAAATAATACAAATTTACTTTTTTGGGCTTTATATTTATGTAATTAATTATTTAGGATCTTATATCAATAATCTAATTAATCTATGAAAGCTATTGCCCTCAACAATAGAAAGCTGTCACTGGTGGTGACCTTTTTATTCTCGATTTTTTTAGGATTTTCTCAAACAACTCTTAATGCAGGAGACATTGCAATTACAGGTGTTAATTCGGATAACCCTGACGAATTTACTTTTGTATTGTTGACTTTTGTCCAAAATGGTACTGTAATAAATTTCACTGATAAAGGTTGGGATGATGCAGGATATCTTCTCCCAGGAGATGCTGAGGGAGTTGTGACGTGGACGGCTAATTCCTATTTACCATGTGGTACTGAAATAACTATATCAGATACAGGTTCTGGTGTATATTCTGCATCTAATGGTAGTGCTGCTTTAACAGATGGAGGGTTTGCCTTAAATAATAATGGTGATCAAATTATAGCATTCCAAGGCTCTATATCTCAGCCTACATTCTTATACGCAATACATTTTGCAAATGGAATTGGTTGGGATGGTGCAAATCCTGTAAGTCCTAATTCATCAGGAGTTCCTTCTGGTTTAACAGATACTGTTAATGCTATTTATATTGGAAATTCTGATAATGGAAATTATGGTTGCTCAGTAACCTCTGAAACTGCATTAATTTTAAATGCGGTTTCAACAGTTTCGAATTGGAATGGGACTAATTCAAGAATACCAACATTAGGAGGTTGCCCATTTACTTGTTTTACTTGTACTTCTCCAACTGTTACATGGAATGGAGCTTGGGTACCAAATGCTCCAGATATATTTACACCAGTTATAATCTCATCAGATTATAACATTAATGCAAGTTTTAGTGCATGTAGTTTAACAATAGACCCAGATACTACTTTATTTGTTGATAATGGTATGTATGTAGAGATAGAAAATGATATAACAATTAATGGGAATGGGAATATGGTAGTACGAGAGAAGGGTTCTGTTATACAAAACAGTGATGTTGGTTCTATGATTGGTTCAGCAAGTGTTAATAAGCAAACCGCTCCAATGAGTAACTATTATGAATACACCTATTGGAGTTCACCTGTTTTAGGTGAAACGATTGCAGGTGGTTTGACAGATTCAGATCCTACAAAAAGATTTAGGTTTGAAGCTGCAAATTTCAAAGATTCAACTCGGGAAACTAATAATGATGGTACATCGGATCCTGGACAAGATGACATAGATGATGATGGCGATGATTGGCAAACAGTATCTGCTGCGACAGTGATGGTACCCGGTGTAGGTTATGCGTCTCACCATAATGAATCGATTTTCTTTTTACCACCACCGGCAACATCTGTTCAATTTATCTATACATTTGATGGACTTTTTAATAATGGAGTTATTCATGTTCCAGTAACTAGAAACGAAACGGCACCAGTTGAATTGAATGATATTAATTGGAATTTAATTGGTAATCCATATCCATCTGCAATTGATGTTGATCTGTTCTTTTTAGAAAATAACTATGATGCTGTTACTAATCCAGACGGAACTTTAACAGGCGCTGTTTACTTGTGGTCTCAAAATTCCTTACCTGACAATGCTAATAATGGAAATGAAAATATAAATTTTACTAGTATTGATTATGCCATAATTAACAGAGTAGGTGAAACACCTGCTGATGAAGAGGAAGGTGGCGATAGTGAACTTCCAAATAGATTTATTCCATCTGGTCAAGGATTTTTTATTGCGTATCCAGATCCAGGTGAAAGGCCATCGGAAACGGGGAACGTCATTTTTAATAATTCTATGCGTGTAACAGGAAACAATGATCAGTTTTTCAGATTAACAGGTGATGATGAGAATAAGCTAGCTTTGAAAATGACTACAGAAGATGGTATATTCAATCAAATGCTAGTTGGTTACGTTGAAGGAGCAACCAATTTAAATGATGGGATGTATTATGATGCACCAAGAAATTTAGCAGCTGGTGCAGCGGCTATCATCTATTCCATTATAGAAGACAGTTCAAGGAAATTCGCGATTCAAGGAAGAGACCCAAGTAGCTTAAATTTAAGTGAGGTTATCCCAATTGGAGTTAAAAATACAATAGAAGGGGAAAAAGAATTTACTTTGGCTATTGCGCAATTGGAAGGAGATTTTATGACTAATCATAACATCTATTTAAAAGATAATTTGTTAAATGTAAACCATAATCTTTCTGATTCCGCTTATACATTTACTTCTGAAGCAGGAGAATTTAATTCAAGATTTGAAATAGTTTTCGCTAGTACCCTTGCTGCAAACGAAATTGATCTAGACTATGATGATTTGATAATCTCAAATGAAAGAGACAATTATTTAGAAATTTCAACCAGCAAAAAGTCTCAAATAGGAAAAATAAAAATATTTGATTTGCTGGGCAGAGAACTTTTCGATGTTGAAGTAAACGATAAAACTAAAGTAAGCATGAATACTTCGTCTTTAAGTAATTCAGTATTCATTATAAATGTTACGTTAGCTGATGGAAAGATTATTACTAAAAAATTCTTAAATCAATAATCAAGATTAAATTATGCTCATAAAAAAAGCCTTTACAATTTG
>JABDOZ010000107.1 GCA_013043005.1 Flavobacteriaceae bacterium | reverse complement strand
AATAATAGGTTCTACCTAGTTATACGCAGAAATATAAGAAAATGTTACAAAAAAAATGCAATTATTTTAATTTAATCTATTTAAAGGATAAGTGTATGGATACTTATATTACTTTTTTCTCTCCTTTTTTATTCAAAAACAAAAGGTTCGTCCACTTCAATTTGCATCCTCAGTTTATTAATTTTTTGATGCATTTTATGGAAGAATAATGTGCGGTCCTTTTCGCCGGAATTGACCAGTAATTTTGAATTCATCTTTTGTTTCTCAAAGAAATCATACATCAGGTCACAGGTCGCCTTGTGTTCGATTTTGAAATAAGTGAGAACAGTAAATGGTTGAAAGAAGATGCGTTGCTGTGCGGTTTGCACCATTATGGTATTGTTCAATGTATGCAGATCGGTTTTGTATAAATTGTAAGTTGCACCATTATTATTAGCACCGATCAGGCTTTGTTTAATCGTTTGTGTCTCAGTCTGATTGATCACCTTTTCGATATCATTACATATCAAAAGTGCCGATTCTTTGTCAAGCAACCGGGATTCGTAATAATAAAGGACCTGTTGCAATGTCCCGATAATGGTATAATCGTTCCAGAGTTCGGTAATGCTGATATAATTGTATACATCGCCTAATGTATAGACAATATCCAGTAAAGAATCCGGTATCTGCTTTCTGAATTCTTTAAAAGTGATCTTGCTTCTGGCCATTTCCGTATCTACATCCTTTAACCAGACATAGATCTTATAATGGGTTAAATAGGTATCCTTGAGAGTATGAAAGAACGGTATGTCCTTTGCTGAATAGGATATGGATGCACTTTTTAATTTTACAAGGGGCTCAATGTTCTTGTGGGATTGCCTGAAATACAATTCCAATCCTTCAATATTATGGAAAGGAGGAGACAGATCGACCACGATACTGTTCTTATTGCCAACCTCGTAAAGTTTATTCAAAGAAACATTATAATGTTTGGCCAGTTTAATACTTTCCTCCAGGGATAGACTGGTCTTTAAGTTGACACGTCTGTAGGCTGCATCATAACCCATATCAAGCACAAAAGCAACCTCCTCAATAAACGATGTATTGTTCCTGGACTTGGCTTTAAGGTATTTTATAAACTGTTCTTGCATTATTTGAGAATTTCACTAGTGACAGCCTATTTTGTTTGTATAATTTACAAAATATTCTTCAGAAAAACCCCATTTTTTAAAAACGATTATCAAATATTACAAAGTAGCTTTAGTATAAGAAAATAGCTCAGTCATGCTAATTATACTAACGCTACATATCATAAACAGGTTCAGAAAAGGAAGCGAGTTGCCCATTGATATTAATAAGATAGTAGATCGACTGCTTATGAAACTGAAATATGTTATACCATTTCTGTTGATATCATTTACAAATGGTGACAACAAACCGGAAACCTTAGAATCAATAAGATTTGAAATTGAAAGGAAATCCATGGTACTTGGGTACATAGACCTCCAGAAACTGTATTTAAATGAAACTACAACCTATAAGGTGCAAAGTGAATTCAACACGAAATATTTAATTGACTTTAAAGCATCCAGTAAGGCAACCTATGTGTATGAAAATGGAAAATGCACCTTGATAGAAGGGGTTGGCTCTTTTTATAAAGTGAAATTGGTTAAGAACAACAGGATCTAAACTTGTAATAAAATATGTACAAGATGATTTTAGTCATTTTATGTGTAGAACTGAATTTGTAATTTAATAATCAGATTTATGGAAACTGTTATCAATATAAATTATGTAATTGCTGCTGGTTTTATTGTTTACTTCATTATGAGGTATGCTTATAAATTAATTATAGTTGGAAATTCTGAAGTGGAATTGGAAACTGGAAGGAGATTTCCTTTGCTGAATTCAAAGCATAGCTCTCGAACTCTGATCTTAACTCTGAATTTCATTCTTGTGTTATTGTTGGTATCATTTACTAATGATCATACCAGGCTGGATAAGCCCGAGGATATAAGATATAGTATTGTGAAGAATGATAAAGTACTGGGTTATATCAATTTGAAAAAAAGAATTCAAAATGAAAGAACTACCTATACGATCAATAGTATTGTGAATACGAAATTCATCATTGATTTTAAAGCGACTAGTAATGAAAATTATGTATATGAAAAAGGTAATCTTATTTACTCCTCTATCTACCGAAAAGTAAACAATCGTATTAAAGTAGATCAATCTTTTTCCTACAGAGATGGACAGTATTATTTAAAAGGAAAAAATGGAATCAGCTTATTAAATACCGACGTGATCAAATGCAACCTGATCCTTTTATTCTTTGACGAGCCTTTAAATGTGAATGAAGTGTATTGCGATAAATTAAACCTGTATTTGAAAGTGGAAAAGATTGGATCCTGCAGATACAAGGTATTCTTCCCCAATAAGACTTATAATATTTTTTACTACGAAAAAGGTAAGTGCAGCAAAATAGAAGTTAAAGGCCCTTTCTACAAAGTGAACTTATTGCCAGTTAAAAGGAATAATTGGCAGAGTGAATTTTTATCAGTTTGAGAAACATATCATTCATTGTGAAGGTGAAATGTATTAAATAGATCAATAGTTAATAAAATGGAAACAACACCAAATATTAATTTTGTAATTGCTGTTAGTTTTATAGTTTACTTCACTATAAGTTATGCTTATAAGGTATTAAAGATCAGAAATATTGAAGAGGCTTTACAAACCAGCAGGGGATTGCTGTTAATAAATTTAAAACATATTATAGGCATACTAATATTTGGATTGATCTTCTTTTTTATAGCTCCAGAATTCAGATATTTGATCACGACCTTTCAAGAACCAGAATGGTATGTTGTTATTTTAAGTCTGGTTGTTTTAGTTCTCTCAGCATTATTGGCTTATAAATCTGTCAAGAAAAGAATTAAAGAGAAAACAGAAAGTTCTGCTATCCGTTTTCATCATATCTGGAATTATTTCCCGATCCGGATACTATTCCTGTTCTCTTATGAATTCTTTTTCAGGGGTGTGATCTTCTTTTCACTACTGCAGTTCTTTGATATTTACATGTCCATATTTATCACGACTATTCTATATGTGCTGATCCATAGTTTCGACTCGAAAGCAGAAATACTGGGTGCCGTTCCTTTTGGTATAATCTTGTGTTTCCTTAGTTACGCTACCAGCAGTATTTGGATAGCTTTTATAATACATATGACTCTTTCCGGAGTCTATGAGTTCAATATGTTCAAACATTTAACCATTAAAACCACAACGTCATGAAAGCTTTATTAACAGGTGCAACCGGATATATTGGTCATCAACTGGCCTTGGAATTGGCAGAGCGGAATTTTATCGTGCATGCCCTGGTAAGAGATCTGAACTCAGAAAAGATCCCTAAACATGATAATATAGTTCCGTTTAAGGGGGATATTTGTGATCTGGGCTCTGTAAAAAATGCGGTTGCAACCTGTGATTATGTATTTCATGCGGCAGCCTTTACAGATCTTAAATGCAACAAGATCGATAACTTTTATAAAACGAATGTAATCGGTACAACCAATGTTTTACAAGCTGCTTTAGAAGAGCAGATCAAAAAGGTTGTCTATACCAGCACCCTGTCGGTTTTTGGTCCTGCGCTGCATCATGTTCCTATTACAGAGGAGCAGCCTCGTCTGGCTTCCTATTCCAACGATTATGAACTGACCAAAAAAATGTCTGAAGAAGCTGTTATGAAATATGTAAAAAAAGGATTGCCCTGCACCATTTTAAATGTTACCAGAGTCTATGGTCCGGGATTAAAAACATTCTCTAATGGCGTTAACGCGATCATTTCAAAGATCATGCATGACAAGATCCTGTTTGTGCCTTCTAAACTGGAAGTTGAGGCTAACTATGTGTATATAGACGATGTGGTAAACGCCGAATTGCTTGCTGCAGAAAATGGCAGATCTGGTGAAAAATACATTATTGGAGGTGAAAATATCGACTATGAAGGCTTATTCAGGAAAATAAAAACTATTTCAAAAAGTAACATTTCGATAAGACAGGTAAACTATGATTTTATTAAAGGTATGATTGGATTTATTTCAAGCCTTAATGATCTGTTGGGACTCAATCCGCCCTTGACCCCTAAAGTATTAGACTCATTATTTACAAACAGGTCGGCAACATCACAAAAAGCAATTTCATCACTGAAATATAAAATAACACCACTTAATAAAGGCCTGGCCGAAACGATTAAGCATTTAACTTAATAATTATGAAAACACATTTTACACTGATAACAGGAGCAAGCAAGGGTTTTGGGAAATCCATGACCTTGGAGCTCGCAAAAAAAGGTATGAATTTGGTCTTGATCGCTTTGCCTGACTCCGGGCTAAAGGAATTAAGCAAGTTTATTGAAGTCAATTTCAATGTTAAAGTGTTTTACCTGGAAACAGATTTGAGTAAAATTGATTCATATTATGAGATCTATGATTTTGTCGAGAATAACAAGATCAATATTAAATACCTGATCAATAATGCCGGTATTTTAAGCAGAGGTATGTTTGAAGACATGAATGACAATTTTGTAATTGACCAGGTCGAGGTGAATGTTCTGGCACCTACAGTTCTTATAAAACTGTTATTACCTAATCTAAAAGAAAATGCACCTGCAGGTATTTTGAATATCAGCAGTATGGCAGCCTTTTTTTCATTACCAAAAAAACAGGTTTATTGCGGCTCCAAAGCGTATTTATTATCCTTTTCAAAATGTTTAGGAAAGGAATTAAAAAAAGACCGGATCTCGGTGACAACAATATGTCCCGGCGGATTGAACACGACTACCAAAATATGTTATCAGAACAGGATTCTCGGATTCCTGGGCAGAAAATCCACCTTAACTCCCGAACATGCAGCTAAAATTGCACTGGATGGTATGTTTCATGGTAAAAAAGTTGTTGTTCCCGGATTAATAAATAAATTTTTTAGAGCATTAGATAAGATTTTACCGGAATTTATAGAGGATAAACTCACTAACGGTGAGATTAAAAAATTGGAGGCAACCAGTTAACATTTTAATCATGAAATCGATCAAAAAACATTTAAAGCAAATATCATTACAATTGGTATTGATAATGATATTACAAAGTTGTGTAGCTTATGGTCCGCCTGTGGCTTTGGAAGAGGCTGCAGGGCAGAATAAGAAAACAAAGATTGTCTATGACAATGATGTTATTCATAGATTTGAATATCTTGTTAAGGAAGATAAAAAATACTATGGCGCATTTAAAGAGAGAGGGGAACTCAACCAAAATAAAATTGACAGTACCCATATCAGGAAGGTTAGAGTATATGACAGAACACGATCTATAACAGCAACATTTTTAGCGCCAATCCTTGTGGCTGGTGCAGCAATTGGAATTGCCGCTGCTGCTTGGAGTGGTCCTACTTTGAATTGGAGTGATTAAATAAAAGAATTAAAAAATCCCATTAAAAAATTAATGGGATTTAACTTATATAAGCTAAAAAAAATTAATCTTCTTTTTTATCTTCTCTTGGTCGTCTGTCGTCTCTGCGATTATCACGACTACGATTGTCTCTGCCTCTGTTATCACGACCTCTGTTATCGCGTCCACGATTATTATCTCTTGGAGGTCTTTCTTTAAAACCTTCTGGTTTTGGCAAGATGGCTTTACGAGATACTTTTTCCTTTCGAGTTCGTCTGTCAACTCCAAAGTACTTCACATCAAATACATCACCCATTTTCACAACATCAGATACATTCTCTGTGCGCTCCCAGGCTAATTCACTAACATGCAATAGCACTTCGTTTCCGGGAGCTTCCACATATTCTACAACAGCACCAAAATCCAGCATCTTGATCACTTTTACTTCATAGACACTGCCAACCTCAGGTTTAAACATCAAAGAATCTATTTTTGCCAATACAGCATCTATACCATCCTGACCAGTTCCTAAAATTTCAACAATACCTTCTTCAGTTACCGGATCTTCATTGATAACAATAGTTGTATTGGTATCCTTTTGTAATTCCTGAATTACTTTTCCACCAGGGCCGATCAATGCGCCTATAAATTCATTCGGAATGGTTCTAGTTACCATTTTTGGTGCATGCGATTTAACATCTTCATTCGGTTTTTCAATGGTCTCAGTTAATTTACCGAGAATATGGATGCGTCCGTCTAAAGCCTGTTTTAAAGCCTTTACAAGAATTTCATATGATAATCCTTTTACTTTGATATCCATTTGGCAAGCTGTTATACCGTCTGATGTACCTGTAACTTTAAAGTCCATATCGCCTAAATGATCTTCATCACCTAAAATATCAGATAAAACAGCATATTTCCCGGAATCGGCATCAGAAATTAATCCCATTGCAATACCAGAAACTGGTTTGGTCAATTGTACACCTGCATCCATAAGGGCCATTGTACCGGAACAAACAGTTGCCATAGATGATGAACCGTTACTTTCTAATACTTCAGAAACAACACGAACAGTATAAGGACAATCTTCAGGAATCATTCCTTTTAAAGCGCGTTGTGCTAAATTACCGTGTCCAACCTCTCTACGAGAAGTTCCTCTTATTGGTCGAGCTTCTCCAGTACAGAAAGGAGGAAAGTTATAATGTAAATAGAAGGTTTCCTCACCTTCATATGATGGCATATCTATTTGATTGGCTTCTCTTGATGTTCCTAAAGTAACTGTTGCCAATGCCTGTGTTTCTCCTCTTGTAAATATGGATGAACCATGTGTAGATGGCAAATAATCTACCTCACACCAAATTGGTCTGATCTCGTCTGTTTTTCTTCCGTCTAATCTTAACCCTTCATTTAAAGTCAAGTCACGAACAGCAGCTTTTTCTGCTTTACTGTAGTATTTAGATACTAGAGGGCCAAAGTCTTCTAATTCTTCTTCAGAGAAGGTCGCCTTTATATCTTCTTTAATTTCTGCGAAAGCAGCACTTCGTTCATGTTTAGCAGAACCTGATTTTGCTACAGCATATACTTTATCATATGCCAAATCATGAATTTTCTTTGCCAACTCTTCATCAGTTCTTTCTGTTTCGTACTCACGCACTTCTTTCTTTCCGAAAGCTTCAGCTAATTTCACTTGAGCAGCACACTGTATTTTAATAGCTTCATGTGCGAACTTGATGGCTTCAACCATTTCTTCTTCAGAGATCTCATCCATTTCACCTTCAACCATCATCACAGAATCAGCAGATGCTCCTATCATCATATCGATGTCAGATTCTGCTAATTGAGCTCTTGTAGGGTTGATAACAAATTCACCATTAACACGACCAACTCGTGCTTCAGAAATCGGACATTCAAAAGGAAAATCTGATAATTGGATAGCAGCAGAAGCCGCTAATCCAGCCATTGCATCTGGCATGACATCATGGTCATGAGACATCAACTGGATCATTACCTGTGTTTCTGAGTGGTAGTCCTTTGGAAATAACGGACGTAAAACCCGGTCTACAAGACGCATAGTTAATACTTCACCATCACTTGGTCTGGCTTCTCTTTTAAAGAAACCTCCCGGATAACGTCCGGCGGCAGCAAATTTTTCACGATAGTCTACCGTTAAAGGCAGAAAATCGACATCTGCTTGTTTGTAATTTGATACAACTGTACATAATAACATACAGTCACCGGATTGTACAACAACAGAACCATGTGCCTGTTTTGCTAATTTTCCGGTTTCGATGGAAATTTCTCTCCCATCACCGAGGTCTATGACCTCTTTAAAAACTTTTGGAATCATAATTTTTTTTAATTCTAATTAAACAATGGTCGTTGTGTTGTTGTGTAGTAGTTGTTGTGTGTATGACCAATGAAAAACTATTGTAAGCTTCTTCTCTTTATTTTTAAGTTTAAAAAAACCACGCCTTTAGCGTGGTTTTTTTATTATTTTCTTAATCCTAATTCTTTAACTATTGCACGATATCTCATAATATCTTTCTTAGTCAGGTAATCAAGTAATGCTCTGCGCCTACCAACTAATTTTACTAATGAGCGTTCTGTGTTATAATCTTTTTGATTATTTTTTAAGTGCTTTGTTAAGTGATTGATTCTTTGAGTAAATAACGCAATTTGTCCTTCAGTAGAACCCGTATCTTTAGCGTTTTTACCGTGCTTTTTAAAGATTTTCTCTTTTTCTTTCTTGTCTAAATACATGCCAATATTATTGTAAATAATTTTTATGTAATGATATGTCTTTCATATCAAGGCGCAAATATAATGAAATTAAATCATTTACAGTAAAAGGACAATTTGTTTTATTTTTTTAGACCTCATTTTAAACTTTTTCAAAAACTCAGGGTCTTAACACTATATTAACATTAAAAAATACAATGATGAAAAATTTTAATTTACCAAGCAAAGTAGTAATTGCAACTATGGTTTTAGGGATGTTGTTTACTGCTTGTAGTAATGATGAATCTGTAGACATAGATTCCCCAAATCAGGATTATTCAGAATTAGCATTATCATCTGAAGTCGATGAAACAGTAGCTGCTTTGGATGACATTTCCCTGGATGTTTTTGAACAACAGGAAAGTTTAGATTCCAGCCGATTGAGCAATGAGACAAGCAGAACAAATCAGCACTTTAACAATCTACCGGATTGTGTGACTATTACGGTTGTAATAGAACAAAACTATCGTGAAGTCACCCTGGATTTTGGAACAGAAGGCTGTCTGGTAAGGGGAAATTTATTAAAAGGAAAAATAATTTTGTCCTGGGACAGAGATCCGCAAGCTCAGCAAGTCTTAATTACCAAATCTTTAGTAGACTTCTATTTTAATGCTAAGAATATAGTTGGCACAAAGACTATTTTAAAACAACGATCTAACGAGAATGAAAATCCGCAATTCACACATACTTTAGATCTTACAATTACCTGGCCAAATGGTTTAGAGGCTTCACATGAAGGTACAAAAATCAGAGAGTGGATAGAAGGTCATGGCAGTGGAGTATGGAGTGACAATGTATTCGAAATTACCGGCAATTGGACGACTAATTTTGTAAATGGAAATTCTCATAGCTATGAAGTGATCATACCACTAAGAAGAGAAGTGATCTGTCATTATTTCGTGAGTGGTTCCATAGATGTTGTGCGAACTAATTTCTCCGGAGTTTTAGATTATGGAGAAGGAGACTGTGATAATCAAGCGACCTTTACTTTTGAAAATGGAGATGTTATCGATATTACGCTTAATTAGAGAAAGAAGAATGTAATAAAAAAAGCGACTCATTGAGTCGCTTTTTTTATTAATGTCTTAATGGCCTGTTCAGGATCAGATCCAAGTACATATTGATATTATCCTTTAAGTCTTTTCTGTGCGATATAAAATCTAAAAAACCATGTTCTAATAAAAACTCTGATGTCTGGAACCCTTCTGGCAATTCTTGGCCTGTGGTGTCTCTTACAACTCTTGGACCAGCAAAACCAATTAAGGCTCCTGGTTCGCTAATGTTAATATCTCCAAGCATGGCAAATGATGCTGTAGTACCACCTGTTGTAGGATCGGTACATAAAGAGATATATGGGATTTTTGCCTCGGCTAGCTGAGCTAGTTTAGCAGATGTTTTAGCCAATTGCATTAAAGAAAATGCAGCTTCCATCATTCGGGCTCCTCCCGATTTTGAGATTATAATGAATGGGATCTTCTTTTTTAATGCATAATTGGCAGCACGAGCAATTTTTTCACCTACAACACTACCCATTGAACCACCTATGAAAGAAAAATCCATACATGCTATAACAATATCCTCTCCTTTGGATTTCCCTACTGCTGTTCTTACAGCATCTTTTAATTTGGTTTTTTCCTGGGCTTGCTTGAGTCTGTCAGGATATTTCTTGGTATCTATAAATTTTAATGGATCCTTTGATTCCAGCTTGACATCTAACTCTTTGAACTCATTATCATCAAAAAGAATTTCAAAATATTCTTTGCTGCCAATTCTCACATGATACCCATCTTCCGGACTTACATAATAGTTTTGTTCTAATTCTTTAGAGTCTACTACCTTACCAGTTGGTGATTTATACCAAAGTCCTTTAGGAATATCTTTCTTTTCTTCTGTAGAAGTTTGTATTCCTTTTTGTGTTCTTTTAAACCAAGCCATATTGGATTATTTTTTTTAGTTTTCTGAACTTAAATAAAAAACGCGATTCGTTTTTTTATTAAACTATCTGAAACTTCTTTTAAATCTGAGGTAAAAGATATAAAAAAACTAAGGCCAAAATTATTTTTTGCATTAATAATTTTGACCTTAACTAGTAGAAACTTATAAAGTATCGATGTTATTTAGGTCTTCAAAAGCTTTCTTAAGTCTTGCTACAAATGCCTCTTCGCCTTTTCTTAACCAAACTCTAGGGTCGTAATATTTTTTGTTTGGAGAATCCGGTCCATCTGGATTTCCTATTTGAGATTTCAGGTATTCTGATTTATCATTCATGTAATCTCTAACACCACTCATAAACGCATATTGCATATCTGTATCGATATTCATTTTAATGACACCATACCCAATAGCTTCTCGTATCTCTTCTACTGTAGATCCGGATCCACCATGGAATACAAAGTCAATATGGTTATGCTCAACCCCATATTTTTTGGACACATATTCTTGTGAATTTCTTAAAATTTTCGGAGTCAATTTTACGTTTCCAGGCTTGTAAACACCATGAACATTTCCAAAGGCAGCAGCAATTGTAAACTGGTCGCTAACTTTACTTAACTCTTCATAGGCATAAGCTACTTCTTCCGGTTGCGTATACAATTTAGATTCATCGACGTCGCTGTTATCCACACCATCTTCTTCACCTCCTGTAATACCTAGTTCAATCTCTAAGGTCATCCCCATTTTGCTCATTCTGGATAAATAGGTTTTACATATTTCGATGTTCTCTTCAATAGGCTCTTCAGATAGATCAATCATATGAGAACTATACAAAGGTTTTCCAGTTTCTTTATAATGTACTTCGCTGGCATCTAATAAACCATCAATCCATGGTAATAATTTTTTGGCACAATGGTCTGTATGCAGAATAACAGGCACACCATAAGCTTCTGCTAATAGATGAATGTGTTTAGCTCCTGCGACAGATCCAGCAATTGCCGCTTTTTGGTTATCATTTCCTAATCCTTTTCCTGCATTAAAAACGCCTCCACCATTTGAGAATTGAATGATCACAGGTGCATTAAGTTCTCTAGCAGTCTCTAGCACTCCATTTATTGAACTAGAGCCAATAACATTGACTGCTGGAAGTGCGAATCCTTTTTCTTTTGCAAGTTTAAAAATGTCTTGAACTTCTCTTCCAGTGGCAACTCCCGGTTTAATATTATGTCCCATTTTAATGATTTTTTATTAGTGATTATTAGACATCAAAAGTAATCAATTTTTAGATAAAAAAATTGTGATTATCACGTTTTGTTTGACCGAAAAATTTACGAAAACGTTTTATGTTTATAAGTAGTGCAATGTATCAGAATGGATAGTTGATTCCTACGTTATAAACGGCATTATTAAAATTAAAATCATTAAACCATTTATTACCATTGACATAAGAAGGATCATGAGCTTTAAATCCTATATCAAAGCGTAGAATGAAAAAACTAAAATCATAGCGTAATCCAAAACCTGCTCCAATTGCAGTGTCCTCTAAAGATTTTAATCCGGTAAAAGTTGCATCAGGGTCATCTACCTCATCTAATACATTCCATATATTTCCTGCATCTACAAAAAAAGCACCATTGAAATTGTTAAATAGATTATATCGGTACTCCATACTAAATGCTAATTTCAGGTTGGCTTCGTTAAATTCATTATTACTCGTTGTTCTACCGGGTCCTAAGTTATAGGCTGTCCAGGCTCTGTTATCGTTGGCGCCTCCTGCAAAGAAACTTTTCGCAAATGGGATACTGGTTGAATTGCCGTATGGAACAGCTAATCCTATAAAGTTTCGAATTGCAAAAACATTTTTTCCGCCTAAAGACCAGTGCTTTATATAGTCTATTTCAGTTTTTACATATTGTGAATAGGCGACATTGAACAATTCGAATTTATCGTTGTTGTTTTTTTCCAGCTTAAGTAATTTTGAAGCCGTTGAAAACAAGTTACCAGCCGATTCCAATTTAAATCTGAAGATTGAAAAACTGTTGTCAAAAAGATTTTCACGTTTGTCTTCGACAAAACTAAAGCTGGAAGACAAAATAAGGTTGTCTTCGGTCAAACGCTGTTTTCGTTCTTCAATGATATTGACATCAACAAATTCGTCATCATCAGGTGATAAAACTGTATTATTAGAAAGTACGTCGTCAATGAATATATCTGCTGGTAAAAATTTATTAGAAAGACTTGAGTCTTTTAAAGATTCATCTTCATCAATATAATTAATGTCTCTGGCAATGACATTTAATCTGTCAAATGAGTTTGTGTATACACCAAAATAATTATCGATGTTCAAATTCTTAACAAACTGTACATTGAAAAGATCCAGTCTGTCTGTAACTCTTTGAGAGGGTTTCCATTTGTAATTTAAAATACCGTTAACCGTTTGTTTATCCAACCCTATATTCTTCTGGCTGGTCGCGCCTATGCTAATTCTGGTAGAAGGCAGCATATATTTTGGGATCAATCGTTCCGTATTAAATGGAAAAAACAAGCGTGGAATCGTAAGTTTTAGATCAGCTCCAATTTCATTGATGTCAAAGAATTGGTCTTTGGTGTCTGATGCATCTTTGGAGGCACCAATCGACCCTATGGCCGATATTTCTAGAGTTTCAGCACCTTTAAAAATATTTCTTGCTAACAATGAAGTACTGAATGCAAAACCAATGGTTTGAATATTACTTTGGCTGATATCAAAATCAAATCCGACAGAATATTTTTTCCTTGGTTTCAGGAAAATATTTGTGATCAAACTGGTACTATCCGTTTCAATATATTCAATGTTTGGATAATTAAACGTTCTGAGATCACTTAAATGTCTGTAAGTTCTTGTTCTGTCTAAGTCTTTGAATATTCTATTGGGTGTAATAAATACAGCGTCTGTTAAAGCTTTTGGTTTGTATCGTAATTTATCATAACTATAGATGTTATACCCATTAAATGAAACTGAATCCCGTAAGACACTATTTCTGTTTTCATAGGTGTTATCTGTAAAGATATTAACAGCTTTTATTGTGTAAATATTGAAAGGTTTTCTGACTACAGAATCTTCATTTCTTATAATTCGATCTTGTATTTGAATCTCAACATTTACTTTTTTATTTGTACCTATAGTATCCATTTCAAAAAAGACATAGTCCTGATTGAAATGATAAAAACCGGAATTTCTTAGGTTAGATGTAATTCGATCTTGTTCAAGCTCAAAATTTATCGTTCTGTATTGATCACCTTTCTTGACAAAAGGATCATCTTTGAACTTTCTGTAGATTGAATCTATTTTAGGAGAAGCAATTTTTCTCGATATGGAATCGATCAAATAAGCATCACCTGTTTTCACATGATAATCAACTGATGCCTTTCTGAAGTCAACTTCTTGAAATTTAAAAGAACTCTCTGCATTAAACCATCCATTGTTTATATAATACGCTTTTAAACGTTCCAGGGATTTTGCTGTTTTGGTCTTATCATAAATTGCAGGCGGTTCTCCTGTATTTCGCAACCAATTATTAAATCCTTTTTTATAATTGTTCCATTCAATTAATTGTTTTTTGGAATACAGCTGCTCTGAAAAGGATTTGTAACTCAATTTATCCCTAAGTTTAGCGTCCAGAATAGAATCTAAATTTGGTTTGGCCAGATTATGAATGTATAACCTCAGAGGAAATCCAAGTAATTTACTATTTCGTTTTTGATATAGTAAATTTTTTATCGTTTCTGCATTATTTTTTTTGTTGTTGACAAAAATTGAATTCTCAGTCAGTAAATGTTCATTTTCACCAATTTGTTTTACTGAATTACAAGAAGCAATTAATACTGCTGTTAATATTAATATTGATATTTTTGCTGTAAATTGTTTCAAGTGCAATTAAAAATAAATTTTGACCATCCAAATTTACAGTTTTTAAAAGGTAAGACACAATCAATATGATAAATATTAAATACCATTAGTCCTAAAAATCAAATATTTGAATGCTAAGCAAAAGCCAGATAAAATTAATAACGAGTTTAGATAAAAAAAAGTACCGGAATAAGCATCAACTTTTTGTGGTTGAAGGCATAAAATCGATCGAAGAATTTCTGTACTCCGATTATGAATTATATCTGCTATTTTCTGTTGGAGACATATATAAAAATAAGGATGTAATCAGTACTTTTATTACCGAAGCAGAATTAAAAAAAATTAGTTTTTTGTCCTCTCCGAATAGTGCACTGGCAGTTTTTAAAATTCCTGAATCAAAACCCATTGGTAATGATAGATTAATTGTTGCACTGGACGGCATTAGTGATCCTGGTAATTTGGGTACTATTATACGATTGTGCGATTGGTTTGGTATCAAAGACCTGATCTGCAGTTCAAACACTGTCGATTGTTTTAATCCAAAAGTAGTGCAGTCTTCAATGGGAAGTTTAACAAGGGTCAATATTACCTATTTAGACCTTGAAGATCATTTGATAAACCGACAGGATGAATTGATTTATGGAGCATTCATGAACGGAGAATCTATTTATTCCTCATCAGTTGAGAATAAAGGAATTTTAGTATTCGGGAATGAATCCAACGGTATTAGGGAAGAAATTGAAGAATTAGTTACTAGCAGGATATCAATTCCTCAATTTGGGCAAGACAGAAAAACTGAAAGTTTAAATGTTGCAATGGCTACAGCCATAATGCTTAGTGAATTTACAAGAAGGACTATTGAAAAGTAAAATTAATAAATATCCCTCTTGATTTCATGGTGGTAACATTTCCAGTCCATGGACTATTTGGATCTTCATCTCTAACCAACTCATCATTTAAAGCAAAAACCCCTCTAATTGATGGTGTGAATTTGAACCAATATAAATAAAAGTCAATCCCAAATCCCAACTCATAAAAAAACATGTTGGACTTGGTTCTAAATTCACCATTATCATTATCGTCCGGATTTTTTTCATTACTGGATAGATTTAGTGCCGTAGAAAACCCACCGACAATAAAGGGTTTGAAATTGTTTATTCGCTTTGTGGATGCTTTTATTAAAAGAGGCACATGAATATATGTGGAGTTCACTTCTCTCAATAGGTCAGAATTATTAAAATCTATGCCTTCAAAATAACTTTCATCATACATTAAGTTTCTTTTGGTTACGAACAATCCAGGTTCTAAACGAATATTAAAGAAATCATTAATGCGCATGTCGCCAATCAGCCCAACACTAAAACCAAAACTGGTTTCAACCAGTATATCTTTCTTATCTTCATTATAATCAAAGTTAAAATCGTAGCTGTTAAGTCCTAAAAAATATCCCCAGGTTAAAAATTGTTTATCAAAATTTTCAATGTTTTTAATTTTTTCTTTGCTGAATAACTGGGCAAAGGAAGCTTGTGAAGCGATAAGCAGGAAAAAGAAAACAACAAGTTTCTTCATAGTGTTATTTTGATGCTGTATAAATTGTTGCTACTCCCAATGTTTGAGGATAATCTTTCACATCTATAAACCCAATTTGTCTTAAAATATTGTTTAGAACTTCTCCATGTGGAAATAATGAAGCGGATTCACTCAGATAAGAATAGGCAGACTGGTCCTTAGAAAAAAGCTTTCCTATGGTTGGCAAAATATACTTGGAGTAGATCTTATATCCTTGTTTAAACGGTGTCTTTTTTGGAACCGAAGTTTCAAGAATGACAAATATTCCATTTGGCTTTAAGACTCTTAAAATTTCTGACAGTCCCTTTTCTAAGTTTTCAAAATTTCTGATTCCAAATGCAACAGTAATTGCATCAAATCTATTTGATTCAAAAGGTAAGTTTTCTGAATCACCCAATACCATTTCTATGGTAGAGCCAAGTTCTTTTTTATCAATCTTTTTTCTTCCAACCTCAAGCATGCCATCACTCAGATCGAGGCCAATAATTTTTTTAGCGTTGGTTTCAGCTAAGTTAATTGCCAGATCTCCGGTTCCGGTAGCGATATCCAATATCGCTTTAGGATTTAATTCCTTAACTATTTTAACCACTTTTTTACGCCATTTTACATCAATACCAAAGGAGATAATACGGTTAAGACTATCGTATTCTTTTGATATGGTATCGAACATTTGTGTCACCTGCTCTTTCTTTGTTGTCTCGTTGTTTTTATATGGTTTTACTTTGCTCAAAAAGGTAGAATTTAATACTAATATGAAATCAGATCATACAGAATAGCTGCAAAGAAATGAAAAAATTAAATAATCAATACTTAAATAGCATTATATTTGTTCTACTTAAAAGGAATGAAATGGTAAGCTGCAAAGCTAATCTGAATTGTATAAATATCTTGTCAGTGCCATTAATTCAAATAATAACTATTACTTAACAAATGAAAATAATTATTGCTGGAGCAGGTGAAGTTGGATTTCATTTAGCAAAATTATTATCTTACGAATCCCAGGAGATTACTCTGATAGATACAGATAAAGAAAGTTTAGGTTACGCAGACAATCATTTAGATATTCGTGTTATTCGAGGTGATGCTACATCCATTTCGGTTTTAAAGGATGCTCGAGTAGCAAGTGCAGATCTCTTAATTGGTGTAACTTCATCGGAAACTACCAACATAACGACATGTGTGATCGCCAAACAACTTGGTGCCATGAGGACTATTGCAAGGATTTCAAACACAGAATTACTCCAATACAAGGAAGAGCTGCAGTTTACAAAACTTGGAATAGATGAACTCATATCCCCTGAGTCTTTGGCAGCAAAGGAGATTGAATTATTATTGAATCAATCCGGGTTTAATGATACCTATCAGTTTGAGGAAGGTGTATTAACTCTTGTAGGCATGATCCTTTCAAAAAGTGCTTCTTTTGTTGGAAAAACAGTAAAAGAGGCAGGTAATATACTACCAGAAATACATTTTATTCCTATTGCAATTCAAAGATACGGAACACAATATACGCTCATTCCAAGAGGAGATACAGTTTTTCAAGAACGGGATCAAGTCTATTTCATTACGTCTAAAGGAGGTGATGATGAATTGTATAAAATTTCCGGAATGGTTAGAGAAGATATAAAGAATGTAATGATTTTGGGTGGCAGCAAAATAGGTTATAAAACAACAAGAGACCTTTGCACTAATAACTTTAATGTTAAATTAATAGAAAAGGACAAGGATCGAGCATTAGATCTGGCCGATGATCTTCCCAATGCATTAGTGATAAGGGGTGATGGGCGAAATGTTGAGCTATTGGAAGAGGAAGCCATTGGTGGAATGGATGCTTTTATATCCGTTACCGGTAATTCTGAAACTAATATCATGTCCTGTTTGGTAGCTAAATCTAAAGGTGTTAAAAAAACCATTGCATTGGTTGAAAACATGGACTATTTTGAATTATCCCATTCTATTGGTATTGACACGTTAATAAATAAAAAACTTTTAGCTGCAAATAATATTTTTAGATATGTCAGAAAGGGAGAAGTTGTCGCAATGACCAAATTGAACAATATGAATGTCGAAATTTTGGAGTTTGAAGTAAAATCCTCCTCTAAGATTTGCAACGAGTTCATAAAGAATATTGATTTTCCAAGGTCAGCAATTATAGGTGGGATAATAAGGAATGATTTGGGACTTATTGCCCTGGGGGATTTTAAAATTAAGCCTTTTGATAGAGTTGTTGTGTGCTGCTTACCTAAGGCCATAAAGAATGTTGAAAAACTCTTTTTTTAGTTAATTGAAACATAATTACAAAATAGTAATATATCTGTTAGGACTGTTACTTCTGTTTAACGGGTGTTTCATGCTCATCGCAGCAATTGTTAGTGGGGTCTTTAAAGATGGATCTACTTTAAATATCCTTTTTGCCGGAATTACAACATTGATCGTTGGCGTAACCGCTATGTTTTTTACCAGAGAGCATGAGAAAGAAATTCGTAAAAGAGACGGCTATCTAGTTGTTGCTATAGGCTGGGTGGTAATGGCTCTTTCAGGAACCTTACCATATGTTTTTTCAAATACAATACCAAGTTTTACAAATGCCTTCTTTGAAACCATGTCCGGATATACAACTACAGGTGCATCTATACTCAATGATATTGAGTCTATGCCTGAGGGTATATTGTTCTGGAGAAGTTTAACTCATTGGATTGGTGGGATGGGTATAATTGTTCTTGCCATTGCCATATTACCACTTTTGGGAATTGGAGGTATGCAGTTATTTGCGGCTGAAGCACCTGGCCCCAGTGCTGATAAATTGCATCCCAGAATAACGGATACAGCCAAAAGACTTTGGTTAATTTATTTTGGTTATACAGCAGCTGAGACATTATTATTAAATCTTGCAGGAATGTCATTTTTCGATGCCATAAACCATGCGATGTGCACCTTGTCCACTGGAGGTTTTTCAACTAAAAATGCGAGTATTGCACATTGGAACGGGCAACCTCTGATCCAGTATATAATCATTTTATTCATGTTTCTTGCAGGGACTAACTTTGTATTAAGTTATTTTGCATTTAAAGGAAAAGTACAGAAAGTGATTCGTGATGAAGAGTTTAAATTATACTTTAAATTCATTATTATTTTTACAATAATAGCAGCAATTATTATTTATTTTAAAGCAGATATTTCCCTGTCAACGATAGATCATCCAATGGTCTTAGGTAAAGGAGAAAGTTCATTTAGACATGCTCTTTTTCAGGTGATTGCTATTGTAACAACAACTGGTTTTGTGACGGCAGATTTTACAATTTGGACACCTTTTTTACTGGTATTCTTTTTTGGGATTATGTTTTTAGGAGGTTCTGCAGGTAGTACGGCAGGTGGCGTTAAAGTTGTAAGACATCTTATAATGCTAAAAACGGGATTTACGGAATTCAAAAAAACCTTGCATCCTAACGCAGTTCTGCCAGTTTGGTATAATAACAACTCCATCCCAAAAAAGATTATATTCAATATTCTGGCCTTCTTCATTCTCTATATGTTAGCCTTTATAATTGGAAGCCTGGTATTTTCAATGTTTAATCTTGATTTTGAATCTTCAATTGGATTGGCGGCCTCCAGCCTGGGTAATGTAGGTCCAGCATTAGGAGAATTTGGACCTGTAAATAATTATTCAGCATTGCCGGATCTGGCAAAATGGTGGTGTGGATTTTTAATGTTGATTGGAAGGCTTGAGATTTTTACTGTCCTTATCCTCTTAACACCATTCTTCTGGAGAAATAGGTGATGAAATTCTTTAATAAAAAAAAGCCACTTAAATATAAGTGGCTTTCATCTATAAATAATCATTTGAATTAGCTGACTACTTCTTTAATTCGTTTTATTGCTTGAATAATTTGATCCTGACTAGCAGCATAAGATATTCTTATACAATTTGGACTTCCAAATGCATCACCAGTAACGGTTGCTACTAAAGCTTCTTCTAATAAGTATAAAGAAAAATCTGTAGCGTTATTAATTGTTTTTCCTCTTAATGTTTTTCCAAAGAATGATGATATATTGGGAAATACATAAAATGCACCCTCTGGAACATTGGTATCAAATCCATCAATATTTTTTAATAAATCCAATACTAAATCTCTACGAACTTTAAATTCATCAATCATAAATTTAACTCGTGAAGGCGATTCGATTAAGGCTGTTATTGTAGCACGTTGAGCTATACAATTGGCTCCACTTGTTACCTGTCCCTGCATTTTATTACAGGCTCTGGCAATCCAGTCTGGAGCTCCAATATACCCAATTCTCCAACCAGTCATAGCAAATGCTTTTGAAACACCATTAACAGTAACTGTTCTGTCAAACATGCCATCTACTTGTGCCATACTTGCATGTGGTTTTCCAGTGTAGTTTATATGCTCATAGATTTCATCGGAAACCACATAAATATTATCATGTTTTAAAATAACTTCGGCAAGTGAAGTTAATTCTTCTTTGCTGTATAACGATCCACTTGGATTGCAAGGTGAACTGAACCAAATCATTTTGGTTCTTGGCGTTATGGCCGCTTCAAGTTGTTCTGCAGTGATTTTAAAATCTGTTTGAATAGATGTTTGTACTTCTACGGGAACACCTTCAGATAGTTTAACAATATCAGAATAACTCACCCAATAAGGACAAGGTAAAATAACTTCATCTCCTTTATTTAACAAAACTCCAGCTACATTTGCCAAGGATTGTTTAGCTCCATTAGAAACTACAATTTGCGGTAATGTGTATGTTAAATTGTTATCACGTTTAAATTTTGTTATAACGGCTTCTTTTAGATCCACATATCCATCAACTGGGGAATACGAGTTATAATTGTCGTTGACAGCCTGAATAGCAGCATCTTTTATATAGTCTGGTGTATTAAAATCTGGCTCACCTAAACTTAATCCTATTATATCTTTTCCTTCTGATCGTAATTCTCTTGCTTTGGCAGCCATAGCCAAAGTAGCAGAAGTAGACATATTAATGATTCTTTCTGAAAGTTGGTTCATGAAAATTAAATGTTAAGCTTGTAATGAAGGTTTCATTCCCATTTCCTTGAGATACTTAAAATGAGAGATTATTGCACTTCGGGTTGATTTATATTCGTTATAAGGTATGTTGAATTCTTTTGCAGTTTCTTTTACAATCTTTGCTATTTTACTATAGTGAATGTGACTGATATGAGGAAAAATATGATGTTCCACCTGGTGATTCAAGCCACCAGTAAACCAGTTCACAATTTTGTTATTAGTGGCAAAGTTAACAGTTGTCTTTAGTTGATGAATTGCCCAGGTGTTTTTCATAGTGCCATCTTTTTCCGGTAATGGCATTTCTGCTTCATCCATTACATGGGCTAATTGAAATACAACACTTAAAATTAGTCCTGCTGTATAATGCATTATAAGGAATCCAATTATTATTTTCCACCAGGCAATATCAGATATAAGCATTGGAATTACAATCCACATGCAAACATAAATGATTTTTGAGATTACTAGTTTACTCCAATTCCAAACTGGATTTGGAAATTTACCATAAGATAATTTACGCTTCATATAGCGACTCATTTGCTGGAAATCTGTAGTAATAGCCCAGTTTATAGTTAATAAACCATAAAGTAAGATTGAATAATAATGTTGGAATTTATGATGCCACTGCCATCTAGAATGTTTAGAAAAGCGCAATATGCGTCCAGCTTCCAGATCTTCGTCATGACCATGAATATTAGTGTATGTATGGTGCAAGACATTATGCTGGACTTTCCAATTATAAACATTCCCAGCCAATATATAAATACTACTGCCCATTAGTCTGTTGATCCATTCTTTATTAGAGAATGAACCATGATTACCATCATGCATAACATTCATTCCTACACCAGCCATACCTACACCCATAACTATTGTGAGAAGTAATTGCGCCCAACCCGGTATGTTTAACGTAAGCATTAAGAAATAAGGTGTTAAGAACAAACCAAACATAACAATTGTCTTAAGCCATATTTTCCAATTCCCAGTTCTTTTAATGTTATTATCCTTAAAGTAAGAATTTACACGTTTGTTAAGGGTTCTGAAAAACTTTGCAGAATCTGATCTTGAAAAAGATAGTGTTTGTTTTGACATATTTATGTTATTAAATAATAATAACGCAACTCTTCACATTATTCTATAATGTGGCAAAGATAATTAATATAGATTACCAAAGTATATAAATATTTCGTAAAAAATTAGCCTTTAAATTAGCTATTTTTGCTAAAAAATTAATTTAATGGAACTAATTTTAAAATACTTTCCAAATCTTACTGATTCTCAAATCTCCAAATTTCGAACGCTGGAAGAATTATATAAGGATTGGAATGTAAAAATAAATGTGGTTTCCAGAAAGGATATAGATGAGTTATACTTGCGTCATGTCTTACATTCTCTTGCCATAGCTAAGATCATTGAATTCAAAAATGGATGCCATATTTTGGATGTAGGTACAGGCGGCGGATTTCCAGGAATTCCTTTAGCGATATTATTTCCTGATTGCCAGTTTCATTTGGTAGACAGTATTGCAAAAAAAATAAAAGTTGTTGATGAAGTAAAGGTTGGATTGGGTTTAACAAATGTAACAACATCATATAGTCGAGTGGAAGATATAACTGGTCGTTTTGACTTTATTGTAAGCAGGGCTGTAGCTGCAATGCCTACTTTTGTTCATTGGGTAAAAGGTAAAATTGCAAAAAGTAGCAAACATCAATTAAAAAATGGAATTCTCTATTTAAAAGGAGGTGATCTCTCTGAGGAGTTAAAAGGTTATAAAAATGCCAAAGTTTATAATATAACAGATTTTTTTGATGAAGACTTTTTTGAGACCAAGAAAATAGTGCATTTGCCTTTGAAAAAATAGCAGATCAATTATGTGCAATTTATTTTGATCAAAAAGCAGTAGATAGATTTAAGGTGAATCCGGTATTTTCTGGCACAAATCTGCAAACACCACCAACGCATATCAGGCCACCTCGTTGACGACCAAAGTTTAATGCCAATCTAGTAGCCCCTTTAGTATAGCTTCCACCCAAGTTGTAATAATGGAGTTGATCATCTTTTACATCATTACCATAGTTATAGATATCTGTAACATAAAAAGACATGTTACTGCTAGCATTATATTCTAAAGTTCCTCCAACCCAATTTTTCATATCATCTTTTGTCCACAAATGCTGACCTTCTAAACGAATCGACTTACCACTTCCAATTTTATGAGTTACATCTGCTATTACAATATCAGAATTTATATTACCCTGAACACCCAAAGGACCTCCTAAACTGACACCCTTGTCCACAATGGTGTTGATGTAGGTCAATATACCTCGCCAGGATTGAGATAGTTTTTTTCTAATTTCGAAATTAAAATCTCTGTTCAACTTTTTACCAAATTTCAAGAAATTTGCACTGTAAGTTGATTCTGTCTGATCAAACTCGGCATCAATTAAGGACCAATAAGAAAAGTTGGCTGAAAATTTTGTCCCGTATTTTCCTCCAAAAGCAGATCCCTTTTTAAAATTATAGAACAAATCAAACTGACCGCCAATTTCCCCTGCCTGACCAGCAAAATCCTGCAAAAACAAAAACGGTTGAGGTTGATAAATATATATGTTAGCTAATGAATAATCCTGCTGTTTTGTGAGTGCTGGCCAGAAATTTATACTTGACATGATGAATTGATTTCCTCCTGGTATTGCAAATTCCCTTTCTGAGAAAAAGGCCATGTTTTCCATTCTTCTAAAAGTACCAGATATTCCAATCCCTTTTTTTGTATATCCTGCAGTCATTAATAAGGCATTGCCTCTAAAATAATTTCCTTCAATAATTTCAGGTAATCCCAATGAAGGAGGGGTATAGGCAACATCTTCACCCTTAATTGAGTATTCTGTATTGAGGTAGAATTTACCTAAGTCAATATCTAATCTCGCAGTGAAAGAGTTTATCATTTCTGGAAAACCATTCGTATCAAAAGTATCTACTTGGGCTACCAAATCTTCTTGTTTACCAACATAACTCAATCCTATATTGAAACTATTTATGCCATTTACCTTGAAAGCATCAGAAAGGTCAATATTCGTATCAAATCCAAATATCTTACCGTCTGAAACTTCAAAGGCTATTCGGTTTTGACCATACAAGGCTGTAAAGTCAATAAAGGAGGCCGGACTGTATTTAATACGCCCTCCTCTAATGGCATTGTTAATACCCAATTGACGTTCTTCATAGGCTCGTAATAATAGTCCACTACCAAATTGCTCATAAAAATAGCCTGCAGTAATATCCAATGTTTCATTTTTGAAATTTGCATAGTATGTAGCTAAATTAGTTTGGTCGTAACCAGAATAAAAATTAATTAAATGAATGGGTTCATAACTTTCAACCTGCAAACCCACCGTAAAATTGTTTAAAAAATTATAATCCAATCTTAAATAAGAATTGGCTCTAACATGTTCGTCTTCTGTAAATTCTCCTAAAGTTTTGTCATTAATATACCATTGCGCATTACTTTCTAAGCTACCTGTTAAATTCTTTAAATACTGGTTAAATTGATTTTGATCTGAATTTTCTTTGGATTGGCCGTTGGAGATTATAGGAATTATTAACAATAGAAAAAACAATACGTTTCTCATGGTACATTAATTTAATAAAAAAATTATGAGTGCTTCTTGAGTTCCTCAAACAGATCATCTTCAGATCCAGGTACATATCCCGAGTGTCTATAAACAATTTCTCCATTTTTAATAATTAATGTCAAGGGTATGGCAGAAGCTCCTAAAGCTCTTTTCAGATCATTATTTGTATCAAGAAGTACTTCATAATCCCAGTCTTTACCGTTAATTAATGGTTTTACTCGTTTTACCGTTCTGGAATCATCGACTGAAATAGCATAGAGGACAACGTTGGTCTCATCTCGCCAGTCATTATAGACCTCACTAATCGCATCTAATTCGTTCTTACATGGCACACACCACGTAGCCCATAACGATACAATTATTAAATCATTATCCTCTGATATTTTCTCTAAATTAGTAATATCTCCTGATAAGGTCTTGATTGGTGTTTTAGGAATTGTGTTTTGGGCAACAAGCAGGTTACTTAAAACTATAAAGGTAGCAACAATTAAATTTTTCATATTTATTAGTTATTCAAATATAATGGTCAATATTAGGAATAATATTTCCAAAAGTCATGCCTTTTTTGTAGATATTGTATATTTTTGTTAATCTTTTGATAATTGCAAAAGTTTTAATTTTGACTCAATTTTTAATTTAATTTTTAACAAATGAACTCAAAACTTAGCCTCCCGGCTTTTATATTAACTTTCTTCTTGATTTTTTTGAATTCTTGTAGTAAGTCATCTGATAATGATCCTACTAATTCAAATACTAGTGGACCAACTTCAATTTCAATAGTTTCCAGTACAGGTTCCATAATCTTAGAGTCGCAAACCTCAATCACGATAAATGTCATTGGTGATGATAATATTAACTATTCTAATAGCTCAACAATTTATGTCAATGACATTGCTATTACAGGGAATACTTTTACACCTACTGAAGTAGGAACTTTGGAATTTTATGCTAAAAAAGGTGATCTGACAAGTAATTCAGTGAGCGTGGAAGTCACCAGTGGTATTGATGGCATCGTAATAAACATAAGTCAAGGAAGCGTAAAAATTAATAACAATATTACATTTATAGCGAAAGATAATTTTAATAACAACATCACTTCAGAAGCTGTTTTTTATGTGAATGGAGCGGCTATCAGCGGATCTACTTTTAATACAAGTGTTTATGGTACTTATGAAGTATATGCCACATATTCAAATATTAACGGTGATTTTCAGTCAGAAACAGTGAGCTTTGATGTGTACAGGTTTACTAAAAAGGCTTTAGTGGAAGACTATACTGGTACTTGGTGTGGTTATTGCCCTAGGTTGGCATATAATTTAGAGCAGGCTGAACAACAACATGATGAAATAATTGGAGTTGGTATACATAGTGGGGATGTAATGGAAACATCGTACACGAATCAGCTAGAAAGTGAGTTTGGTATAAATTCTTGGCCAAACGGAAGAATTAATAGAACGATAGTTTGGAATGAATCCGTTAGTCAAATACTTGCATATTTAAACGTCAATCCTGGACTTGGATTAGGAATAAATTCTAGCGTAACAGGTAATACAGTTTCTGTTGACATCAAGATTGATTATGATCTGGAAACCAATGGAAGTAAATTAGTGGTATACTTATTAGAGGATGGTTTGATTTACCCACAAACTAATTATTATAATAATGATCCTAATAGCCCTTGGTATCAAACGGGAAATCCCATTTCAGATTTTGAGCATAATAATGTTCTAATAGCATCGTTTACTAATATTTTTGGAGACACAATTCCCGATGGCATTGTAGGCCAAGAGTTTAGTACAAACTATAGTATTTCGTTGCCTTCGAATGTCCAAAACACATCCAATCTGGAGATAGTTGCTTTTGTTGTGAAAAGTTCTAACGGAACCGTAATTAATGTGCAACATTCTGCAATTGGGGTTGAACAGGATTTCGATTGATCTTATCTTTAATTTGGCTGAATTATTATAAATACTAATTTAGAATCATGAGTGTCAACAAAAAGTGTTTAGTGTGTAAAACTCCTTCATCAGATATTCCCGTCACAAAATTCTATTATCAAGAAAGTGAATTTTATATCTGTCCACAGCATATGCCAGTTATAATACACAATCCTAAAGAATTGATAGGATTGTTAGATGGCGCTGATAATTTTGAAGGAGTGTAAGACTATATATAGAATAAAACCCTTGGTATAGTAAACCAAGGGTTTTTTATTTCTTTCGTTAAAAAGTTTGTTCTATTCTCCTAAAAAAGGATAGCGGTAATCTGTTGGCGGAACAAAAGTTTCTTTAATTGTTCTGTTGCTAACCCATCTTAAAAGATTCCATACGGAGCCTGCTTTATCATTAGTGCCAGACCCTCTTGCTCCACCAAATGGCTGCTGTCCTACCACAGCTCCAGTTGGTTTATCATTAATGTAAAAGTTTCCTGCTGCATTTTCTAGTCTATTGGTTGCTAGATCAATCACGTAGCGATCTCCACTGAAAATAGATCCGGTCAATGCAAATTCACTTGTTTTGTCTACAAGATCTAAAACCTCTTCCCATTTATCGTCTTCATAGACATAAATAGTTATTATTGGGCCGAATAATTCAGTGCACATGGTTTTATATTGTGGATTGGTCGTAACAATTACAGTAGGCTCGATAAAGTAACCCACTGAATCATCATACCCACCACCAATTATTATTTCAGCATCCGAATCATTTTTTGCCTGATCGATATAACTTGATAGCTTTTTAAAAGCTCTATCATCAATTACTGCATTTATAAAGTTATTCGTATCCTCTGGTGATCCCATTTTAAACGATTTCATATCTCGTTCCACAGTACTTTTTATATCACTCCATAAGCTTTTCGGAATATAAGCTCTGGATGCAGCAGAACACTTCTGACCTTGATATTCAAAAGCTCCTCTGGATATTGCTGTTGCCACTTCTTGAGCATTGGATGAAGGATGTACCCATATAAAGTCTTTTCCTCCTGTTTCACCCACAATTCTAGGGTAAGAAATATATTTACCTACGTTTTTACCTATAGTTTCCCAAAAGCTGTTAAAGACTGGTGTAGATCCTGTAAAATGAACTCCTGAAAAATCTTTGCTGTCTAGTAACACATCTGTAATGGTTGCAGAATTTCCTGTGACCATATTTATGACACCATCAGGAAGTCCGGCTGCTTTAAATAATTCCATGATCACTTGTGCAGAATAGACCTGTGATCTTGCAGGCTTCCAGATCACTACATTGCCCATCATTGCCGGAGCTGCAGGTAAATTACCAGCGATCGCAGTAAAATTAAAAGGTGTAATAGCGTATACAAATCCTTCTAATGGTCGGTATTCCATTCGGTTCCAAATACCTGCAGATGATTCAGGTTGGTTACTGTAAATTTCTGTCATAAATTCCACATTGAACCTAAAGAAATCAATAAGTTCACAAGCCGAATCGATCTCAGCTTGAAAAACGTTTTTTGATTGAGCTATCATGGTAGCTGCATTCATTTTATATCTGAAAGGGCCAGATAGCAAATCTGCAGCTTTCAAAAATATGGCGGCTCTGTGTTCCCAACTTGTTGCAGCCCATTTTTCTCTCGCTTCAGCAGCTGCTTTAACAGCTAGTTCAATATGTTCTTTCTCTGCTAAATGGTATTTTCCAACAGTGTGGTTATGATCGTGTGGCGGATGAATATCAACAGTATTTCCTGTCCTGTATTCATTTCCTCCAATATAAAAAGGTATATCTACATGGTCATTATACATTTTTTTATATGTATTTATTAACGCATCTCTTTCTGGTGTACCGGGAGCATAGGAATTAATAGGTTCATTAATTGCTTTAGGTACTTTATAAAATCCTGTAGCCATAGTGATTATTGAGTTTTTTGAAGTTATTTTTGAGTTGCAAAGATATGATATTTTAGTGATTTTATGTTCTATTGATGTTACATTCAACGGGTATATAATAAATATTTTTTTGTAAGTTGCTCAATGGTTTTAAGACCTTAAATCAAGATGTGTACAGTTACTATTTTTTATAAAGGAAAAAACGATTTTATTTTAACTTCAAACCGTGATGAATCGCCTCAAAGGGAATCAACTCCTCCTAAATTCTACATGGAAGAATCAGCAAAATTACTTTATCCAAAAGATAAAATGTCTGGTGGTACATGGATTGGGATTAGTGATAAAAACCGACTGATCTGTTTATTGAATGGAGGTTTTGAATTTCACGAAAGAAAAAAAACATACCAAAAGAGCAGAGGTTTAATTGTTAAAGATCTTCTAGCTTCAAATAACTTTTCTTTGGCAGTTAAAAATTATAATTTTAAGGAAATTGAGCCTTTTACAATTGTAACGGTCGATTGGAATAATGGATTAGAATTCATTGAAGTGGTTTGGGATGGGAATGAACTTCATTGTCAATTGATTCCTTTAAGAACTCAAATATGGTCTTCTTCAACCTTGTATTCAAAAGAAATGAAAAAAGAAAGACACCAATGGTTCTCTGATTATCGATCTAGATTTGAATTAAATGCAAGATCATTGTTTGAATTTCATTCTACTGAAACGGACAACAAAGATTATGGTATTATAATGAATAGAGAATTTGTCAAGACTACAAGTATTACCCAAGTTGAAAAAACCAATGATATTCTAAAAATGAAATATTGTGATCTAAAAATGAATCAAAATTTTATCAACGAATTTAAATTACCAATTTCTGTGGATGAATAATACGGGATTGATCATAACAATGGCTTATCCAGACACTGTGGTAATGGTGGCAGATGAATGGTATTCCCCTTTGCTTCAATTTATTGGTGTTGGTAAAAAAAATTATGTAAAAGCCGGACATGCTGCACTGGTTCTAATTAACAAGATATCAGGGCATTTAGAGTATCATGATTTTGGTCGATACATTACTCCTGAACCAAATGGTAGAGTTAGAGGGTCTCAAACTGATCATGAATTAGATTTTCCATTAAAAGCGGAAATTGAAGGTGATACGATTAAGAATCTGGACTCAATTTTATTGTATTTGGCTAATAATCCCAAAAAAACACATGGTGATGGAAAGTTAATTGCTTCAGTCTGTACAAAAGTTAATTATCAAAAAGCAAGGGATCATATAATTAAACTTATGGGTAATGGATCGTTTAGATATGCCGCCTTTAAAAAAGAATCATCTAATTGCGCTCGTTTTGTGACCTCGACATTAATAGCTTCAATAACAGATAAAAAAATATTAAGATCATTAAAAAACTCATTGCTTTTTACGCCCAGCACAGTAGGTAATGTAGTGAGAGCTGATACTCAAAATCAGGTTTTTGAAGTAATCGGTAAATCTATATTTGAGTTTAATTCTACAGTTTTCCGGGAAAATTTCCGATGTTTTTTAGATAAAATTCCCGATCATGAATATCATATTTTAGGCACATTAATGCCAAAGCAAGTGGAAGGTCTTAGTGAAAATGCGCAATGGCTCAGTGGTATTGCGGCCGGAGCATGGTTTGAGATCAGTAAATCTGAAACATACATTGAAGAACACTATAGAATCAGACGTGTGTCACCTCATGGAAATGTTGATGTGGATGGTATATACAAGGTTGATTGTATAAGTTTTAACCTAGATGAGGTATTTGAATTTGTTCATGATTCAAATTGCCATTATTGCCATGTGGTTCAGAACAAAAAAAGATATAAATTTGAGTTTATAAAAAAGCTTGCAGACTAATTGTTTGCAAAAGGAGCACTCAATTTAAACGTAGGAATAACCACTTTAAAATTCTTAGCGGTGGTAAAATTAACCATATTGTAATATCCTTTCATTGCTCCAAAAGGAGATGTTAAAAGACATCCAGAATTATAGGTGTGTGATTCTCCAGGTTTTAAGACCGGTTTTTTACCTATTACACCTTCTCCCTCAACAATTTCAATATTGTTTAAAGCATCTAGGATTCGCCAATGCCTCGAGTTTAATTGAACAGAATCTTTGCTTTGGTTTTCGATGGTTATTTGGTAGCCAAAGGCAAACTGCACTTTATAATTTTTATAAAATGTGCCTTCAAAGGTTGTTTCAACCGATATTTTTATACCTTGTGTAACTTGTTGCACCATCAGAATAAACTCTTACTTCAAATAATTCGAAATAAATATAAATTTTGAATCGCAAAAATAGTAATTTATACGATTCAATGCTACATTTAATCGATGGTCAGCATATTTTTACCATAAAATCAATAAATCAATTGGAGATATTTATGGAATTCCCATTACCTGTTCCAACCAATCTGTCATATCTGGCACCAAGATCTCTGTAGTATACTAATACCTTATAATCATTCTCAGTTTGATAAAAATCACCACTTATTTCTCCTTCATTTAGATTTCCATTATTATCCACAACAACATATTTGTAATTATAGAAGCCTTGCTTTAAAAGTAAAGGAACACTATATGTTTTAGAATAGTCATCGAAAGTCAATTTAGTGCTAGATTCAATGGCATAATTATTAAAATTACCATAAACATGAATACTCTTATCATCAATCATTTCTTGGTGCTGTAAACTAAAATGTATCCAGGCGTAATCAGCTTCAATTGCAGGATCATCCCTGTCTATTGCAGAAACCACAAAATTGCCATTAATATCAGGGTTATACGTATAGGGTCTATCAGCTCTAACAATATCAGTAAACAAATAATTATGATATAATTCTTTTAACGCAATTGATCTTGTTCCAAGTGTTGCAACTCTCAAATCTTTGGTGTCAATAAATAAATATTCATTTCCTGCCCAAAAACTTGTTTCGGTATTATATTTATATATTAATTGGTTCCCAATTGTATAAAGCGGTTTCAAGCCGGTAATAGCTGTATTGAGGTTATTGTTCTGTATTATTACTGTTTTAACCGTTTCCTTAGGATTATTAAACTTCATTCTGTTTGATGATACGGTAATATCGACAGATTGCTTTTCATTCACGACACTAACATCTCTAGATCGTTTAATTTCAACTCCAACTCCAACCATATCTTCATAGACCATGAATTTTCGTGAAAAAACCAAATTATCATAGTCATCATAAATTTTTAACATATAGTTGCCGGACACAAGAAATCCACGAGTTTGACTATTGGGAATTTGCAGCAAATAATGACTGTAAATTTGAAACGTATTAAAGGAGTTTTCATAATCAAGTATTCTTTGATTATCAAATCCATTTAAATATTCTGACTTTACCAAAACTGATGGATTCCAGTTATAGTCATAATGTTGAATTTTATAATAAAAATCGGCCTCCTCACCATTCAACGCATCAAACTCCAATATCAATTTATCACCAAGTTTTAAAAGAGGTAATTGGCCTTCAGAAGTATTTCCTTTAAAATTAATGGTTTTTATATATTCTGGGGGATTCACTTCTAAATCAATTTGTCCAAAGCCAATAGCACTACAGAGAATAATAACGAGGCAAAAATATTTTTTTAACATACTGTGATAAAGATTATATGTGTAAATATAATCAAAATTCATACCTAATAAATTGTGGCAATTTGGACTAATAATTAAAAGTTAATTAATTATGATATCTTTTCTTAAAATTTGTAAATTTGCAGCAATTTTTGAGTAACCTTATAGAATTATTTACTAACAAATAAATTGTTAATTAATAAATAAATTTTTTTTAAATATGTCAAACGACATTAAGATTAAAAAGGGTCTGGACATAAAACTGGTAGGTGAAGCTGAAAAAGTTTCAGAAAATGCTTCACAAAGCGAATACTTCACTATAAGACCTGACGATTTTCATGGTACAACTCCCAAACTTATTGCAAAAGAAGGATCAAAGGTAAAGGCTGGAGACCCTGTTTTTTTTGATAAGGCAAACCAGGAAATAAAATTTGTGTCACCTGTTTCAGGAAAAATCACAAAAGTTGAAAGAGGCGCTAAACGTAAGATTTTAGCAATTAAGATTTTGGCAGACAAAGATCAAAAATATGTTGATCATGGTAAGTTAGATTTCGGATCAGCCAATTCTGATGAGGTCAAATCGCTTCTATTGAAAAGTGGATGTTGGCCATTCATAAAGCAGCGTCCATATGATATTATTGCTAATCCGGAACGGTCCCCCAAAGCTATTTTTATTTCAGCCCATGCAAGCGCACCATTGGCTGCAGATTGTAATTTTACTTTAAAGGGCAAAGAAGTTGAGTTGCAGGCAGCGATTACTGCTTTAAGCAAATTGACCGAAGGAAGGATTCATGTTGGTATAGGTAAAAAAGAATATTCACCGTTTAATGGAATAGAGGGAATCACATTACATTTTGTTAAAGGTCCGCATCCGTCTGGAAATGTTGGTACATTAATCAATAAAATAGATCCTGTAAACAAAGGTGAAATAGTTTGGACCATCAATCCACACGATTTAGTAATTATTGGTGAACTGTTGCTAACTGGAAAGTTTAATGCTGAAAGAGTTGTAGC
>JABDOZ010000106.1 GCA_013043005.1 Flavobacteriaceae bacterium | reverse complement strand
CTACACACTATATGGATACCATTGGTACCTGGCGATGTATTTTTGATGAAGAGAATGAACCTATTTTTGAACTTGCCAGTAAATTTAATTTAGCTGTAGAAATTCATCCATATGATGGTGAAAAATTTATAAAACTTGAAAATACTTCCTGGCGTTTTCATTTAATATGGATGCTGGCGCAATGTGCCGATGCTTATCACTTCTTAACTCTAAATGGTTATCAGGATAAATATCCAAATATGAGAGTTTGTTTTGCTCATGGCGGGCAACTAGCTCAAATTAATTTAGGAAGACGTATTCAAGGGTTTGATGGTAGACCAGACCTTTTTGAAGGAATGCAACATCCCAGAAAAGCGGTAGGGCATAAAAATATTTTCTTTGATACCTTGGTGCATGATACGGGATCTTTAAAATTACTGGTGGAGAATCAAGGTTCAAAACAAGTTGTAATGGGATTAGATGATCCTTATCCCTTGGGTGAAATGGAGAGTGAAAAACAATCTTCTTATCCAGGGAAAATTTTAGATTTGGCTCAGGAACGAGGCATTGTTAATCAGGACGAATGTGATGCTATATGGCAAGATAATGTGATTCAATGGCTTCATGGTGATGACAAAATTGGAAAACAGAAAATGATTAACAGAATTTTATCTTAATGCAGATATTACCGGAACAGTTAGAAGATTATATAGCAAAACATAGTCAGGAAGAGCCGCAACTGTTAAAGGAACTAAGGAGGGAAACTCATCTCAAGATTCTACAGCCTCGAATGCTAAGCGGACATTATCAAGGTAGATTTCTTAGCATAATATCAAAATTGATTAGTCCAAAAAACATTTTAGAAATTGGCACATATACAGGCTATTCAGCTTTATGTTTAGCAGAAGGATTGAAGATAAATGGTGAATTACATACAATCGATATAAACGAAGAATTATATGATTTCCAAAGAAAATACTTTGACCGATCGGAGTTTGTCAATAAAATTCATCAACATGTTGGCAATGCCTTGGAAATAATTCCCTCTTTGAATAAAACTTTTGATCTGGTGTTTATAGATGCTGACAAGGAGGATTATATCAATTATTTTAATATCATAATTGATAAAGTAAACTCTGGTGGTGTTATATTGTCAGACAATGTTCTTTGGAGTGGAAAAGTTTTAGATGGGGAAAATCAAATAGATGAAGCAACAAAATCACTTGTAGCCTATAATAAAATGATGAATGATGACGAGAGGATTGAGAGCATCCTGCTACCAATACGCGATGGTCTAACCATCAGCAGAAAAAAATAACTAAAGTTTTCGTCTTACAGATCCGGTGAAGTCATCAAGATTGTCCTTTACCTTTGATATCTCTTTATTCACGTCTTTAACAATGTCAGTATCTATTCCTTGATCTTTAGCACTTTTTGTTATTTCGTGCTTAATGTCATTCGTAGCATTCTTTAGAGTTCTCATACCCTTGCCCAACCCTCGAGCGATATCAGGAATTTTATCAGCACCAAATACCATAACAACGATAAACAGAATAAAAGTTATTTCGGTGCCACTGATAAATAAGAATGTTGCTAATTGTATCACAATACAAATTTAAATAAAAAGCCGACTTATAAAGTCGGCTTTTAAAAATTATTTATTTGCTAATTTTTAACTTCAGATTTAAATTGATCAAATTTACTTTGCTTGATCTCCTTTGGCCACGAATTATTAGATGTATCGATATCTGCTGTTTCCTTATCAGGATCTATCGTAATCTTAACCAATTCTGAAGAAGAAGATATTGCTTTACTCACTTCTTTATCGTTAAATCTCCATATTTGTGCAGGATAGGTTATTCTTTCCTTATTTCCATCTGCATATTCATATTCTACAATTATTGGCATAACTAAACCTCCAGGTTTATTGAATGTTATCTTATAGAAATAGTTGGGAGTTTTCATTTTTTGACGCTCATCTTCAGTAAAATTATCCATCAAATATTCCCTCAAGGTAGGTGAATTTTCCAAAGTACTCTTATCACGTAAATTTTCATTAAAATCTTCACCTCCCTCTTCAACTAAATATACAAAACGTGGTAAATCGTTAATGTTCATACCTCTTCTGGAAGCCATATCTTTCATGCGTTGATTTGGTTCATTGGAAACATAATACTTTTTTACTTCCTTGACGCCGATATCTGTATAATCTGTGGTGTAAAACCAACCTCTCCAAAACCAATCCAGATCAAAGGCAGATGCATCTTCCATTGTTCTGAAAAAATCTTCTGGTGTAGGATGCTTGAACATCCAGCGTTGAGCATACGTTTTAAAAGCATAATCAAACAACTCTCTTCCCATAATCGTTTCCCGCAACATATTTAGTCCAGTTGCAGGTTTACTGTAAGCATTACTTCCAAATTGATAGGTATTCAGCCCTTTGGTCATGATAGGTGCTATAAAATCCTGATCACCGCTCATGTATGGAACAATTTTTTCTGCTGGACCACGTCTTGACGGATACTTTTCATGATGAGGAGACAAAGCATCTGGATACCATTCACCAAAATCCTGTTCTGCTATATATTGCACAAAGGTCGTTAAACCTTCATCCATCCAGGTCCATTGCCTTTCATCACTATTTATGATCATTGGGAAAAAATTATGTCCTACTTCATGAATAATGACACTCATCATCCCATATTTAGTCCTATCTGAAAAATTTCCTTCTTTATCTGGACGACCATAATTCCAACAGATCATTGGATACTCCATTCCTTGACTCCTGGCATGCACAGATATTGCTTTATGATAGGGATAATCAAAAGTCATTCTTGAATATGATTTTAATGTACTTGCAACAACCTTTGTTGACCAATCTTCCCAAAGCGGATTTCCTTCTTTTGGATATAGGGAAACTGCCATAACATCTTTTCCACCAACTTTGACAGCCATCATATCCCAAATAAACTTTCTTGAAGTGGCAAATCCAAAATCACGAACATTTTTTGCATGAAGCCTCCAGGTTTTTTTCTTTTTGCTTTTAACAATTTCGGCAGCTTCAGCTTCTTCTTGCGTCACAATTAAAACTGGTTCCTCATAAGACTTCTTAGCTTTTTCATATCGTTTCATCATGTCTTTAGAAAAGACCTCTTTTCTGTTTACCAACTCACCAGTTCCATCCAATATATGATCTGCTGGAACCGTAATATTCACTTGATAATCTCCAAATGGCAAGGCAAATTCATCTCTACCCCAAAATTGAGAATTTTGCCAGCCCTCTACATCACTATAAACAGCCATTCTCGGGAAAAACTGAGCGATAACATATGCTCTGTTATCATTTTCTGAAAAATATTCATAGCCCGAACGACCTCCTTGATTTACATGATCGTTAATATTATACCACCACTTAACAGAAAACGAAAACTGTTCTCCCGAAGCTAATTTTTTTGGCATTTCAACACGCATCATTGTTCTATTGATGAAGTAAGGAAGCGATTTACCATTACTATCATTTACTTCCTGTATTTTGAAACCTCCATCAAACGTATTTGAAATATATTTATCTACAAAACCACTTGGGCGATTTACAGTAGATACACCGCTTGATTCAATGAGTGGTGATTTAGAATCCTTTGCTCTTTTATTCTGGTCTAACTGCAACCATAAATATTTTAATTCATCTGGGGAGTTATTGGTGTAAGTAATGGTTTCAAATCCATCTATTCGGGCATTTTCATCATCAAGCTCGATGTCTATTTTATAATCTGCTTTTTGCTGATAATAAGCTGGCCCAGGTGCTCCTGAAGCCGAGCGAAACATATTTGGAGTGGAAAACTCGTCATACAGTTGTTTGAATTTATTATTGTTTGTGTGACCTAATTGTCTTTCTTTTGCATCTTCTTGAGCCAATGAGACAAGAGAAAACAGTAAAAACGAAAAGAGCAGATATTTTATCTTTTTCATTATTATTGGGAATTAAGTAAAAAGTGTGTGAAATTAATGAAATTCAGTGTTTTAATAAGGCTTTGTTAGAGGTTTAACAAACCTTTATCATTTTCTTTAACTAAAAGGATGCTTTTATTAGTTGAGTTTATTTTAAATCGAACAATATTCTTCTGGTCTGGAAATGTTTCAAAAAGAACTCTATTAACCACTTCAATTGTGGAAATTTCGTTCAAATTTACTGCCTCTAAATAACTCAGCATTAAATCATCTTCATATTCTTTACCTATGAAATTGAATTGTATAGGTTCACCGTTTATTGTTATTTTCAATTTCTCTTTTAAATACCTTTCAGTATAATAGTTCACCAGTTCATCCTCATTGTCAACAGCTAATGTCAGTCTTTCATCATAGCGATTACGTAGTGTTGATTCAAAATCATCTATGAAAACCCTTGAAATAATTTGCAATGATTTTTGCTCACTTATATATTCAATTTCGGTAACACTCACATAATATTTATGAAGTGTATTAAAGGAAAGAAAAGAGATTACTAAAATAAGTAAGACTAATTTATATTTATGCATAACGAATAAATCTAATCTATTTTTAAAAGGCAAATAGCATTCCAAAAAAATTAATCCTCAGTATTATCGATATTCAAAAATCGTTTGCTCTGATTATAAAGATGTTCAATAAGTTGTAACTCTTTTCCTCTGTCCAGCAAATGAAAGTCAAATTGATCTGCTTCAACATAGGCTATAAATTCTTCAATCCTGTCTTCTGGGATACTAAGACTGTGACTTAAAAACTCATTTCCATACAAATCGGTTAAGTCCAATCTAATTTTGTTAATTTTCTTTTCTTGCTGTGCCTCTTTCGATTTAAAAACAGGTTTTAGAAAACCTCCCAGTATTTTTACTAAATCCGGACTAAGTTCAAACTGTTGAGGCGTCATTGCTATATTTACAACTTCAGTTTTATAGTCATCAGTAAACTCATAAGCATATACGTCATTAACACCAAAATAAATAGCATCTAATTGAGGGTTAAAGGTTTCAACACTTTTAACATCTGCAACTATGTTGCCTGTTAGCATGTCATATGGTGTTATAATTACTTCATCCAGTTTATTGATACGTTCAACCAAATAAACCGTAAAGTATCTGTTAGATAA
Organism: Flavobacteriaceae bacterium; assembly: GCA_013043005.1. GTDB lineage: Bacteria > Bacteroidota > Bacteroidia > Flavobacteriales > Flavobacteriaceae > Site-B1. Next base: position 12,732 of record JABDOZ010000106.1, on the reverse strand, counting down.
TATTTTTTCATCTATTGTCACAACAAACTTCTCAAATTGCAATGCAGAAAATTCAACAGCATCGTTCAATCTGACCTCAATTGTAAACTCTCCCTTATCATTTGTAATAGTTCCTTTATTTGATGAAGAATTAAAAACCGTTACTCCTTCAACGTCGTTGGTAGTCACAATAATTCTTCCATTAACCTCAAATCTTTGTGTTATTTGAGCGCTTGAATCAATTGAGATTACAAGGAGAATCAATAAATAGAGAATATTTTTCATTCGTTTTTAATTAGATTCTGAAATTAACCAATTTTATTCTTAAAAATGTTTTAAATTCCGTTTAAAATTTTGTTAAAGGCGGTAAATACATAAATTTACTTAAAAATACATCACATGAAAAACATAGTTCTTGCAAGCACATCTACAGTGCACGGCAGTGGTTATTTAGAATACATTTTAGAGGAATTAAAAACATTATACAAGGGTGTAAATGAAGTACTCTTCATACCATATGCCAGACCAAGTGGCGTTAGCTATAATGATTATACTGAAGTTGCAAAAAAAGCCTTTTCAAAAATTGGAATTGGGATTAAGGGAATCCATGAATTTGATGACCCTAAGGAGGCTGTTAACAATTGCAAAGGAATTTTTACTGGAGGAGGCAATACATTTGTCTTAGTAAATCAACTATATAAAAATGGGCTTTTATCTGCAATTAAAGATGCCATAAACAATGGTATTCCTTACTTAGGTACTAGTGCTGGAACCAATATCTGTGGACTAACCATGAACACGACAAATGATATGCCAATTGTTTATCCTCCAAGTTTCAAGACTTTAGGGTTCGTTCCATTTAACATCAATCCACATTATTTAGATCCGGATCCCGGCAGCAAGCATATGGGTGAAACAAGAGAAACCAGAATACTTGAATTTCATAAATTCAATACACAACCCGTAGTAGGTCTAAGAGAAGGTAGCTGTCTTTATGTAAAGGATAGTTCTATTAAATTAAAAGGACCTTTATCTGCAAGAATTTTTGAATACAACAAGCAACCTTATGAAGTCGATCCAGAAACTGAACTGAAAGATTTAAATTAATAGTATCATATCTTTTTTAAGAAATGATAGCCCAGGATCTCAAAACCCAGATTATAATAAAACTTATGCGATGGATAGTTCTGAACATAGGTATTTAGCTCAATAGCTTCATAGCCCTTTTCTTTTACATAATTTTCGATCCAGGTCATAAATTCTTTTCCAAGTCCTTTATTCCTGTAATCTTTATCAATTATAACATGATCCAGTTCGACGCTTTTACCTGAATAATGTCGTGTGCAATACCACAAGCCTGTAACACCTATCAATTTTTTGCTATCATAAACCACAGCGCATTCATAGTTTTGAGTTGACATTTCCTGGAAGCGTGTCTCCAAAACTGTATTAGAAATGTTTTCTTCAGACAACTCCTGAACCATCGGAATTATCGAATATATTTCATTTCTATTCAGAATCTTAAAAATGTATGACATGTCTTTTTGTGAAGTTAATTAAATTTTATTTCGAAATATAAAATAATTAAGTTTGATAGATGAAAATAATCACCAAAACAGATCGATTGTATTTGAGAGAATTCATTGAAGATGATGCTGTTCATTTTTTTGAAATGAATAATGATCCGAAGATTTTGCAATATACAGGTGATATCCCGTTTGAAAACTTTTCCCAGGCAACTGATTTCATTAAGAATTACGAGGAATACCAAAACCATAAAATGGGCAGATGGGCAGTTTGCCTTAAGAAGACAGACAAATTTATTGGCTGGTGTGGATTAAAATTTCATCCTGAAAAGAAAATAGTTGAAATTGGGTTCAGGTTTTACAAAGAATACTGGAACAAAGGATATGCAACAGAATCGGCTAAAGCTTCATTAGAATACGGGTTTAAAAAATTATATCTCCCAGAAATTTATGCGCATGCGCATATTAACAACAGTACCTCGCATAAAGTAATAAATAAATGTGGATTGAAGTTTATTAAAGAATTTGATTACGAAGGTATTCCCGCAAATCTTTACAAAATCGATAACCCCTATCTAGATATTAAAACAATACCTTCCACAGCGACCTATCCTGTTAGGCACACTGTTTTAAGAGAAGGCAGACCAATTGAAGATTGCAGATTTGATCATGATGATGATCCGAATACTTTTCATCTTGGTTTATATATTGATAGTGATCTTTTAGCCGTGGTAACTTACCTAAGAAATAAATGTCCTGAATTCAAAGAAGATCAATTTCAATTAAGAGGAATGGCTGTTTTAAAATATTGCCAAAAAAGAGGATTCGGAAATTTATTAATACATAAAGGTGAGCAATTATTGAAACAAAAAGGCACCAAATTGGTTTGGTGTAATGTAAGAGAAGTTGCTGTAAATTTTTACAAAAAGAATGGTTTTAAAATAATTGGCAAACCTTTTGTATTACCTAAAATTGGACTACATTACCTTATGTATAAATCAATATGAGAAGAAGATCCTTTATAGAAATAAGTTCATTACTGCCATTGGCTCTTGCAATAATTCCAAATTATGTATTTTCAGCCCCAAAAATTTCTTGGCAAGAACTTATAGGTAAAGGCAATCCTGAACTATTCGGTGATGGTTATAAGTTGAGAAAAGAAGCTTATGACTCATTTTTAAAAATGAAAGAGAGTGCTCTTAAAGATGGTATAGACATTCAAGTTGTATCCGGTTACAGGGATTTTTATCATCAACGTCGCATATGGAACAGAAAATATAAATTATTTACTCAACAAGGATTATCTGAAGAGGAAACCATTGAAAAAATAATAGAGTATTCTACAATTCCCGGGACATCCCGACATCATTGGGGAACAGATCTGGATATAATAGATGGAAATTCTAAACAACCAAAAAAAGTTCTTCTTACTCGACATTTCGAAGAAAACGGTCCATATTTCAAACTAAAAAATTGGATGGATGAGCATGCTAATTCCTTCGGATTTTATCTTGTCTATACCAATAGTGATCACCGTAAGGGATTCAAATATGAACCTTGGCATTATTCCTTTAAACCTTTGAGTAAAGTATATCTTAATGAATTTTTGGAAATAGACATTCTGGAACAAATTAAAAATGAAAACATTCTTGGTTTTGACCATTTTAGCAAAAATTTCATAGGAAACTACCTTAACAATAATATTTTAGATATCAACCCGGAACTTTTACCTTAACTTTTGTAAATTACAGCACTTAAACTACTGAAAATGAGAAGTAATAAATTTAAGATTAGACTATTAATAGGGATAGCAATCGTTGCTTTCGCTTTTATTAAAAAATGTAATCAACAAGAGGTAAATCCATATACTGGAAGGAAGCAAACCATTACCATGACCACAGATCAAGAAATAGCAATTGGACTACAAAATGCTCCTCAAATGGCTCAACAACATGGCGGACTCCATCCGGATGCTGAACTGCAGGCCCTCGTTGATCAGGTAGGAAATACACTTGTACGATCTAGTATTGCTCAAGAAACACCTTATAAATATGAATTTCATCTTTTAGCAGATCCAAAGACAATTAATGCCTTTGCGCTTCCGGGAGGACAAATATTTATAACCTATGCTTTACTCGCTAAATTAGAGAATGAAGATCAATTAGCAGGAGTCCTCGGGCATGAAATTGGTCATGTACTCGGTAAGCATTCCGCAGAAAGAATTGGAGAGACTGAATTCTGGAGAACGGTTTCAACAGGCGCTTCAGTTGGTGCAGATATGGGTGGATTAGTAGGAGGAATAGGCCAACAAACCTTACTTACAAATGGAAGAGATGACGAATTGGAAAGTGATGATCTGGGCGTTCGTTTTATGATAAAAGCTGATTATAATCCGGAAGAAATGATTGGCGTGATGCAAATTCTTAAAGCAGCTGCAGGACCAAACAGGGTACCTGAATTTCAAAGTACTCATCCAGATCCTGACAACAGAATAGAGAAAATCCAAGAGGCTATTAAAAAGTATAGAGGATACTAAAACGATATCGTAATTTCATCATAAAGTCCTGCTAAAACAGGACTTTTGTTTTTATCTTTGTGAACTAAATTTCAAGCAATGCAAAAGAAAGTTATTTTAATGATTTTAGATGGTTGGGGAAAATCTCCAGATCCAAAAGTATCTGCAATAGACAATGCCGAAACACCTTATATAGATTCACTTTACACAAAATATCCCAACGCAAGTTTAAGAACAGATGGACTGCATGTTGGATTGCCGGAAGGGCAAATGGGAAATAGTGAGGTAGGACATATGAATTTAGGTGCAGGCCGAATTGTTTATCAAGATCTGGTTAAAGTGAATTTGGCTGTAGAAAATAATACACTGGCCGATGAACCAGTCTTGCAAAATGCTTTTGAATATGCTAAATCAAATAACAAAAATGTTCATTTCCTGGGACTTCTCAGCGATGGAGGTGTTCATTCACATATCAACCATATAAAAGGATTATTAGATGCGGCCAATAATTATGGTTTGACCAAAACCTTTGTTCACGCTTTTACAGATGGTCGTGATGTAGATCCTAAATCAGGATATGGTTTTGTAATGGATTTAGAAGATCACCTGAATAAAACGAATGGTAGATTGGCAACAGTAACCGGGCGATATTATGCTATGGACAGAGATAAACGCTGGGAGCGTGTAAAACTGGCCTACGATGCTATTGTAAAAGGAGTCGGAGAGAAATCAACAAACGCTACGGCAACAATTAAAAAGAGTTACGATAACGATATTACCGATGAATTTATAAAACCAATTGTCATGGTTGATGAAAATAATCAACCAATGGCGAAAATAGAAAATGATGATGTAGTTATTTTCTTTAATTTCAGGACAGATCGTGGTCGCCAACTTACTGAAGCATTATCTCAAAAAGATTTTCATGAACACAATATGCATAAATTTAATTTGCATTATGTTACTATGACCAATTACGATGACACCTTTAAGGGCATCCATGTTATTTATGGCAAAGAAAACCTTAATGAAACCTTAGGAGAAGTTTTGGCTAAACTTAACAAAAAACAGATCAGAATAGCTGAAACGGAAAAATATCCTCATGTTACATTTTTCTTTTCTGGTGGTAGAGAAAATGTATTTAATGGAGAAACAAGAATTTTACGAAACTCTCCTAAAGTAGCTACGTATGATCTAAAACCAGAAATGAGCGCTTATGAACTTAGAGATGCTCTTATCCCTGAATTAAATAAGGGAGAAGTCGATTTTGTATGTTTAAACTTCGCTAATGGTGATATGGTAGGTCATACAGGTGTAATGGAAGCTGCCATAAAGGCTTGTGAAGCGGTCGATGAGTGTGTAAAAGACGTGGTTACAGCTGCTTCAGATAATGATTACACAACAATCATCATTGCCGATCATGGTAACTGTGAAACTATGGTGAATCCTGATGGAACACCTCATACAGCGCATACGACAAATCCAGTACCTATTATATTAGTTGATAAGGAACTAAAAAATATAAATGATGGTATTTTAGGGGATATCGCTCCCACTATTTTAAAGTTGATGGGAATTGAGCAGCCCGAAGCAATGACACAACATTCATTAATTTAAGGTTATAAAAATGAGAAAGTCAATTTATATTCTTAGCCTATTAATATTGGTTTCTTGTAAAACGGAAAGGGAAATTAATAAATCTGCCCCTTACCAAGATACTGTAATACTTCTAGGTCCTGCTGATGATAAAGGATTTCAACAAGAACCATACAATATTTGGTATACTCCCAATTATGATGAATACAAAGTTGATAGTAATACCATTAGTGAGTTAAGGTCTTTAATTAAGGAAATCGAAATTGTTACTTTTATGGGAACCTGGTGTGGAGATAGCAAAAGGGAAACTCCTGCTTTTTTAAAAATATTGGATGCTGTTGATTTTAAAAGAAAAAAACATAATATTTATGCGGTAAGTCGTGAGAAAACAACGCCTCAAAAAGTAGAAAAAGATTTAAATATTACGAATGTACCAACTTTTATATTTTATAAGGACGGAAAAGAAATCAATAGAATCGTAGAATATCCAATTGAATCTCTGGAAAAGGATATGCTCAAGATTCTTAAGGGTATTGATTATAAACATGCTTATTTCGAATAAGTATTAAATCACTAATTTAGCACCAAATTTATTTTCTTCATGATCTCTAAGGACAAACTTATTATTGCTGTTGATTTTGACGGAACTATTGTTGAAGACGCATATCCTAGTATAGGAGAACCAAGGATATTCGCTTTTGAAACATTAAAACGCCTTCAGCAAGATGGTCACAGACTTATTTTGTGGACCTACAGATGCAACAATAGATTGGATGAAGCTGTTGAGTTTTGCCGATTGCAAGGAATAGAGTTTTATGCTGTAAACAAAAGTTTTCCGGAAGAAGAATTCAATGGCGATGTAAGCCGGAAAATATTGGCAGATCTTTTTATTGACGATCGCAATATTGGAGGCGTTTATGGTTGGGGCGAAATCTACCAAATGCTTACTGATATGAAGCCTGATATTAAAGCGCCACCTAAAAAGAAGGGCTTATTTTCTTTCCTGAAAAAATAATCAAATCAACTCAAAGTAGCCTTTTTCTAATGACTCTCTGTGATCCGGATGAGCAATATTAACTAATGCTTTTACGCGCTCTTTAATTGTTTTTCCATACAAATTCGCAATTCCATATTCTGTAATAATGTAGTGAACATGTGCTCTGGTTGTAACTACTCCTGCCCCTGGTTTCAGACTAGGAACAATTCTGCTAATGCCTTTTTTAGTAACAGATGGTAATGCAATAATAGCCTTACCCTCTTCACTTTGAGAAGCAGCTCTTATAAAATCCATCTGTCCACCAACACCAGAATACATTTTGGAGCCAATGGAATCTGCACATACCTGACCGGTTACGTCCACCTCAATTGCAGAATTAATAGCCACCATTCTGGGGTTTTGCTTTATTATATCTACGTCGTTCACATAATCGCAAGTTCGCATTTCTACAAAAGGGTTATCATCAACATAGTCATATAGTCTTTTAGATCCCATTAAAAAGGTAGTGGTTGCTCTTCCAGGAACCACACCTTTATAATTACCATTTATAACATTACTGAGAATTAAATCTATTACGCCATCAGAAAACATTTCAGTATGTAAACCAAGATCTTTATGATTTGTAAGTCTAGTTAATACAGCATTGGGAATATTCCCAATTCCCATTTGCAGTGTACTTCTATCCTCAATCAAACCAGCAACATGATCACCTATTTGCTGTTCAATCTCTGATGGCCTGGTCACTCCTGTTGTTGGAATTGGTTCGTCACATTCAACAAAGGCGTTTATTTCTGAAATATGTATGATACCATCTCCCAGTGTTCTTGGCATTTGTTTATTGACTTGCGCAATAACATAACTGGCATTATCAATAGCTGCTAAACAGGCCTCAACAGAAACCCCTAACGAACAGTACCCATGTCTGTCTGGAATAGAAACGTGAATCAACGCTACATCTAATGGTACAATATTTCTTTTGAAAAGTAACGGCACCTCACTTAAGAATACAGGTGTGTATGAACCATTTCCTTCTTTTAACGTATGCCTTACATTCCGGCCGATAAAAAAAGAGTTTACATGAAAACTTTCTTTGTATTTCGGATCGGCATATGGCGTTTTCGCTTCAATATGAAGATGACAAACTTCTACATGTCTTAACTCTTCATGGCGATCGGTCATGGCATCGATCAATACCTGGGGAGCTGCTGCTGCTGCCTGAATATAAACTCTGTCATTAGAACGTATAACTTTTACTGCATCTTCGGCACTTACTGGTCTGTACATATCATTAATTTTAGTTGACAAAATTAAAATTAATCTAATTGAAAAAAACTGTCTATTGTCATAAAAACAGATAAAATTATACTTGTTTATTTTAATTATCTTTGCGGATATTTTTATCAATATGATCATTGTAAAAACAAGAGAGGAAATTGAATTGATGCGTGAAAGTGCTCTGATTGTCTCCAAAACCTTAGGAATGCTGGCAAAAGAAGTTAAACCCGGTGTTACAACATTATTTTTGGATCAAATGGCGGAGGAATTTATTCGCGATCATGGTGCTGTTCCCGGCTTTTTGGGTTTGTATAATTTCCCAAATACACTGTGTATGAGTCCTAATGAACAAGTAGTACATGGTATTCCAAACAAAGACCCATTGGTTGAAGGTGATATTATTTCTATTGATTGCGGTGCTGTTAAGAATGAATTCTATGGTGATCATGCTTACACCTTTGAAGTTGGAGAAGTCGCTCCAGAAACCAGGAAATTGCTGGAGGTCACAAAGGAATCTTTGTATGTTGGAATAAGAGAATTTAAAATGGGTAATAGAGTGGGTGATGTGGGTTATGCCATACAAAAGCATTGTGAAGCTCATGGCTATGGCATAGTAAGGGAACTGGTAGGTCATGGATTAGGAAGAAAAATGCATGAAGATCCCGAAATGCCAAATTATGGCAAAAGAGGTCGAGGTAAAAAATTCATTGAAGGCCAGGTGGTGGCTATTGAACCAATGATCAATTTGGGCACCCATAAAATAAAACAGCATAAAGATGGCTGGACTATCACCACACAGGACAACAAACCAAGTGCCCATTTTGAACATAATGTAGCCATTGTAGATGGGAACCCGGAATTGCTTTCCACCTTTGCTTATATTTATGAAGCATTAGATATTGTAAGTGATGAAGAGAATGAATTTAGACAAGAAGCATTAATATTATAACAATGAATATTTTTGATATTAGACCTAAAGAAATAATCAAAGGCTATCATGGCAGATTTGTACATATGAAATCTTTTACCTTGGGATTTTGGGAAGTTGATGCGGGAGCTACAATTCCTATTCATTCGCATGAGCATGAGCAAACGACTCAAGTTATGGAAGGTGATTTTGAAATGACCGTTGGTGATGAAACCAAAATATACAAACCTGGGATGTTGGTCAAAATTCCTTCAAATATTCCCCATGGCGGAAGAGCAATTACCAATTGTAAATTATCAGATGTTTTCTGCCCAGTAAGAGAAGATTACAAGTAGTGAAACAATTTTTTAAATTTATTTTAAATAGTATTCCAAGACCTTTACTAATTAGGTTGAGCTATGTAATACGACCAGTTTTAGCATATTTTTTAAAAGGGAATGCTTTCACAGATCCTATTGATGGAAAAAGTTTTAAAATATTTTTGCCATATGGATATGGTGATCAAAGGGAGAATGTGTTATCGCCTTCCACTTTATCCTTAGAACGACATAGATTACTCTGGTTATATTTAAAAAATGAAACTGATTTATTTAAAACTAAAAAAAAAGTTCTTCACTTTGCGCCAGAACAAGCCTTTTATAAGCGATTTAAAGGTATGAAGAATTTGGATTACATCTCATCAGACCTGAATTCTCCTTTAGCCGATGTGAAAGCCGACATTTGCAATCTGCCATTCAAGGATAATGAATTTGATTTTATATTATGCAATCATGTTTTAGAACACATTCCAGACGATAATAAAGCTATGAATGAATTGTTTCGAGTATTAAAACCTGATGGAATGGGAATTTTTCAAATTCCTCAGGACCTGTCTCGTGAAACAACTTTTGAGGATGATTCCATAACAGACAAAAAAGAACGTGCTAAAATCTTTGGTCAATATGATCATGTTAGAATCTATGGTCGTGATTATTTTAATAAATTAAGAAGTATTGGATTTAAAGTTGATGAAGTAGATTATACTGCATCTCTGTCAAGGGAAGACATTTCAAAATACTGTTTAGCAAAAGGTGAGATTATCCCTGTAGTTTACAAACCTTAATTATCTGGAAACTCATTTAGAGATAGCGTTTCAAACTCACCTTTATCATTTTCAAAAATTAAGAATGCTTTAAGCTCTGGGTGCGACTGAAGAAAATGTGTTACATTTTCAATTCCCATAGCTTTAAAAGCTGTGGCATAGGCATCTGCAGTGATACAGTCATTTGTAACAACTGAAACGCTAAGTAAATTAGTCTCACTTGGGTAACCTGTTTTAGTGTCAATAATATGGGCATACCTATTACCTAAAGAATCTATCTTAAACTTTCTATACGTTCCAGAAGTAGCCATGGCAGCATTTTTTATACTTATCGCTTTAAAAATAGATTGTGTCCCATCAAAATTTGGATTCTCAACACCAATTTTCCAATCTTTTAGCTTATCTATATTAATTCCTTGTGCCTTGATTTCTCCGCCAATCTCAACCAAATAATTTGCAATATCCTTATCGTCTAAAAATTCAGAAATAACATCTACAGCATATCCCTTGGCTATCGCATTGAAGTCTAAATATGTGTTTTTATGTTTCTTAATTAATTTGTTTCCAGATATTTTAACATTATTCAAGCCAACACTATGCATTAGCTCCTTAATTTTAAGACTATCTAAATTCTTTATAGTTCCTTCCGGACCAAAATCCCAGGCATTTACTAGCACGCCTATGGTTGGATCAAAAACTCCGTCAGTAGAATTATATATCTCTTTAGAAGCGTCAAAAACAGTTATAAAATGCTCATCTAACATAACGTCTTCATTTCTGTTCAATTTCGATATGATCGAATTTTGCTCATAGGTTGACATTGATTTGTTAATGATGTAAAAAATACTATCAAATTGCGGTTCGAAATCAATTCTTTTATCAGAATTATATATTACAGAATATGTTGTTCCAAATACACTACCGGTGACCTTTTTATTCTTAACAAGTTCTTGATTGCAGGAAACAAAAGAGAAAAAGATTATAGGTATTAACAGGTTATGTTTCATTTAGTTAAAATTTGTTTCTAAAAATTGAATACCGTTGTACTCAATTAAATATTCTTCATCTAGATAAATTGGCAAGTCTTCACCTTCAGGATTACCCAATCCAACTCCGGCATACAACACTTTTGCATCCTTTGCTCTGGCATGTTTTTTAAAGGTTTCCATCCACACCATATCATAATTATTGGGGTTTTCAGGTAGAATTACCGTTTTTACAATCACAAAATAATAATGGCTATTCTTGTCAATACAAACAAACTGAGGATGTTTTTTAAGTTTACTGTTAACAGCAATGAATTCAAAACCTCTTTTTTCAAGGTCTTTCCCAACATGATTCATGGCTAAATTGTGTAATTCCTGTTTTGTAAGTGGTCTGCTCATAAGGCAAAATTAATATAAAAAAACCGACACATTCGTATCGGTTTTGTTTTATGATGAGATGCTGCAAACAAGTTCAGCATAACAAATATTACCAAATGGCTATTATCGCCTATCCTCCAAAGTCATCAAATCTTATATTCTCATCTGGAATACCAAAATCCTCACCCATCTTTTGAACAGCTTTGTTCATTAAAGGAGGTCCACAGAAATATAATTCGATATCTTCCGGGGCTTCATGATCATTTAAATAATTATCAATTACACAATTGTGAATGAAACCCACAAAACCATCGCCTTTTTCATCATTTATATTCTTTTTCACTTTCCAGTTATCTTCTTCCATTGGTTCTGATAAAGCCATATAGAACTTAAAGTTTGGAAAATCTTTTTCCAATTTCCTGAAGTGCTCTATGTAAAACAATTCTCTTTTCGAGCGTCCGCCATACCAATAGGTCACTTTTCTTCCGGTTTTCAACGTTCTGAACAAGTGATACAAATGTGAACGCATTGGAGCCATTCCAGCACCACCACCAACATATAACATTTCCGCCTCAGATTCATTAATGAAGAACTCACCATAAGGTCCGGAAATAGTCACTTTATCTCCAGGTTTTTGAGCAAAGATGTAAGACGACGCAATGCCCGGATTGACATTCATCCACGCGTTCTTACTTCTATCCCATGGTGGAGTTGCAATACGTACATTAAGCATAATCTCTCTTCCCTCTGCCGGATAAGACGCCATGGAATAGGCTCTTTCTATTACCTCATTATTTTTCATGACCAGAGGCCATAGACCAAACTTATCCCATTCGGCCTGAAACTTATCCGGAGTTTCATGCTCTTCTGGATGTGCTGTAATATCAATATCTGAATATTTGATTTCGCATGGAGGAATTTCAATTTGAATGTAACCACCAGCCTTGTAATTCATGTCTTCTGGAATTTCTACAACAAATTCTTTAATGAAAGAGGCAACATTATAATTTCTAACCACAGTTGCATCCCACTTTTTAATTCCGAATACTTCTTCAGGAATTGTAATCTCCATGTCCTGCTTCACTTTTACCTGACAAGCTAATCGCGCTCCATGTTGCAATTCCTTTCTTGAAAAATGTGGTGTTTCAGTTGGAAGAGCTTCTCCTCCTCCAGCTAATACATGACATTCACATTGAATACATGTTCCACCACCACCACAGGCAGAAGGTAGAAATATTTTTTCTCCTCCTAAAGTGGATAACAAAGTTCCTCCTGAAGCAACTTCTATCTCCTTTTCATTGTTGATCTTGATTTTTAGAGGACCAGAGGGTGACAATTTTTGTTTTACAACTAATAACAATGCTACTAGTAATAACGTCACAACTAAAAAAGCTACCACTGTTGCTACTATTGTTCCTATTGTACTTGCGGCTAATATCATTTTAATCGACTACTTTAATGTTGTTCGCTA
>JABDOZ010000105.1 GCA_013043005.1 Flavobacteriaceae bacterium | reverse complement strand
CCTGTTCCTGGAATTCCATAACCCATAAAAACTGGCATAAATCCACCTAATTCCTGAAATGGATTCTTTTTTTCAGCAAAATCATAGCTTAATATACGTTCGGTTAATCTTCGAGCGAAATGTTTAGCATCTCTGTTGCCAACAATTTGTTCAAATTGAATTTGGTTAAACTCTATACTTTTAGCTGTTCCCGCAAAAACATTACTCCAACCTGAAACGGCAAATTCTGAATTTTCAAGTTTGTATGTTCTATCTAAAATTGTTTCCTGATATTCTAAACTACTTTTACGAAGCTGAATTTCATCAATCAAAGCTTCAAAAAATACAACCGTGAAATCAACTACATCTTTATCGCTATTGATGATTTCCGGATGTGCTAAATACTTATCATAATAAAATAAAGCACAAGAAATTCCTTTTAAAGGCGACATAATTGATACTTCAGGAATGCCTGCAAACTTATTTTTCATCACACTTAAATCGTCTGAAGCGACATTTTGCAAATTGTGAAGTACGTTATATGCTGTTGCAAATAACATATAGGCGGTTGCAGTATGCATTTTACTTTCATATTCTCTTTTTCCTGAATTGTCTAAAGTTGATTTTCGCTCACTTAAACTTGATAATCCTGAAGCATCATAATAACTATCTTTTATCCAAATACCTAAGGTAATTCCTTCCTGAACTGCATACAGAGTTTCATTTAAATGAACAGGAATTGCAATAGAATCTGGTAACAATCTCTTTTTTAACGCCAATATAGTTTTAGAAACAGAGGTAACTTCTGCAGCACTACTTCCGTTTGTGGCTCTTGATAAATACAACAAAATAGACTCATCTTTTGCATCTTTATCTTTATTCTTGGCTCGTTGACTTTGTTCCCATTGCACACTTTTTAAGTAGGATGACGCTTCATCGCGAAGTACATCAAGCTCTGTTTGTTTTATAGGGAAAGTTGTATTGTGTTCCATTTTTTTCTTCAGTTAATTTAAATTGCTAATCCCAAAAACTCATTAAATCATCAATATCCATATCGTTACCAACATAAACATTATTCCATTCTATTTGATTATTTATTTTGACAAAAACTTTATAGTATCCGTTTGAATAATTTTCGAGATTAATTATTGCATTTCCACTTTCATTGAATGAAAAATAGTATTCAGATTCATCTTCAATTTCTGATTCTGAATATGTATCTGAGCTTAACAAAGAATCAAAATCTATATCCTGATGTGTTTTTTGTGCATTCCCCGTAACCAACCAAATATCTGTTATTCCAGAATTACCAATAGCATCAATTCTTAAGGCATCTATTGGCGGATTCGGATACATTATTACTTGATTAGTATTAATATTTGGATTTCCAAGATTCATAAGTGCACTAGATTGAGAATTTCTAATTTCGATTCCAGTGACAAGTTCTAAATCTGTTTCACTATTTGAAGTTGAATTATCATCATCATTTTGACAAGAAACTAAAAGATTTACTACTAGGAGTAAGTTTAAAACTATTCTCATTTTATTTATTATCAATTTTTAAATCAGCTATTTGAATAGGAGGTTTTGCCAACTTATTCATGATATCTGGTGTTTTATTATACAGCATTTGTATGATTCTGTGTGGTGCAAACACATATTTCTGCTTGAAAGTAGCGTCCCATTTTTGAAAGGTTTGCTTACTAAAAAAACCTCCTTCAGAGAATTCACTTCCGGATTCTACTTCATCAATTTTAAATGAAATTGCATAGGACTCTAAAGGAATAGTTTTTTTTGTAATTCCGTCTAGAAGGGCATGTGTAATTTCGTTCTCATCTTTAGCAAATACATTATGAATTGGACCCAAATCTACTCGTTTAATTAGTTTTGGAAATACCTTTGGCAAACGTTTATCTATTGCGTAAGCCATCATATCCAGAGCCATTTCCCTATCTGACGTATTTTTTAACGCTGTATAGACTTCACTTTTGTAATCCTCTACATTTCTGCCATCATAATTGAAATACATATAGCAGATAAAAGGTCTGTTGTGTGATACATCGTAAAAACTCCAACTTACCAAATGTTCTCCTTTAGAACCTTCAGGAGAATCTAGAATTTTACCTTGCACAAAACGATTAAAAATATATTGCTTTTTAGCAGATGTATAATAGACAATTGATGCTGCCTGAAACAGTTTACGCTTTTTAATTGGTTGCTTTTTGCGTATTAATGTGTCTAAAAATTCTTCTTTTAAAACTTCAATATCTGTTAGTTTACCCAGATACTCATCTCTTAACTCAAGGTCATTAAATAGATAACGAAATTCTAAATAGTTAGGAAATCCGGAATCTGTTAAATCCACTTTCATGTTATCCTCATCATCGTACATGTATTTAACTCTCATTGCTTCAATAGAGTACAATAACAAATCACAATACTGCTTAAACAAGAGTACTTCCTGCTTATTACATAATTGTTTCTGTTGCACAGAAACTATAAGTTCCTTAAGTGCAAAATCTATCATTTTATGATAGAATACGTATTGTTCTTTAGAATCGAGTATGGCAGAATCTAAAGGTGTAACAATCATTTTTGATTAAAGAATTCTGTTTAAAAATAATTAAGACAATAAATCGTCTTCGTTTGATTCTGGTTTTGGTTCTCCTCCTTCTGAAGGGGCATTTGCATCTGCATTATAATAGTCATCGAAAATCTCTTTCATATCGATACCATAACGCTCTGCGAAATTCTTTTGAATTTCCGCATCTTTAGTTCGGATTTCTTTTAAAGCTTCTGCATAACTACCATAAACGCCTTGCATTATCTTTTCGTGAACAGGAATGTTATCCATCATTTCCTGACGTGCTTTAGCACTTGCAGTATGCATTGCAGCCAAGGTTTCTCCAATATGCTCGTCGGTTTTTACTCCAAGATGCTCTAAAATAGCCGCAAATTCCTGATCTGTTCTTGCTTTTAATGCAACCACATATCCATCGTAATATTTTAGTCTTTCATCTGTATCACTTTTAAGTTTTGCTCGATGCGTTTGTAAGTTACTTCTTAACGATGTTAATACCTTTATGGTTAAATTGTGCTTATGTACAAAGCTGTCTTTAGAAGCTGCCAGAGTTGTATAGGCATTTTTTAAACCTTCTAATTCCTCAACAGATTGCTCTAATTGAGTCACCTTTGCCAATGCGTCAGAATATTCTGTAGATTGTTTGTCTGCAACCTCTTCTAATGCCTGACGCGCTTGTTTTAAAACAGCGTATTGTTCTTCTAATTTAGCTTCTACTTCCTTTTTTTTCTCCAATGCTTTGGTGTGGTTCTTACTTGCTTCCACAATAGCGCCTTTTAGACTTTCCTCTACTTCTTTGATTTCGATTTCTCTATCCTTTAAACGCTTTATTGCAGCCTGACTTTTAAATGATAATTCGTTTAGCAAGGTTTGTACATCTGCAC
Organism: Flavobacteriaceae bacterium; assembly: GCA_013043005.1. Taxonomy (GTDB): domain Bacteria; phylum Bacteroidota; class Bacteroidia; order Flavobacteriales; family Flavobacteriaceae; genus Site-B1. The sequence continues at coordinate 1,954 of JABDOZ010000105.1, read as the reverse complement.
TCTCTATACGTTGCTGAAACATAGCTTTCGCCTTATTATCCGAAGAGTCGCGTTGTTTTTGAGCTTCTTTCAACTCTTGTTCAGCTCTTCTGATTTTTCCTTTTCTTCCCCAAAGGTTGTTCCACCAATTGTCTGGTTTACTTTTAGCATCTTCCAGTTCAACTTTAGCTCGTTCCAACCGTTTAACAGCATCGTCAATGATCTTTTGTTCTGCTGCATTAAGAGCTGAAAACCCTTCAAACATAATACCAACTTCGTCTTGGTAATCTGTTAAATCTTTTATAGCATCTAGTAATGTGGCTCTGTCTTTTTCTGCCATATCAACAACATTGTCTAATGTTGCATTTAATATTTTTTGGCGACTTTCTGGATCATCTTCTTGAGCCAATTTAGATTTCATTTGGTCTATGGCTTTTCCCCAATTAACATCTACCTTTTCTGTTTTTTCGTTGGAACTGGTTTCTAATAAATCAAAATCATCAGACATATTATATCGTGTGTTTATAGTTGAACAATTTTTGGTTAAGCAATTTCGTCAAAAAATATGATTTTTAAAATAGAAACTACTTAAAAGATTGGTAGTTAATTTATATAAAATGTTACAATTATTAATTTACGGGAATGTATTAAATGAAAAAGGCGATTCTATTAACAAGAATCGCCTTTTTCAAAAATCAATCAATTATTATAGTTAGTCGTCTGAATCTTTTTTACTGAATGTGTAGCTAACACCAAACTGAATCATAGAAGTTGTCATTTCATAGGCCACTTCACTACCTGGTATAGCTCCTAAAGGATTGTTAGTTGCATCCCAAGGACCATCTGGATTTCCGTCCATATTAAAATCTACTGCTGGTGTTGGATTGAGAAGATTTCCCTTTGTTTTACCGCCGCTATCACCATAATGGAAAACAGCATCAATTTGCCAGTTTTCATTTACTTCATAACTTAATCCCAATTGGAAGGCGTTTTTTATAATTGCTGTTGCAGGAACAGAGAAAAATGCCAATTCTTCAGTAATAGGATTTGAACTATAGGTGTAACCAACACGTAAAGGCAGTTTATCCACACCCTTATATTGTAAACCAGCAGAAATTATTGAAATGTTTTCCCATCCAAATCCGTCGACAGATCCAGTTGGAAAACCAGCGAAAGGACCACTTTCAGCAATCGTCCAACCACTTGCCTCAAATCCTTCAGTATTTTCATAATTAACGGATCTATAATCTAATGCTAAATCTATTGCATCATTGGAGTATCCCAAACCAAAGGATAAAATTGCAGGGTAATCCATTTGGAATTTAACTGAAGGAGCAGGAGTTCCGTCCAAATATCTTGTATTATCGAAATCAAATTCACTGAATTTTTGATTCGTTTTATAAGATGCCCCAACTTTAAAACCAGTTCCAGAATCAAAGAATAAACCAAATTGTGCACCAATACCAGTTGCTGAGGCTTTATCACTTGTTGGATATCCTAAAGTTTGACTAGGAGTAGCTAATGGATTAGGTGCTAATTCTAATGCTCCATAGTTAAATGTAGGTTCTACACCTATAGAAAATTTATCAGATAATTCATAGGCCCATGTAAAACCAATTTGTAATAACATATAATCAGATTCAACAAGACCAAATCCCATTGCTGCTTGAGGATAATTTATTGGATTTGAACTTTGAGTAGGATTAAAACTTGCACTTAATGGGTTATTTGCTTCTTGAGGAAAAGTAACACCAAAACCACTTATTCCAAAAGCAGAAGCGCCAAAAGTATGTTTACTCCCTTCTTTACCCCAAACCATTGCTAATGCAGGCAAAGGAGATAATGGTCTATCATCCTCTGTCGTTCCACTTACTGCAGGTGCGCCTGGTCCAAGCATTCCTGCTGGTAAAGAGGAAGATAATTCCGGAGAAGAAAAGAATAATCCTAAGTCGAATTTTACAATTTTGTCATCAAA
>JABDOZ010000104.1 GCA_013043005.1 Flavobacteriaceae bacterium | reverse complement strand
TATAATATTTTCATAGTTCTTTAAATTATCAAGACCCAAAACATTTAAAGCAACTCTTGTACCAGATGAATCATCATCCAAGGTTAATGGATCACAATCATCATCGACGCCGTTGTATGGCACTTCTGTTGCACCAGGATTTACAGCTGCATCAGTATCGTCACAGTCAGCAGCATTATTAGAAGTATCTCCTCCTGACCAATCATCCATCGCATATCCTTCAACCATTATGCCTGGGTTACCAGAAGTATTTGCGCCAGAAGGATTAACTATAGTGTGTACTAAATTATCATTTATAAAAACCTTGTAAGTCGTTCCACTAACTTCTGCTCGTATTACATCCCCTTCTACTACCGTATAATTAACTTTACCTTTAGACCTTACTGAACCACTAGTCATAACTAACATCTGTACTACACTGCCACTACACTGCCATACTACACTTGATGTTGCGTCACATCTAAGTGCTACACCTGACCAAGATACTCCTCCTCCTGCAAAAGTAGCTTCTGCCCATTGGTCGTCATCAAAAACTCCATTACGAAAAGCTATAGCAAATGTTCCCCCGCCTTTTTCAACTGTATTTGAGACTACACCAGCAACGCCTCCTCCAAGTCCTGTAGAATGAGTCCAGTCCGGACCTAAATCATCAGAATCTGCTCTATTAAAATTATCTGAAAAAAGATTACCCACGCCATTCACAGTATAGCCATCGCCGTCAGCATCGATAACTGATGAGCTATCTGAAGTCGCTGGATTACAATCATCATCAATACCATTATCAACAATTTCTGTCGCGCCTGGATTGACATTCGCATCAGTATCATCACAATCGGTATTATTGTTACTGTATCCTGGAGGCGCTGTAGATACGCATAACTGTTCTGTAGTCGTAGACCCAAACCCATCCCCATCAGAATCCACATAATAGGTGGTCGATGCATTTACGGTATTATCCGTATCATCACAATCATTGGCAGTATCAAAACCATCGCCGTCTAAATCATCATCCAAGGTTAATGGATCACAATCATCATCGATCCCGTTGTATGGCACTTCTGTTGAGCCTGGATTAATCGCTGAATCTAAATCATTACAATCGCCTTCATCCTCTGTATAGCCATCGCCATCAGCATCGATATCTGATGAGCTATCTGAAGTCGCTGGATTACAATCATCATCAATACCATTATCAACAATTTCTGTCGCGCCTGGATTGACATTCGCATCAGTATCATCACAATCGGTATTGTCAGCAACATACCCAGGTGGTTGTGAGGCAGCATCTTCAGTTATAGAAGGGTTTCCAAAAGTATCTGAATCTAAATCCTGATACCAAGTTTGAGAGGCACCGGTTTTTTCAATAGTAAAAAAATCCTCTATTGCTCCAGTATCACTGAGAAATTTAAACGTCAAATCATTACCATCAACTTCAAGAATAGAAGATCCATATATGGATGTAGAATGATACATTGCATCATGAGCAATATTGGAACTCATATTGACCTTTTGCGATACGGTTGAAGTTACCACATAAACAGCACCAATTCCAGCATTTTCTCCAATAGATGTTTTACGGTAAGCCCCATCATCATCTGTTTTTCCGTTACCATCACCTGTGTCGCCAACCGTATGAATTGCCATATCAAATGTATCTGATAATCCGTAATGGCCATTGATCAAATATGATCTTTCATAGACAAGAGTATGTGCTGTGATTACTAAATCTACTCCATTATCTTCCAGCATTGGGATAAAGTTCTCCCTCATATCAATTAAATTGGATCCAGATTCTTGGCCTTCACGATTTGTAGTAGTATCAGAATTGTACCACCCCTTTGAATATGGCGGGTGATGCCAGAATGCCACAATCCATTTCTGATTTGTATTCTGAATATCATTTTCTGCCCAATCATACATATTGCTTCCTACAGTCCTGTTCTCATCAAAAGAATTCAAGCATATAAAATGAATATTGCCATAATCAAATGAATAATATGATTCTGTCCCCGATCCTATTCCTCCGGATTCTCCTGATTTTGGAAATGAAAATATTTCATAATATGGCCCTGTTTGTGTTCCGGCAGGTGCTGAATAACCATCATGGTTACCTACACAAGACCAAGTAATAGAATTTTTTAGTTTTGAATCAAATGTTTCAAAAATTTTTTCCTGATATTCTGAATCCGTACCTGTATTATATGCATTGTCTCCTAAGAAAAGTATTCCATTTGTTTCGTCGGAATCAATATAAGAATAATAAGCATCTCTTACATCTTCTGCATGCTCTCTAGCAGAAGCACCACCACGGCCTGCATTTCCTAAAACCCAAAAAGTATATGGGTCTGAAGTTCCAATAGCAGGATGTGTTCTAAAATAAAGACTATTTGATTCGGATAAAAGAACGCTAGAAGAATCATAAATAGAATAAAAGTACTTTGTGTATGGTGATAAACCTGAAATTTCAACTTCATGATTCTTTCTAGTTCCTGATAATTGTTTAGTACTATTTAAATTACCTAAACTTGTTCCATATTTTACAATAGATGCTGTATTAGAACTTGTTCTCCATTTAACAACCACACTCGTAGGTGTTCCCTTTTGAAGATAAGGTCCTCTGGTAATCGTTTGGCTTAATGAAGTGAATCCAACTAATAAACTAATACATAATAATAAATTGTAATTTTGATTCATATTCAATTCAATTTTTCATTTTTTTGAATTGCCTATTTTAAGTATAGTCCAGAATTAATTATTTTACTTATTAATATTTTACATGCAGATACTTTAGTTCCAAAAGCATATACTTTTTTAACAGTGCAATTGATTTGTTGATTCTATTAAAGTTACAATATTTACGTGATTAAACGAGAAATTTTCTATCAACAACAAAAAAAAGCGCTCAAATTGAGCGCTCTTTTTATTATTTAAATTCATTTGATAAATCAAAGTGCATTTTCAATAATTTCCTCAACTACTTCTGGATTAAGTAAAGTACTAGTATCTCCCAATTGATCGGCTTCATTATGCGCTACCTTTCTTAAAATTCTACGCATAATCTTTCCAGATCTTGTTTTTGGCAATCCACTTGTAAATTGAATTTTATCCAATTTAGCAATAGGCCCAATACGTTCTGTAATCTTCTGGTTGATCTCTCTACGTAATTCATCATGATCCCTTCCAAGTGCTTCATCCTTAAGAATAACAAATCCATATAATGCATTTCCTTTAATATCATGTGGGAATCCTACAAGTGCAGATTCTGCAACAGATTGGTGTTCATTGATTGCATCTTCAATAGGAGCAGATCCTAAATTGTGACCAGATACTATTATAACATCATCCACTCTGCCAGTAATCCTATAATATCCGACTTCATCTCGCAAGGCTCCATCACCAGAGAAATAATAATTATCATAAGCCGAGAAATATGTTTCTTTATAACGCTTATGATTTCCCCAAATGGATCTAGCCATTGCTGGCCAAGGGAATTTGAATGCTAATCTACCCAAAACCTGATTTCCTTGAACCTCCCTTCCATCATCTCCCATTAGGCAAGGAATAATTCCTGGCATTGGTAATGATGCATAGGTAGGTTTAGTTGGTGTTGAGAATGGAATTGGTGAAATCATGATACCTCCTGTTTCAGTTTGCCACCAGGTATCTGAAATAGGACAAACTTTTTTGCCAATATGGTCATTATACCAGTGCCAGGCTTCTTCGTTTATTGGTTCCCCAACGGATCCTAGAACCTTTAATGAAGACAAATCATATTTTTCTACAAATTCTAATTTTTCTTTTGCCAACGCTCTAATTGCTGTTGGAGCAGTGTAGAATTGGTTTACCTTATGTTTTTCAACAATTTCCCAGAATCTTCCCCAATCCGGATAGTTAGGTACTCCTTCGAACATAACCGTAGTTGCTCCATTGGCAAGTGGTCCATATACAATATAACTATGTCCGGTTATCCAGCCAATATCTGCCGTACACCAGTAAACATCTTCTTCTCTATACTGGAAAACATTTTTAAAGGTATATGCTGTATAAACCATATAGCCAGCTGTAGAATGCAGCATTCCTTTAGGCATGCCTGTTGACCCTGAAGTATATAATATGAACAACGGATCTTCAGCGTCCATAATTTCTGCGGTACATTCTTTAGAAGCTTTGTCTAAAAGTGGTTGCAACCATTTGTCGCGACCCTTCTTCATATTGATTTCAGTATTTGTTCTCTTGGCAACCAAAACAGTTTCCACACAAGGACAAGTTTCCAAAGCGTCATCAACTATTCCTTTTAAATCAATTGATTTTTTTCCTCTGTATGACCCATCTGAAGTAAGTACAATTTTACACTCACTATCATTAATTCTAGTTGCTAATGCTGCTGATGAGAAACCAGCGAAAACGACAGAATGGATTGCACCAATTCTAGCACAGGCTAAAACAGAGACTGCCAACTCTGGAATCATAGGTAAATAAATACAGACACGATCTCCTTTTTTAATTCCTTGTTCTTTTAAAACATTAGCAAACTGATTTACACGTTCGTATAATTCTTTATAACTAATGTGTTGTGCTTCTTCCTTTGTATCGTTCGGTTCAAAAATAATGGCTGTCTTATCCCCTCTAATTCCAAGGTGTCTATCAATACAATTTTCAGTAATGTTAAGTTTAGCTCCTTCAAACCATTTTATTTCTGGTTTTTTAAAATCCCAGCTTAAAACGTTTTTCCATTTTTTGCGCCAGAAGAAATGTTCTTCTGCAATTTCCTCCCAAAAAACTTCGGGATATCTAATTGATTTTCTGTAGACTTGAAAGTACTCCTCTAAATTTTTAATGTGATAACTACTCATAGTTAAAAGTTTGTTATGTTGTATGAAATTTGTTCCTTGAAATATCTAATAAAGTTACGGCTTTTGAGTTATAATAGTAAGCTTTTGATCTGTTTTTTAAAGTTATTTTAATGCAAAAAAATAGCACCTTATTTTTAAGTATTTTTTAAATAAAATCTTATAAATATATCATTGCTTGAATCGTTACCGATCCAGTATTAGAATCTCCTAATTTTTGATTTTTATATTCAAGTGTTACTTTTGAATTGTGTCCA
>JABDOZ010000101.1 GCA_013043005.1 Flavobacteriaceae bacterium | reverse complement strand
GAATCCCATTTTCGCCACTTTCAATTTTTGTAATGTCTCCACCAATTCTGTCGTCATAAGTTCCATTTAAACCTATCCAAAAAGTTGTTTTTTCTGAAGGATAATAAAAGAATTTGGGGTTAAAAGACAACGAAGTTGTTTTGGGAAGATTGCTGAAACCATCATCTTCTGGGTCATACACTTTTTGGTAATGACCAGAACCGTATAGAGAAATTCCAAACTTTTCATTGCGTTTGCTGTAAAATACATTCGCTGTACTACCCAACGCTTGTGTTTGGGTTAGCATTATATCCAAAGCAGGTTCTTCCTCAGGTGTTTTTGAAACCATATTTATTAATCCCGCAATAGCTCCACCACCATAAAGTGTAGAAGAACTTCCTTTTATTATCTCAAATTGTTGTAGGTCTAGAGGCGGAATTTGTAAAATACTCAAACCACTTGAAAATCCACCATACAAAGGAAACCCGTCTCTTAGAAGTTGAGTATATCTACCGTCAAGGCCTTGAATTCTAATGTTGGTGTTTCCACTACTTAACGAGGTTTGTTGCATTTGTATTCCGGTACTTTCACGAAGTACCATTGAAATATTGGTTGGATTCATTACTGCTTTTTCGCCCAACTCTTCCACACCTATAAATTCTATTCTCGTGGGTATTTTTTTAACAGTTCGTGTACTTCTTGAAGATTGTATAACGACTTCATCCAATTCATTTCCTCCCGATTCGAGCTTGAAAGAGAACTCTTTTTTTGTGCCAACCTCAATAGTGGTTTCAATGGTTTTAAAACCTACATATGAAATTTTTACGGTTTGGTTTCCATTTGGGATTTCTGTAAATGTGGCAATTCCGTCAAAATCTGTTACTGCTCCTTTCTCTAATTCTTCAAAATATACAGTCGCTCCCAATAATGGCCCATCTGTTTCGGCATCGCTCACAGAAATGGAAATATCACTCGTTTGTGCGAATGATATAATTGATAACATTAAAAATAATGTGTTTAAAAATACTTTTTTCATTTGCTTATTCTGGTTTTTAAGAATATTGCAAATGTATTTAGCATTTACCGCAACTCGATTGCAAAGATTATCTGTTGCAGTTGTCGCACAGGCCTTTCACGACCATATTTGCTTGTTGCAACTTGAAATTTTTTGGAAGTTGAATATTGGGAATAGGAACGTCGAAAAGACAAAACGTTTTGTCGCAGTTAGTACAATAAAAATGATAGTGCAAATCTTTTGGGTCGCAGTTACAGCCTTCCGCACAAACTGCATATTTGGTCATTCCAGAGCCATCTTCAATGCTGTGTATAACTTTGTTTTCCTCAAATGTTTTTAGTGTTCTGAAAATAGAACTTCTATCCGTATAGGGCAGCGCATTTTCAATATCCTTTAATGATTGAGCTTTTTCTAGGCTTAAAAGATGGCGTAGAACAACCGTTCGTACTGCGGTGTTTTTTACTTTTTTTATTTTTAGGATTTCTTCTTCCGTTTGCATTTTCCTAATATATCATTTTTTAGAGTATTGTCTTTTCAGCAACAACTTTTGTTTTCTTGAATCGGCGGACAAGGCACAGTTCCGTAAGAACAATAAACACAACAATCTCCTTCATTTGGTTTTAGAACCGTTTTGCAACTCTCACATTCATAAAAGAATTGACAGGATTCCGTTGGCATTTCTTCTACTTTTTTATGTCCGCAGTTTGGGCAAGTTATTTCAGATGTCAATATAGTTTCCATTATTTTTCTTTTTTGTCGGTCACGTTATAACCTGTAGAATTAATTGCTTTCTCAATTTCCGCTTCATTGGTCTTGGTTTTATCAAATTCAATGATTGCATTTCCACTTTCGTATGATGCTTTTGAGCTCACGATTCCGCTGAGTTTATTTACTTCGTGGTTTACGTGTTCCTCACAACCCGCACAGGTCATTCCACTAATTTTAAATTCAGTTGTTTTAATATCCGATTTATCTACTACGATAATGTGTTTTGCCGTGTCTGGGTAAAAAATTCCTGAATAGTATGGAAATGCCAACATTACTATTGCAAATACAGTTATAATTCCTAAAAAAGTTTTGGACTGTGTGAATTTTGGTTTTTCGTCTGTCTCACATTCACAATCGATTTCCTTTTTAGGCTTTAGCATTTGATACCAGGCAAAACAAAGAACTAAAATTGTAAGCCCGATTAGGTAAGGTCTAAAAGGTTCTATCCAAGAGAATGTTGAAGCAATCCCACTTGTTCCTGCGATAAGAGCCAAAACAGGCGTAATACAGCATAAGGAAGCTGTAATTGCAGTTAGCAAGCCTGCTCCAATTAATTTATTTTCACTTTTCATATTGCTTCTAAAACTTTGTTCTTATCAAGTATAGCGAAAAACGGATTGAGTAGTTTTTCATATTCAGCGGTCAATGAGTAATAAATCGTTTGGGCTTCTCTATCGGTTTCTAATAGATTTCGGTCTTTCATTTTTCTCAAATGCTGGGAAATGGCCGAAATATTCATTCCAAGAATATCACTTAAATCACAAACGCAAAGCCTATCTTCTTCAAAGAGTAGGTATAGTATTTTAAGTCTTACGCTATTCCCAACTAATGAAAGTCCATTCGCCAAATAGTCGAACGATTCGTTTAATTCCGAAACCGTGTCTTTGCAACGATTAATTTGTTCTAAATCGGCTTGTTGTCTTATGCAAGAATTATT
>JABDOZ010000100.1 GCA_013043005.1 Flavobacteriaceae bacterium | reverse complement strand
ACACGATGATTTTAGAAATGAAAGTTCCTTCACCAGGAGAATCAATAACAGAAGTAGAGATAGCAGAATGGTTAGTTCAGGATGGTGATTATGTCGAAAAAGATCAAGCCATTGCAGAAGTTGATAGTGATAAAGCAACACTTGAATTACCTGCGGAAGTAAGCGGAACCATTACCTTAAAAGCAGAAGAAGGTGATGCTGTTGAAGTTGGAGCAGTTGTTTGTTTAATTGATACTAGCGCTGCAAAACCAAAAGAAGATGCTCCAGCTAAAGAAGATAAAAAGGAAGAAGCACAAAAAGCTGAAGCTCCAAAACCTGATGTTGAGGAAGTGAAGACATATGCTACTGGCAGTGCAAGTCCGGCTGCTAAAAAGATTTTAACAGAAAAAGGAATATCTCCAAGCGATATTAAAGGAACCGGAAAAGATGGACGTGTAACAAAAGAAGATGCTGTAAAAGCAGTGCCATCAATGGGAACTCCAACAGGAGGGAACCGAGGTACAAGTAGAAGTAAAATGTCAATGTTGCGACGTAAGGTTGCAGAACGTTTAGTTGAAGCGAAAAATACAACTGCAATGCTAACTACTTTTAACGAAGTAGATATGTCTCCAATTTTTGCTTTGCGTAAAGAATTTAAAGAAATTTTTAAAGAAAAACATGGTGTAAGTTTAGGCTTCATGTCATTTTTTACTTTAGCTGTAGTCAGAGCGTTGAAAGAATATCCAGCAGTCAATTCAATGATTGATGGAAAAGAGATGTTAACATATGATTTCGTAGATATAAGTATAGCAGTTTCTGGACCCAAAGGATTAATGGTTCCTGTTATTAGAAATGCTGAAAACTTATCGTTTAGAGGAATTGAAAACGAAGTAAAACGATTAGCAATTCGCGCACGTGATGGACAAATTACTGTGGATGAAATGACAGGAGGAACCTTCACAATTTCCAATGGAGGCGTATTTGGAAGTATGTTGTCTACCCCAATTATCAATCCTCCTCAAAGTGGAATTTTAGGAATGCACAATATTGTGGAACGTCCGGTGGCAATAGATGGCAAGATCGAAATAAGACCAATAATGTATGTAGCATTGTCTTATGACCATAGAATAATAGATGGTAAGGAGAGTGTAGGATTCTTAGTTGCTGTAAAGGAAGCACTCGAAAATCCTATTGAGTTATTGATGAATAATGATGTTTTGAAGTCATTGGAGCTTTAAGCAGAAAACATATTAATATCAAAAAGCGCAACCTTTAAGGTTGCGCTTTTCTTATCTTGTCATGGAAAAATATTTCATTGAATTATTAAGTGTTATTACAAAAGTAGAAATCCTAAAAAGATAATATCGATCTACTCTTCCATGACTCCGATTCATCATTATTGACTAATAAGCCCCATAAATTATAAAATAATATTGTTACAATAAATGATTTTGGTCATATTCCTAATTTAATTTTAGGTATACATATTTCTTGTTATAGTCTATTATTGCTTTCCCTTTTTTTAGGACATCGGCTCCAATAATTCCATGAACAGGTTTTGCATTATGATTAACTAAAGCAGTATTGACATGACTTAAATTAAATAGAATCAAAGCCAATTTATCTTGTTTCCATTTTCCGATAGCTATATTATTTTTTTTAGACACCTGAGTTTCCATATCAATAGCACCAGCACCAGCTGCCTTTACTTCAGAGTCCTGAGTTTTTAACTTAAAAAATTCTGTTGAATCAAATCCCACGCAAGAGTTTGAAGCTCCAGTATCTAATATAAATCGTCCTTTATTACCATTAATTGTTGCAATAATCTCAAAATGATTTGTTTTAGTTAAATGCAATTTTGTTCTGGTATAACCTCTTTCTGATAAAAAGGAATGTAAAGTATCCATAGGATGAAATTTTTGTAAATATAAGGAGTAAAAAATCTATTTTTGTACAATGACTATTACAGATACTCATACTCACTTATACAGTGAAGCTTATGAAGATGATAGAAATGACATGATACAACGAGCTTTAGCGGCTAATGTATCACGATTTTTTGTACCGGCAATAGATTCCACTTACACTAAATCAATGCTTCAATTGGAAAAGGACTTTCCTGAAAATGTTTTTTTAATGATGGGATTGCACCCAACACATGTTAAAGAAAACTATAAGGACGAACTAGCTCATGTAGAAAAAATGTTGGCGTCTCACAAATTTTACGCAGTTGGTGAAACAGGGATTGATCTTTATTGGGATAAAACAACCCTTGCTATACAGCAAGACGCATTCAGGTTTCAGATTAAATTGGCAAAACAATACAAATTACCTATTGTTATTCATTGCAGAGAATCTTTTAATAAAATATTTGAAGTACTTGAAGATGAAAAAGGCGAGGACCTATTTGGAATATTTCATTGCTTTACTGGAACATTAGAGCAGGCAAGGAAAGCGATTTCATACAACATGAAGCTTGGAATTGGAGGTGTAGTAACTTTTAAAAATGGAAAGATTGATCAGTTCTTAAACC
>JABDOZ010000099.1 GCA_013043005.1 Flavobacteriaceae bacterium | reverse complement strand
GGCAAATAGTGTTACTATAAACAAGAGTTAATAAATGATAAACAAACGGCTCCTTATTAAGAACCTACTGGCTCATAATGATGAGAATAGCTTTTACGACAAGAAACGAAAGGTTGATATAAGCCATAAAGAAGGCAAGGCTAAATTCCTTAAGCATATCTGTGCCTTGTCAAACAGTAATCCTAAGAACAACTCCTACATTGTCATTGGAGTAGAAGACGAAGACAACAACATTATTGGTGTCGATTTTTTTGATGACAGTAAGATCCAGAACCTTATTAATGCCTATTTAGAGAATCCACCGATAGTTCAATACGAAAATATACCATTTCCGCACCTGCCTGATGACAGGGTCGTTGGTCTTGTTACCATAAGACCTATTGCAGAAATTACTGCGCTAAGAAAGAATATCTGGAAATATTATGGAGGAGCGGTTTTTTTCAGGGATGGCAGCATGAGCATGCCAAAGGTTTTTGATATTGAGATCAAGGACGTTAATTCCAAGATCGTCGAGGCTATTGAAAGTCATGCCCAGAATAATATTGAATATACCTTGGGAGGGGTCATACATTTCATGAACAAAAGGAAGGACTTCGATCCTCAATACAAGGTATTCAAGGAATACTTCGTTGTCTGTTGGGCTGGACAGAAAAAAGTAGTGAAGGACGAGACTTTTTTTTCTCGAGTGGACATCGAGCTGATCAATGAAGAAGTCAGATTGTTCTATTCTACACTTGATGAGGTATCTATCACTTATGACAACGATAGTTTCAAGATCGTGGAGTATGTCAATTTAGGCCTTCATAATTCTTCCCATTATTATCGACTGGAAGAGACCATGATTTATTTTGAGGACAATGCCAATTACAATATCAAGACCAAGTTATTGTTCGAGCCACCAAGATTCGACAAGAAAGTCCTGTTTCATGTATATAACACAAACAATGCTATTCTTGATAAAATGAAAAAGGGCATTGAACTTAGAAAGAACGAACAGGTAGACCTCAAGAACTTACCAGAAACCTATCTCATTTGTTATCTAAACGGATTTGATGATGCGATGGAAAAACTTATAGAAGCACGACCGTTTTTGAAGAAATCCGGAGAAGCAGTTTATAATAATTTCAAGGAGAGCACTAGAATCCTAAGAAAAGTAAAATACAGCTAAACAGGTCTTATTATATTTCTTAACATAAGGTTATTATTGAGGTAATGTCTAGCTACCAAATATTCTTGATATTAGTTATGCTATTAATCAATCAACTGCGAAACCCTTGCTCCAGAATACATTAATGAGTATTAGAGCAAGGTTTTCTTTTGTCTTGAGTCTAAATAATTTACCATTCATCCAGAAAATTTGCACTAGGATTCCACTGATACATTTTTTTTTGCAGGTCATGGAATTATTTCTTGTTAATGTATTTATTCTTACGATTTTAGTGGAGCTATTAATCATTTACACAGAAAACCTTGTTTCTCCCGACGAAGATCCGGCACTGAAACAAGGTTTTATTTTTATCCTTATTTCTGTAATCATTTTAAGATTAATGCTTAGTGCGGATTATTAGACTAAAAACGTAGTCAATCTCTTGCTAAAAGAATTCTTCATTACAATTCTCAAATAATTTTTACTTGAAAAGTTTCTTTCATCGAATTATTTTGCATCATAACGATAAATAGGATTTAGGACATTTATTACTACAAACAATACTTCTAATTATTATGATTTTCGCAACGATTTCATAATTCAAAGTTAGCCTATTAATCTATATTTCTCCCGACAAAGTTCCGGCATTGAAAAATAAGAGTTAATTAGTGAAGAAAGCCTCATCGGGAGATGAGGCTTTTGTATGCATAGAATTATATCAAATTGTGCCTTGGCACCCTAATCGAGGGCTAAATTAAGTTCAACTTGTTAAAGGACTTTTTCAAAATCCTTTCATCATCCACTTCTAGCCAATTATTCAAAATGGAGGCATATATCTCCCTAAAGTCTATTTCGTATTTTAGATCTCCATTATTATCTAGATCTTTTAAGCTGGTTAATTTATTGAACAGCCCTTTCTTCTTTAAATTTTCACCAAATAAAAACACATTATTTGCTGTACCATGATCAGTCCCTCCTGCAGCATTTTGTTGAGGCCTTCTACCAAATTCAGAGAAAGTAAGAACTAAAGTGTTTTTAAATGAATTGCCTTTTTTTAAATCGTTTATGAAAGAATAGATACTATTGCCAAAAACATCCAATAGTCGTTCTTGGCGCCCTAATTGGTTGGCATGCGTGTCAAACCCAGTCAAACTGGCATAATAAATTCTTGTCTCTAAACCTGAATT
>JABDOZ010000041.1 GCA_013043005.1 Flavobacteriaceae bacterium | reverse complement strand
AAAAAAACCTTGCCTCAGTGCCGGAACTTTGTCGGGAGAGGCAAGGTGTATATAAATTTGATTAATAGCACCACTAATTTCGTAATAAATTAGTTATCAGCCACTAAAAAATCTATAACTGGTCAATAAATCTGTATAAACGGTGTTATACAATTTTGCTATTATCTATTTTAAATTAACTGTATTTTACTTTCCTTAAAATTCTTATTGATTCTTTATAAAGCTGAAACAACTCCTCACTATGGTTTTTTAAATAAGGTTTTGCTTCAATTAACTTATCAATAGCCTCATGAAAAAGATTAAGGTAACATATTAAATACGTTGCAGGTAGGTTGTTTAGATCACGCAATTCGATTTTATTTAGTGAATTTCCTTTTTTTAGCTTTTCTAATAGTGAATTGTTTGCATTATAGATGTGATGCAATACTTTTTTATCAAACTGCGGAGGTTCAAAAAGCAGTTTTGTTTCAATGGTATAGTTTGCATTATCATCAAAATGAATTCTGGTTTCTTCAAGTTTATAATATTTATAATTATTTTGAAGCCCAAGATTCACATATTCAATTATTTTGAACTGATCAGTATTGTAAGAAATAGCCACCTCATCCAAAGTAGAAAAGAAAAGTCTGACCTGCTCATTAATAAGTTCAATGTCTACTCTTGAATAGAATTCACCATCTTCAACAACCTTCTTCTGACCAGACCAGCATAGAACAAAATACTCTTTAAATACTTTATACTGAGGATTGAAATCCTTTCGTTTATTCATGAAATCGAATACACCATCTAATGTATACTGGATATTGTTCTGTGCATGATTTTCAATGGCAAAAACAATTTCAGAATTGACATCTATTATTTCAATATCAAAAACCTTTGGCATACTCATGCTGCCATCGCGTAAAAAAACTGAACCACCATAGTACTTCCAAATATTTTTACGCAATGAGGTTATATGTTCGTTAGCTCTTATAGTTACTAGTCCTACTACCTTGTCATCTGGTAAATGCGGGAATGGGATATTTTCGTATTGAACAATTGGTGGATTGTGTAAATACGCATTTATTAAATTTTGAATTTTACTGTCATCAAAAAAATCAACACCTACTATATTATTATCTTCATCTTCAACACCAATAACCATATAAGAATTATTTTTGGGGTTACTGTTAGATAGAGCACAGATATGCTTTAAGAACTTAGCTTTCCCTTCTTTTTGACTGATATCAATTTTTCGCTTTTTATCGTAAAAGCTATTCTCATCGTTGTGAGCAAGCAGGTTTTTTATTAAAAGGCGTTTATTGATCATTTATAATTCCTTCTTCACAATAGTACTACTAGCCTGGGCAGTTGGAAACACTAATAAATCAGCTATATTGACATGTGGCGGTCTGGAGACTGTAAAATAAATTATTTCAGCAATATCTTCAGCCTGTAATGCCTTAAATCCTTTATAAACGGAGTCTGCCTTGGGATCTCCTTTAAAGCGGACTCTGGAAAATTCGGTTTCTACCAAGCCGGGGTTTATAGCAGAAACCTTTATACCGTAAGGGTTTAAATCAATTCGCATGCCTTCCGTTACTGCCAGGACAGCGTGTTTGCTGCCACAATACACATTTCCTTTAGGATAGACTTCTTTACCAGCCGAAGAGCCAATATTAATAATATGACCAGATTTTCTCTCGGTCATTTGAGGTATGATAGCCTTACTGACATACAAAAGACCTTTTACGTTAATATCCATCATAGCATCCCAATCGTCTACACTACCTTCGTGTATGGAATCTAAGCCATGAGCATTTCCTGCATTATTGATTAAAATATCAATTTTTTTGAATTTTTCGGGAATTGAATCGATAGCCGCCCGAACCTGTTTTTTATCACGAACATCAAAATTTAATGTGCAGATATCTGTCAATTTTGATAAAGCTTCCTCAATAATATCCAATCGTTCTTGTCGTCTTCCACATAAGATCAGATTGATATGATGCTTGGCTAATTCATGTGCGGTTGCTCTTCCAATTCCGCTTGTTGCTCCTGTAATTAATGCTGTCTTTCTCATTTCAAATTATGGCACCTTATGCCCTTGACAAGCCAGCAGAATTAAGAACCAGTCTTCTAATTCCAGATCAATTTCTGCTGCTTTAATGGCATTTGAAATTCTTTTTTTGTTTGTTGTTCCAACAACAGGATGGATTTTAGATGGGTGCTTTAAGATCCATGCTAATAATAATTGATCTTCTGTTGCACTGTATTTGTCTAAAAGTTTACCTAGCTGTTTGTGTATTTGCCTGGTTTGATCAGTATCTTCTTTAAACACATACCCAAGAGGAGACCAAGCCATAGGTAGTATATTTTTAACCATCATTTGGTCTAAAACACCATTATACATTGCCTCATTATGGGTTAAAGAAAATTCTATTTGATTTACAGAAATCGGAGTGTATTTAGAAATCAATTCTATCTGAGAAGGCGTAAAATTTGAAACTCCAAATTCGATAATTTTTCCTTGTTTTTTCAGAAGACTAATTGTTTCACCAATCTCTTCCGCATTCATTAATGGACTTGGTCTATGCAGCAGAAATAGATCTAAATAGTCTGTACTCAGATTTTTGAGAGATTCTTCAGCAGACCAGACTATATAGTCTTTACTATAATTATAATGTTTGACCTTGTTGTTTCTTTTTTCAGCTAAATATTGAATGCCACACTTTGAAATAAGTTGGATGTTGTCTCGAATTATTCCACTAACAGTAAAAGCCTTTCCAAATTCAGCTTCTGTAGTATAGCCACCATAAATATCAGCATGATCAAACGTAGTCACTTCATTGTCAACACAATGATTCATTAGAGAAACCATCTCAGTTTTTGATAAAGATCTACCAAAATTTCCCCATGACATGACACCAGAAATGATTGTTGAATATTTCAAAAGATTTTCAGTTAAAATAGATATTATTGTATTTCATCTATAAAAATACTTAAATCATATTGAATTTCGTATTATTAAATTTATTCTATTTGATTTCTTAATATAAAATCTAAAGCCTGACAAGACAACGTATATATTTATATAAACTTATTTAATATTTTACTCATGAATTATTTAAAGCAATTGAAATTCTTTTTTTTAATTAGTATGTCATTAATCTTAATTGGATGTGATAGTAGTGAAGAAACATCCTTAACTACAGGGACATCAACATTATCTGTCAAACTAATGGATGAGCCGGGAGATTATGACAATGTATTCATTGAGGTTTTAGATGTCAAGGTAAAAGTTAATGACAGCAATGATGATGAAAATGGCTGGCAAAGTTTAGAAACAATTAATACAGGAGTTTATGATTTATTGGAATTAACAGGAGGTATTAATGTATTGTTAGTTGATGATTATGAAATACCATCCGGTGTTTTGAACCAGATAAGACTGATATTAGGAGAAAATAATACAATTGTAATAGACGGAGAAGAATTTCCTTTAAGAACTCCTAGTGCTCAGCAATCAGGATTAAAGCTTATAGTAAATGAAACATTGGAATCTAATTATTCCTACACGTTTTTATTGGATTTTGATGTAGATGAGTCAATTGTTATGGCTGGAAATTCAGGTAATATAAACCTGAAACCTGTAATTAGGGCAACAGTTGAAACCTCCACAGGAGCTATAAGTGGAAGTATAACACCTATTGATGTGCAAACTGAAGTTTCTGTTTCAAATGGTTCAGAAACGATATCTTCATTTACAAATGAGAACGGAAATTTTATTTTGGTTGGTTTAACACAAGGGACATACTCAGTTACAATAACTCCAGATACATCATCTGGGTTTACAACTCAGACAATTGAAAATGTTGAAGTAAATATTGGAGAAACAACAGATATAGGAGATATTTCTCTTAATTAACGGATTATAATTAATATTCATTTTTACATAGCAGTGCCATTCAGCACTGCTTTTTTTTAACCAATTATTAACATCATAAATAGAATAATTTTAACAATTTGCATAGCTAAAATTATTTAGAATAAATACAGGTATAAAAAATTTATATAAGATGGAAGAAACAACCACAATTGACATTAAAGCGATAAATGAAAAAATTGAAAAAGAAAGTGCTTTTGTTGATTTGTTAACCTTGGAAATGAATAAGGTAATTGTAGGTCAAAAGCACATGATAGAGCGCTTGCTTATTGGACTATTAGGTCAAGGACACATTTTATTAGAAGGTGTCCCTGGCCTTGCTAAAACGCTGGCAATTAGTTCACTATCTCAAGCTGTAGATGCTAGTTTTAGTAGAATTCAATTTACACCGGATCTTTTACCTGCAGATGTAGTGGGAACATTAATATATAATGTAAAGGAAAACGATTTCTCTATAAAAAAAGGTCCAATATTTGCCAATTTTATTTTAGCTGATGAGATAAACAGAGCTCCTGCTAAAGTGCAATCTGCCTTACTTGAAGCTATGCAGGAAAAACAAGTTACAATAGGGGATGAGACTTATGTTTTGGATAAACCATTCCTTGTAATGGCAACCCAAAACCCTATAGAGCAAGAAGGTACATATCCATTACCAGAGGCACAGGTAGATAGATTTATGCTCAAAACAATTATTGATTATCCAAAAATGGATGAAGAACAAATGATCATCAGAGCCAATCTAAAGGAAGGGTTTGAAAAGATAAAACCAGTTGTGTCCATAAATCAAATTCTAAAGGCTCAAAGTGCTGTTCGGGAAGTTTACATGGATGAAAAAATTGAGAAATACATATTGGATATTGTATTTGCTACCCGATATCCTGAAAAATATAAATTGGCTGAATTAAAACCACTCATTTCTTTTGGGGCGTCTCCTCGAGGAAGCATTAACTTGGCAAATGCCGCCAAATGCTATGCTTTTATCAAGCGTCGAGGTTATGTTATTCCTGAAGATGTGAGAGCCGTAGTACATGATGTGCTTCGTCACAGAATAGGAATTACTTATGAGGCCGAAGCAGAAAATGTCACTTCAGAAGACATCATCAATAAAATTGTAAACGAAATAGAAGTACCATAAATAAGTTGGCAGTATTCAGCCATCAGTCTTCAATTATTACTTATATGTAAACTGAATACGAATACTGAATGCTTTTTTAGGACTGCTTACTGCACACTACACGCTGCATACTGAAGAAAATGGATACTAAAGAATTACTAAAAAAAGTACGAAAAATTGAGATCAAGACAAGGCGGTTGTCTGATCATATTTTTGGAGGAGAATACCATTCTACATTCAAAGGCAGAGGTATGACCTTTAGTGAAGTAAGACAGTATCAATATGGCGACGATGTAAGGAGTATAGACTGGAATGTAACAGCAAGATACAATGAACCTCATGTTAAGGTCTTTGAAGAAGAAAGAGAATTGACCATGATGCTTGTTGTTGATTTTTCCGGCAGTAAACTTTTTGGAACCATCAACCAGTTTAAAATTGAAATTGTAACAGAAATTGCGGCAACACTTGCTTTCTCTGCTACCCAGAATAATGATAAAATTGGGTTGATTTTATTTTCAGATGAAGTGGAATTGTATATACCTCCCAAAAAGGGACGATTTCATGTACTTCGAATCATTAGAGAATTAATTGAGTTTGAGCCCAAAAGCAAATTGACTAATGTGACTGAAGCACTTAAATTTTTGTCTAATGTCATGAAGAAAAAGGCCATTGTGTTTGTCCTGTCAGATTTTATAGCAGATGATTATCAAAACACTTTAAAAATTGCTTCGGGAAGGCATGATGTAACTGGAATTAGGGTTTATGATAAGCGAGAAGAGGAAATTCCTAACCTTGGCATGGTACAGATGGAAGACGAAGAAACCGGTGAGTCCATTTTGGTAAATACATCATCAAAGAAAGTAAGGCAAAACTATCATAAATTTTATCAGGATCAAGTTGAATATTTTAAAGACAGTTTTGCAAAATCTGGGGCAGGAGTAATTGATTGCCGTGTAGACGAAAGTTATGTGAAAAAATTATTGGGATATTTTAAAAAAAGAGGATAATCAGGAATTGAGAATGAAGATTAACGATTTAAGATTTATAAATATAGTTTCAAAAGCTGGTAAAAGTTTCAAAAGAAGCTTAAATCTGTTTTGCATCTTGGTTCTGATATCTGGGTTCACATTTTCTCAAGTAACTTCTTCAATAGATTCTACTTCAATCAAAATTGGTGAGCAGGTAACCTATGAAATTCAGGTAAAAGCTGATACTACTGATTTTGTTGTTTTTCCTGAAGGGCAAACATTCATGCCTTTGGAAGTCATCGAATCCTTTAAGGTTGATACAACAATCAATGAAAGACGAATGAATCTGATTAAAAAATACGGACTAACTCAATTTGATTCGGGAGTTTATACCATTCCCAGACAAAAAGTAGTTGTAGCTAACAAAATTCTTTTCACAGATTCATTGAAAGTTGAGGTCAGGAGCATAGAAATTGATACCACAAAGCAGGGATTATTCGACATTAAACCTCTGACAAAAGTTGATAAAGGTCCAGGTAACTGGTGGAAATATCTATTGATTTCATTTTTGATATTAGTGACTATTGGGTTATTACTTTATTGGTTTATCTGGAGGAAAAAACCACTTAGTGAAGAAGAAGAAATCGCCTTGCTGCCTCCTTACGACAGAGCAAAATTAGCACTGAAAAAGCTGGAAGAAAGCGGCTATTTAGAGAATAAAGCTTTAAAAGACTATTATTCAGAGTTAACTCTGATTATCAGAAAATATCTGGATGAAAAAGTGTATGACCATTCCTTAGAAAGTACAACAGATGAATTAATTGATCGTCTCAATTTACTCAAAGAAGGGAACCAAATAGATTTTAAAGGGGAGACTATAAATAATCTACAAAGCATATTAAAAAGAGCTGATTTAGTAAAGTTTGCAAAGGCGGCTCCAGATAAAGAATTAGCACAATTAGATAAGCAGACAATTGAGTCTGAAATAGATCACGTAAAAGAAATATTACCAGAACCTTCAGAAGAAGAAAAATTATTAGATAAAAAATACAGAGAAGAGCTGGAAAGAAAACAAAAGCGGAAAAAAATAATTACAACTGCTATAATTTCAGTAGCTATCATACTAGCGATATTAGGAGCATTTTCAATTAAATACGGATTCAATTATGTTAAAGATACAATTATTGGACATGACAGTAAACAGCTATTAGAATCCAAAGATTGGATTACAAGCGATTATGGCGCACCATCTTTAACCATTACGACGCCAAAAGTTCTTAAGAGGGTAACTGTGGAGTTGCCTGATGACATGAAGCAGGCTTTTCTGGAAAATCAGATGTTTGTTTACGGTAGTTTAATGAGTAATTTTTACATCGCGGTAAATAGTCTGTACATCAATCCGGAAGTTGAATTTGATTTAAACAGAGCAGTTGAAGGTGTAATGGTACAATTTGAATCTCAGGGCGCACAAAATATTATTACCAGACAAGATGAAATCCTTACTCCAAATGGATCTGAAGGCATTAATATAAATGGCACAATGATACTGGTAAATCCTTTGACAAAGAAAGAAATGGATAGTAAATATTCAATTTTGAATTTTTACAACAATGGTGCTTATCAACAAGTACAGCTCATTTATGATAGAAATGATGAATACGCAGAGAAAATAGTCCAACGAATTATTAACTCAATCGAACTTATAAAACCTCAAGTGTAAATGTTTGAAGGAATAGAATTTGTGAACAAACAGTTTTTTTGGCTCCTGATATTGTTGCCTGTGGCTTTGTTATGGTACGTCTTCAAGCAAAATGAACAAACTGCAGAGTTAAAGATGTCTTCTTTGAAGGGGTTCAAAATTACTAATAGTTTATTTCCTAAATTCAGACATTTCCTGTTCGTCCTAAGACTTTTAGCCCTAGCTTTAATTATTACAGCTCTTGCAAGACCTCAAACCGTTGATGTTAGCACCAGAACAAAAACAACAAGAGGTATAGATATAGTTATTGCCATTGATGTATCTGCCAGTATGTTGGCAAAAGACTTAAGACCAAATCGTTTAGATGCTTTAAAAGCTGTCGCAGCAGAGTTTATCAATGGAAGGCCAAATGATAGAATTGGTTTGGTTGAATACGCAGGAGAAAGTTATACCAAAACACCTATAACAAGTGACAAGTCCATTGTTTTGCGTTCATTGCGAAGTATTGAATATAACACCATTATAGAAGGAGGAACGGCAATTGGGATGGGATTAGCAACTTCGGTCAACAGGTTAAAAGACAGTAAAGCTAAGAGCAAGGTTATTATATTACTAACAGACGGAGTAAATAATTCTGGTTTTATTGATCCTAAGATGGCAAGTGATCTCGCTGTTGAATATGGTATTAAAACGTATACTATCGGATTGGGCACAAACGGAATGGCTTTATCTCCAATTGCCATTAAACCTAACGGTAGTTTTCAATATGGCAGAGTTCAGGTTGAAATTGATGAAGAATTGCTAAAAGAAATAGCAGATGCTACAGGAGGGAAATATTTTAGAGCAACTAATAATCAAAAATTAAAGGAGATATATAAAGAAATAGATCAGTTGGAAAAAACAGATGTGGAAGAGTTTAAATTCTACAATTATGAAGAAAAATTCAGGCCACTGGTTCTATTTGCTGGAATACTGTTATTGATGGAAATAATATTACGATATACAATTTTTAGAAGTTTTGTTTAATGTATCAGTTAGATGAGAAAATATGGTTTTGGTTACTGCTTGTAATTCCTGTAATACTAGTGTTGTATATAGCGCTGCAAATCTGGAAACAACGAGTACAAAATAAATTTGCCGATAAGCGATTGCTAAATAAATTGTCTCCAAACAGATCACTATTTAAATCCTCGTTTAAGCTTGGGATGTTTTGTTTAGCCTTAGCATCTTTGGTTATCGCTTTGGTTAACCCAAAGGTTGGAACTAAACTAGAAACAATTAAACGTGAAGGGGTCGATATTGTTTTTGCCGTTGACGTTTCTAAAAGTATGCTCGCTGAGGATATTGCGCCTAATCGTCTGGAAAAGTCTAAACAACTCGTAACGCAGATAATAAATAATTTGGCAAGTGATAGAATTGGTATAATTGCCTATGCGGGAAAAGCGTTCCCTCAATTACCTATTACAACAGATTATGCTTCTGCTAAAATGTTCTTGCAAAATATGAATACTGAAATGTTGTCTTCTCAGGGAACAGCTATTGATGAAGCCATAAGTTTAGCAAAAACATATTTTGATGATGAAGAGCAAACCAACCGTGTTTTAATTATTATCTCAGATGGAGAGGACCATGGAGCGCGCGCAGTAGAATTAGCTGAGGAAGCCAGCAATGAAGGAATTAAGATTTTTACAATAGGTGTAGGAAAAACTAAAGGCGGACCTATTCCAATTAAAAGGAATGGAGTCATTCTGAATTATAAAAAGGATCGGGAAGGAGAAACTGTTATAACTAAACTGGATGAAGAAACATTAAAGAATATAGCGGCTGAAGCAAATGGATCCTATATTAACGGAGAAAACACAAAGGATGTGGTTGAGGAGATAGGGGAAATATTAAATAAAATGGATAAACAGGAATTCGAATCGAAACAAATTGCAGAATTCAAAGACCAATTTCAATGGTTTTTAGGATTTGCTTTAATATTCCTGTTCATTGATATATTCCTTTTAGAAAGAAAGACAGCATGGCTGAAGAAGTTGAATTTATTTAACGAAAACTTATGATGAGGCAATTTATTTTAGTTTTAATTTTATTGGTAAGTTCTTTGTCTTTTGCTCAAAAAAAGGATAAAACACTAATAAAATCCAATGAGTATGTTTACCAGGGGAATGAATTATTAAATGAAGATTTTGTTTCAGCGGAAATGGAATACAGAAAAGCGATTTCCGAAAAACCAACAAATTCAGTTGGAGCATATAATTTAGGGAATGCCTATTACAAAAATGGAAAGTTCAGCGAGGCTATATTGCGCCACAAAGAAGCAATAAAATCAGCTGCTACAAAAATCGAGAAGCACAAGGCTTTTCATAATATAGGTAATACGTTGATGCAAAATAAACAGTGCAAAGAAGCTGTTGAAGCTTACAAAAATGCACTGCGAAATAATCCAAACGATGATGAGACAAGGTATAATCTGGGAATAGCAAAGGAATGTGCCGAAGATCAAGGTGGTGGAGGTGAAGACCAGAATGAAGACAAAGAACAGGATCAAAAAGAAGATCAGGAAAAAGAAGATAATAAAGAAGATCAGGACGAAGGCGAAAAGGAAGAAGACAATCAAGACGAGGGCGATCAAGAAGAAAAAGATGGAGACGAAAAAGAGGATGATAAAGGGAAGCCTAAAGATGAAAAAGAAGATAAAGGACAAGGAGAAGAGAATGAAAAGAAACAAAAACCCAGACCACAACAAGGTCAGCTTTCACCTCAACAAATTAAAAATTTATTAGAGGCTATGAATGATCAGGAACAAAAAGTACAGGAAAAAATAAATGCAAAAAAAGCCAAGGGAGTTAAAGTTCAAACCGATAAAGATTGGTAGTTCGTACCTATGAAGTTAATAAAACACATATTGTTTATCACATTTCTTGTTTCAAGTTTGACACAAGCTCAAGTTAAGTTTGAAGTTAAAGTCAGCAAGAACAAGTTAGGTATAAATGAACGATTGCGTGTTGATTTTGAAATGAATAAAGATGGTGATAATTTTAATCCGCCTGATTTTGCCAATTTCACTGTTGTTGGAGGGCCTAATCAATCTGTAAGCAATTCATGGGTTAATGGCAAACGATCCTATTCAAAAACATATAGCTATTTTCTATCCCCTAAAAAAAGAGGTGCTTTCATTTTAAATCAGGCAACAATTGTAATTGATGGTCAGACTTATAAAACAAGTCCGGTAAGAATAACGGTAACAGCAGCAGTTGATAAACCTAAAGATCCTAATGACCCCAATTATATTGCTGATGCTAATATCCATTTGGTTGCAGAAGTTTCCAATTCTAAACCATATTTAAATCAAGCGATAACTGTTGTTTACAAGCTTTATGTTTCACCTAATACAGGTGTAAGTAACTGGAGGGAAGTAGATAATCCCAGGTTCAATGATTTTTGGAGTCAAAATATTGACATAAAAGGATTGAAGGTTGAAAATGGCACATATAAAGGAGAAGATTACAGATATGTTGTTCTAAGAAGAACAGTACTTTATCCTCAAAAAATCGGGAAATTAAATATAGAACCTCTTAGTCTGGATATTACAGTTGATGTTCCTACTAACAGAAGAGATATTTTTGGAGGTCGATTAATGAAACAAGTTCATAAAAGGGTTTCTGCAGGTAATAGGTCCATCAATGTAAAGCCCTTACCTGAAACAGGAAAACCTATCGACTTTACAGGAGCTGTAGGTGATTTTGATTTTAGAGTTACGACTTCCAAAACCGAATTGAACGCCACGGAATCGTTACAAGCTAAAGTTGAAGTTTTTGGCAGAGGTAATTTAAAACTTTTTGAGCTTCCTAAGATAACTGTGCCAAGCTCTTTAGAGGTTTATGAACCGGAAAAATCAGATAAAATCAGAACTACGATTAGAGGAATGCAGGGAGAACGCGCTGAAAGCTATACAATAGTTCCACAATTCAAGGGTAAATACCCAATACCGAGTATTTCGTTTTCTTATTTCGACACGCGTACAGAAAGCTACCGAAGGTTATTCTCAAAAGAAATTATTATAGATGTCCTTGAAGGTCCTTCAAATAATATTACAACTTCTCAAAGTCCAAGCGGAATTAATAAACTGCAAGTTTTATCTGCCAACAACCAATTTGCATACATAAAGACCAAAACTAGATTCATCCCTAAACGATCAGAGTATTTCTTTAGATCGAAATTGTTTTGGAGCAGTCTGCTATTACCCTTGCTAGCTATTCCGTTAGCCATAATTATTAGGAGAAAAAAGGCTATTAGAGACGCTGATTTTGTGGGTAACAGAAAAAGGAAAGCGGATAAATTGGCTAAAAAATATTTAAGCGAAGCTAAAAAATCATTAGGAAAAAAAGAAGCGTTTTATGTTGCTTTGGAAAAAGCACTGCATAATTATTTAAAGGCTAAACTTAGTATTGAAACGTCTGATTTCAGTAAAGAAAAAATTACTGAACTGTTAGATGACAGGAAGGTAGAAGAAAGTGTAATATCAGAATTTTTAATGATATTAAAAAGCTGTGAATTAGCGAGATACACGCCTTTTACAAATGTTGAAATGAAATTGGACTATAATAAAGCAGCTAAAACCATTTCAATTGTTGACAAGCAGATAAGATAATATGAAATCAATCATTTACATACTATTATTTTTATTATGTTGTTTATCATCAGCTCAAAACGAAATATTATTCGAAGAAGGTAATACCTTTTATAGTAACGGGAAATATAGTGAAGCAATTGAAAAATATGAGGCCATAATAAATAAGGATCAACATTCTGCAGAGGTTTACTTTAACCTGGGGAATGCTCATTACAAATTAAATCATATTGCCCCGAGCATTTATTATTATGAGATGGCCTTGCAGTTGGATCCAAAAGATAAGGAAATTAAAAACAACTTGTCCTTTGCAAAAAATATGACTATTGATGATATAGAAACAGTACCGGAAATTGGTATTTCCAGATTTGTTAGAAATGCTATAAAAATATTTAGCTTCGAAATTTGGGCATACCTGTCTGTTGTTTTTATGATCCTGTTTGTGATATTATTTATGACCTATTATTTCTCAATTCAGTCTGGCACAAAGAGATTCTCATTAGTTTCAAGCTTGGTTTCAATAATTTTATCTCTGGTTTTATTGGTATTTGCGTATAAAAAAGAATCTATGGATAAAAAATATAATCCTGCTATTGTGTTTTCTCAGGAATCCTTAGTAAGGACAGATCCAAATTTAAGTGGCGAGGAAGCATTCCGGTTGCATGAAGGAACAAAGGTTCAGGTATTGGATACTGTTAGCGACTGGACCGAAATACAACTTGTTGATGGGAAAACAGGATGGATCGTCAGTGAAGATATTAAATTGTTGAAGAAATTTTAATTATCCCTTTACAATTCAACTTAGTGTAAAGTTTTTATATTTGCAGCAACTCAACTAAAAACATGAATATTAAATCAATTGCAACTTTCTTTTCCATCATATTTATGGTGCTTATTACAGCACCTTCTATTATTGTAGCAATTGACGATTCCATAGATGTTTCTATTTTTTATGGATGCACTGAGGAGGAAGAAAAGGAAAATGAAAACATCAAGACATTTGAGTTGCTTTTTTCTGAAGAAGGTAACAATAGGTTTCCATTTAGTAATTTTAGTCAACTAAAATCATTGGTTTATCTGTTTAACGATTATTCCAAACCTCATTTAAATTTAGTTTCTCCACCTCCTGAATTTACTTAGTTGATTACAATCAAACTTTTTAAGTTATTAACTATTTAAATTCATTTTAATGAAAAATTTATTTTTACACATTAGAGGTGATGCTTTTGGGGGTGTCACAGCCGGAATTGTAGCATTACCATTAGCATTGGCTTTTGGAGTTTCCTCAGGATTAGGGCCAAGTGCTGGATTGTATGGAGCCATTTTTATCAGTTTTTTCGCTGCTCTTTTTGGTGGTACCAATACACAGATTTCTGGTCCTACAGCTCCGATGACAGCTGTTAGTATGGTTATTATTGCTGGAATCATTGCTGCGAATGATGGCGATATAAACAAAGCGTTACCAACAATATTAATAGTATTCCTTTTAGCTGGATTGATGCAAATAGGCTTAGGAGTCATTGGTCTGGGTAAATACATAAGATATATCCCATATCCTGTGGTTTCCGGTTTTATGACAGCAATCGGAGTTATTATTCTGGTTACTCAAATTTTACCTTCTATTGGTTACTATCCAAAGGAAGATATGGAATTTGTAAACCAGTTTAAACCACAAGCAGAAGAGGTTATTTTAGAAAACATTTTAAAAGAAGAGGCCGGTGAAGGTATTTTGGTGTTAGAGGATTTTAAGGAAACTATTAGCCGCGCAGAGAAAGTAAGCCAAGAAAATATAGCAATGGAATCTAAAACCTTGGCTGGAAAAGAAGCGTCGGGTGTGATAGGGGCCTTGAAAGTATTGCCAAGAGCATTACAAAAGATAAATTGGTTAGAACTTTTACTGGCTTTGGGAACCATCTTCATTATTTATGGCTTCAAACGTATAACAACAAAAGTACCAAGTACATTGGTCGCACTATTAGTAATGTCAGCCATTGCTATAATAGCTGGATTGGATTATAGACCAATCCCAGAAATACCTCAAGGGTTGCCAAAATTTCAAAGTGGGATTTTCACTGATTTTAATTTAGCAGATCTTACACCTTACATTTTTACAGCTTTAACCTTGGCGCTTTTAGGAGCGATTGATTCATTATTGACGAGTGTTGTGGCAGATAACATGACCAAAACTAAGCACAAACCCAATAAAGAATTAATAGGGCAAGGAATTGGAAACAGTATTGCCTCCTTATTTGGAGGAATACCAGGAGCAGGAGCAACCATTCGTACAGTTGTCAATATCAATTCAGGTGGAAAAACAAAATTATCAGGTATGATAGCTGGTGTTTTACTATTCATTATTTTATTGGCATTAGCACCTTTAGCTTCTAAAATTCCAGCTTCAGTTCTGGCAGGAATCTTAATAACAGTTGGTATTGGAGTGATGGATTATAAAGGCTTAAAAGCTATTCCATATTTACCAAAGGATGTGAAATTAGGGCCAATAAAATTCAGTATGGAAGTGGTAATCATGTTAACAGTATTATTATTATCCACTTTTTGGAACTTAGTTTATGCAGTAGGTATTGGATTGGTAATTGCTTCATTAATGTTTATGAAAAAGATTGGAGATCTCACTGCCGAACGTTCGGATGTAAAGCCACTCAAAGAAGAAGCTTGGGCAGATGAAAAGGGATTCCCTGAAAAATATAAAGAAGAAGTATTCATCAAGCATATTAAAGGGCCATTGTTTTTTGGTTCTACAAGCGATTTCCAGCAGCTGACTCAACAAATACCTAAAACAGCTTCAACAGTAATTATGCGAATGGACAGAATGCAATATATGGACCAATCTGGATTGTATGCTATGGAAGATATGCTTCAGGATTTACAGGCCCATAACATTGAGGTCTTATACGTTGATTTATTAGAACAACCTCGATATATGATGGAGCGAATCGATATTATTCCAGATTTTGTTCCGGAAGAACATATTTTCGATACATTTGATGAATGTGTCAACTGGGTCAAGCAAAATATTAACGACAAACACAAATAAAAAAATTATGAAAAATACATATTATCATCAATTACTTGAAAACAATAAAGATTGGGTCAAAGAAATGACTAATCAAGACAAAGATTATTTTGAAAAATTAGCAAAAGGTCAGCAACCACCTGTATTATGGATCGGATGTGCAGATAGTAGAGTACCTGCAAACGAGATAACAAAAACCCATCCAGGTGAGTTATTCGTACATAGGAATATTGCAAATATGGTGGTTCATACAGATATGAATATGCTAAGTGTATTGGATTATGCTGTCAATCATTTAGGTGTAAAGCATATAATTGTTTGTGGCCATTATGGCTGTGGCGGTGTGCAGGCTGCAATGCAAAATAAATCACTTGGGTTAATTAATAAATGGGTAAGAAATATTAAGGAAGTATACAAGGATAATAAAACAGAACTTAAAAAAATTCAAAATGATAAAGATCGTTTTGATAGACTAGTGGAACTTAACGTAAAAGCGCAAGTTTATGACTTAGCTAAAACGTCTATAGTACAACAAGCATGGAATAATAATACAGGATTAGAAATTCATGGTTGGGTATATGGTTTAAAAGATGGAATAATTAAGGATCTTAAAGTTTCGATGGATAGCGCAGAGCACCTGGATGAAATTTTTACACTAGATTTAGGTTAGTAATTTAATTTTGAAATATAAATTGTAATTACCCTTTATTTGACAGGAAAGTTTATCTATTGGATATCTAATGAAATTAGAGCATTCGATGTATTTGTTCATATGATGGTCTTTTGGTAATTTAATATTAGATTTTATTCGAAGGCGAATCTACAGTCATAAACATTTATTTTAATTATAGTTAATTGGCAAAACATTAATTTAGTTTATGAATTTCACTTTGCATCAAATCAAGGTTTTCACTGTAATTGCTGAAAAAAAGAGTATTACAAAAGCAGCTGAAGAGCTGAATATGACACAACCAGCAGCATCCATTCAGCTTAAAAATTTTCAAGATCAGTTTGATATTCCATTAACCGAAGTTATTGGAAGACAATTATATGTTACTAATTTTGGGCAAGAAGTCTATCAAATAGCAGAACAAATATTAAATCAAGTTGACAATATTAATTACAGAACTCAAGCTTTTAAGGGTTTAATCTCGGGTAAACTTAGAATTTCCGTGGTATCCACAGGCAACTACGTAATGCCATATTTTTTAAATGGATTTTTAAAAAAACACCCGCAAATAGATTTAATCTTAGATGTATCTAATAAAACTAATGTAATTAATGATCTGGAAAACAATCAAGTTGATTTTGCCTTAGTAACAGTTAATCCTTCGCATTTGGAAATAAACGAGGAACCAATAATGATCAACAAATTATTTTTGGTTGCAGCGTATCAAAACAAAATAGATATTAGTAAATCTAAAGCAAAGAAAGTATTTAACACAATACCATTAATATACAGAGAAGAAGGATCTGGAACGCGTTTTACAATGCAGCAGTTTTTTGCAGAGGAAGATATTCAACCTTCAATAAAATTGGAGCTATCAACAAATGAAGCAATAAAACAAGCTGTTATTGCAGATATAGGAATGTCTATAGTATCTTTATTAAGCATAAAAAATGAATTATCTCAAAATGAACTTAAAATTATCCCGGTAAAAGGACTGCCTTTAGAATCGCATTGGAAATTAATCTGGCTTAAAAAGAAAAGTCTGTCACCAGTTGCTGAGGCATTTCTTGATTATGTAAAAGAAGAAAAAGATGCAGTGAAAAACAACTATTTTAAATGGATGGAAGAGTTTAAATAAATTAAACGGTTATTTCATCCTCATTTTCTTCTTCTCCCCCAGATTTAATAATACTTGGGAAAATAATAGGAGCTAAAGATTTCACGGGTTTATAAAGTATCGATTCTTCAAGGTCAGCCTTATCTGCAAAAGGAATAGTTTTGTTCATTTTATCAAATACAATAAGAACAACACTCAATATCAATCCAATCTTTAAAATTCCAAAAGCACCACCAAGTAGTTTATTGATAATGCCCAAAGCTGCAAAATCGGCTATCTTGGTTAAAGCTTTACCCGCCAGACTTATAACTAAAACAATAACTACAAATGTTATTGCAAATGCTGTAATATTAATGGTTTTTTCACTCCAGTCAAATCTATTCTGAAGCATATCTGCAGCAAAATTGCTAAAATGTATAGCGCCATATACACCAAGTACTAATGCCAGTAGTGATGCAACTTCTACAAATAGACCTTTAATAAAACCGTTGATCAATCCAAAGAGTAATAAGGCACCTAAAACTATATCTAAAACACTCATAAATATTAATATTTGTGTAAATATAAATTAACTTTGCCATTTAATAACGTAAGTATTTAACACTTTAATATGTCGAGAGATCAACAATTAAAAGATAGATGGGATTTAGTGGTTGAAAAGTTATCCAATAAGTTTTCAGATGGAGATTCTTTAGATTTAGATTCTATTATTTATTTAATTGGTGTTCAGGAATTGGGACAATTGAACCGAGCCTTTAAAAAAGACCAAAAACTGGATCTAATGCATATTGCTATTTGCAAGTTGTTAATGCCATATGGTTTTTATGAATTCGATTTTGTTGATGATGAGGGTTGGCCGCACTATAAGGTTAAAGAAGAATTACCAAATTTAAAAGCAGGAGAACAAAGCGTTTTAATGAAAGAAGCAATTGTAAACTATTTTGTTGAAACCAATTATATAGATTAGTATTTTCTTAAATTTGCATTTATTTTGAATCCATATCATGTTAGACAAGATAAAAGAACTTATAACAGAAGCAGAAAATTTTAAGACCCAATCTAAGGATGAGGTTGAAGCTTTTCGGATTAAATTTTTAGGTTCAAAAGGATTATTGAAGCAGTACTTTGCTGAGTTTAAAAATGTTGCCAATGACCAGAAAAAGGAATTTGGGCAAACCATAAACAAACTTAAAAAAACAGCTGAAGATAAGGTCAATGCTTTAAAAGAAGAGCTGGAGAGTAAGGAAGAAGTAAAAGGTGTTTATGGTGATTTGTCTCGTCCTGGAGAGCCTATTGAAATTGGTGCACGTCATCCTATTTCTATTGTTAAGAATCAAATTATTGATATCTTTTCTCGTATTGGGTTTAATGTAAGTGAAGGCCCTGAAATTGAAGATGATTGGCATAACTTTACAGCTTTAAATTTACCAGAGCACCATCCAGCTCGGGATATGCAGGACACCTTCTTTATTCAGACCAATCCGGATATTTTATTGCGTACGCATACAAGTTCGGTGCAAGTACGATATATGGAAAATAACAAACCTCCGATTAGAACCATTTCTCCAGGAAGAGTATATAGAAATGAGGCTATTTCAGCGCGTTCTCATTGTTTTTTCCATCAGGTTGAAGGATTATATGTTGACAAAGATGTCAGTTTTGCTGATTTAAAGCAAACTCTGCAGTATTTCACGACGGAAATGTTTGGAAAATCTAAGATTAGATTGCGCCCATCATACTTTCCGTTTACTGAACCAAGTGCAGAAGTAGATGTCTATTGGGGATTAGAGACAGAAACCGATTATAAAATGACCAAGGGAACAGGATGGTTAGAAATTATGGGATGCGGTATGGTAGATCCAAATGTTTTGGACAATTGCGGAATCGACTCAAAGGAGTATTCTGGATTTGCATTTGGCATGGGAATAGATCGTATCGCTTTACTACTTCATCAAATAAGTGATATTAGAATGTTAAGTGAGAATGATGTTCGTTTTTTGGAGCAATTTAGATCTGCACTTTAGAATTGAAAAAAGACATCAACATTCCTCAAGTGCAAGACGTTTATGTTGCTGTTGTAAGCGAATACAACAATATCTATAAAGCCTATGATTGGAATGCCTATATCATCAACGACAAAGATGTTGATTTAGAAATGGTTCTGATTGTTTCGAAAGGTTATACCCAAGGCAAAGAAACCTCATTAATGAGACATAAGCTGGATAAACTTCCTAAAAAAAGTTATGCGAAAATTGAAATGATGCAAGAAGATGTATTGGCACTGAATAATGAGTTTAAAGTCACTTTTTTTAAAGGCAATAAAATGTTTGATAAAACCTACTTATTCAGAAAAAACACGATAAACAAAAATGCATTAAGACCTCTTCCTTTATTGGAAGCTAAAGGAGTGTTGGTTAAATAATAAATACAGGATAAATGGCAAATAATGAATTTGAAAAAGGAGTGAAATTCTCTTTTAACGATAGTATAAACTATAACGATAATGCAATTGTTAGCAAGCACATACTGAAAAAAGAGACGGGTAACGTTTCCTTATTTGCGTTTGATAAAGGCGAAGGATTAAGTGAACATACCACACCTTTTGACGCCGTTGTTTATATTGTTGATGGAAAAGCAGATATTATTATTGATGGCAAATCTAATATCCTGGAAGCAAATGAAACAATTGTCATGCCTGCTAATATTCCTCATGCATTGAAAGCAGTAGAGAAATTCAAGATGATTTTGACGATGATCAGGGATAAGAACTAATCCAACAACTCGGTTAATTTTTTAAACTCCTTTTTAGGTTCTTTCCCTTGGTATAAGACACCATAGACAGCGTCAATAATTGGGGTTTGTGCATTGTTCTCATTTTTTTGATTCAATAAATAAGCACTTTTTGTAGCATAATAACCTTCAGCGATCATATTCATTTCCAGTTGCGCAGATTTTACTGTGTACCCCTTGCCGATCATGTTTCCAAACATTCGGTTTCTGGAAAAAACCGAGTAACCTGTAACCAATAAATCGCCTAAATAAGCAGAATTGTTAATGTTACGTTTCATTTTATGAACCTTTTTTATGTAACGTTCCATTTCTCGAATAGCATTGCTCATCAATACACTCTGAAAATTGTCACCATAACCCAAACCATGAGCAATTCCGGCAGCAATTGCATAAATATTCTTAAGCATAACCGAATATTCCACTCCTATGAGGTCATCGGTTATTTTAGTTTTTATGTATTTACTTGATAAGCTATTAGCAATATTTTGTCCTTTTTCGGCATCAGCACATGAGATAGTCAGATACGATAGCCTTTCTAAGGCGACTTCTTCGGCATGACAAGGACCTGCAATAACTGCAATATTTTTAAAAGGAACTTTATAAATATCATGAAAATGTTCACCAACTAATAACCCGGATTCTGGAATAATTCCCTTTACAGCAGATACTATGGTTTTACTTTTAATATCAGTGTTTAATTTTAGAAGTTCAGAGTACATAAAAGCAGAAGGAATTACAAAAATAAGTACATCGGCATAATCCGCCATTTCATTAATATCATTACTTAGTTTTAGTTTATCCAAATGAAATTCTACGGAGCTCAAATAACTAGGATTGTGTTTTTCTCTAAGTAGATGCTCTTTAATATATACACTTCTCATGTACCAACCTACTTCATCCAAATTCTCACAGAGCATTTTAACGATAGCAGTGGCCCAACTTCCTGCACCAAACACAGCATATTTCAGTTTTTTACTCATATAATTATTATATAACCAAAAATACGTAAAATAACAATGAAACTATTTTTGAAAATTTGTTTCATAAATCAATTAAAAATAATTATTTAAACAATTCTTGCTGACTAGCAAGAACTTTTTAAAATATAAACCTTCACAAACTTAAAAGATTAGTAATCATTTACTTACTGTTTTTGGCATGCGTTTTGAACACTTACTAGTATTAACATATAAATTGTTGGATTATGAAAACATTAAAAATACTATTAGGACTCACTCTAGCAACTACATTATTAACTTCTTGTTATGTAGATTTAGCAAAAGACGATTACGGATATATAGATAATACTCCGGCAATTACATTGAATCAATTATTAGATTCTTATGAATTGTGGTATGTAGATATAAATCAGACCACTGGATATGGAGAAACTCCATTTTTACAAATAGCCTTTACTATGTCTTTTAGAAATGGGACTGTTTATGCAAACAATAATTTAGTAGGAATTGGAAGTCAGGGTAATGGGTTGGGTATTGATATAGGATATTATGATGCCTATGATATGATTCTGGATATTTACCATGATATTGATGGGTATACCACTTTTGATGTCTATCAAATAGACTCAAATACTATAGAACTTTACAACCCCTATAATGATACGTCGTACTTCTTACATGGATATCAACGTTCCAATTTTGATTACGATTTTGTTTTCTATGATAACATACATTATTTCTTACAGGAATATGAAGCTTGGGAAAAAACCTATACAAGTGATTATGGAGTATTGAATGAGTTTGATAATGAAAATTATTTACAATTTTTGTCTGGGGGAAACGACTCAACATTCAGAAGTTCTCAGGATTTTGATATAGCAAATCCTAACAATATCTATTGGGATTATACAGGAATATATGGAATTGGTGATGTATCTAATGACATGTATACTAAAACTTTAACACTGGATTATGACTATTTTGACAATGAATTCTTTGAATTGTACGTTATAAATGATCAGCTAATAGAATTATATCATGCTGCATCAGAAACAGTTTATGAATTTACTGGCAGAGGATACATTCAATATTTAAGAATTGGCAAATCTAGTGATACAACAAAACCTGATATAGAAAA
The DNA here is from genome assembly GCA_013043005.1 of Flavobacteriaceae bacterium. GTDB lineage: Bacteria > Bacteroidota > Bacteroidia > Flavobacteriales > Flavobacteriaceae > Site-B1. Next base: position 3,479 of record JABDOZ010000041.1, on the reverse strand, counting down.
AAAGCGTAAACAAAGAACAAAGAAAAAAGACAACCCAAGGAACAATACACGAAGCTAAATTTTTGGTTGGTTATTTAGTTTCAAGACCGCTCATCTGAATTATATGCAGTTGGGCGGTTTCTCTTTTAAAATATAAAATTTCAATAGCATTTTTAAACCACATATTTTCGTATTTTTATTCCATAATTTTAAAACAAAAAACACATGGGATTATTTTCATTTATCAAAGATGCTGGAGCCAAAATATTTGGAGGTAAAACTGCAGCTGAAAAAGCTGCTGAAGCTGCGGCAGAAGAACGAAAAATTGCAGAAGTAGCTGAGAAAAAACTTGAAGAAACAGTTAATGATCTTCAATTACAAGTAGAAGACCTAAACATTCATATTAGCGGTGATATGGCTACTATAACTGGAGCCGCATTTGATCAGACAACAAAAGAAAAAGTAGTATTGGTTGTTGGTAATTCTGTTGGCATCGCAACAGTAGACGACCAAATGACTGTTGAAAATCCAGAACCAGAAGCGCAGTTCCATACTGTTGCAAGTGGCGATACATTGGGAAAAATCGCAAAGAAGTTTTATGGTAATGCGATGAAATATCCTGTAATTTTTGAAGCTAACAAGCCTATGCTAAAGGATCCAGATTTAATTTATCCAGGACAAGTATTACGTATTCCTCATTTAGACTAAAAGATATAAGAACAGTTTAAAAAAGGCCAGCTTATTGCTGGCTTTTTTATTATGCTAGTTACCGCAAAGTTAGTAATACTTCTTCTTCAACCAAAAAGCCACACGAACCAACAAAATGAGTGCTGGCACTTCTACCAAAGGCCCAATAACTCCAGCAAATGCTTGTCCAGAATTGAGTCCAAATACTGCAATGGCTACGGCAATAGCTAACTCAAAATTATTACCTGCAGCTGTAAATGAAATGGAAGCATTTTTATCATAAGAGGTTCCAGCAGCTTTGCTTATAAAAAAGCCTAAAAAGAACATTACAACAAAGTAAATTAATAACGGAACTGCAATAACCAGAACATCCATTGGAATTTCTACAATGAGCTCTCCTTTTAATGAGAACATAACCACAATCGTAAACAATAAAGCAATCAATGTCATTGGTGAAATTGTCGGAATAAATTTAGTTGTGTACCATTCTTCGCCTTTTAGTTTTACCAATATCAATCGGGTTAAAATTCCAGCAACAAACGGAATGCCTAAATAGATAGCCACACTTTCGGCAATGGTTGCAATAGATATATCGACAATGGCACCTTCAAAACCAAATAAAGGAGGGAGTTTAGTTATGAACAACCAAGCGTAAAAACTATAAGCAAAAACTTGGAAGATACTGTTAAGTGCTACCAATCCTGCTCCATATTCGCTACTTCCATCAGCTAGATCGTTCCAAACTAAAACCATGGCAATACATCTGGCTAAACCAATTAATATTAATCCAACCATATATTCCGGATAATCTTGCAAAAAAATTAATGCTAAAACAAACATTAATATTGGACCAATTATCCAGTTCAGTAATAATGAAATGCTTAATACTTTTACATTCTTAAATACTTTAGGCAACAAAGCATAATTCACTTTTGCTAATGGTGGATACATCATCAGAATTAGACCAATTGCAATAGGAATATTTGTTGAGCCACTGCTATACGAATTTATTGTATCTGGAATGGATGGAATTAAATATCCAATTCCAACACCTAATCCCATGGCAATAAATATCCAAAGAGTTAAATAACTATCGAGGAAGCTTAATTTTTTAGATGACATTAGACTTTAATTTTTGAGAATACATATTTCATTTCAGTTGCTATTTGAAGGCTTCTCTCCAAATACTTTTCTTCTTGTTGAGGTGTTCCATCAAAATTTTTTGGGTCTTCAAACGTTACTGGAATACGAATATCACAACCCATCACAATAGGACAATTTTCATCTGCATGCGAACAAGTCATGATGGCTGCAAAGTCTGATTTAGGATTAAAATCGTCATCAAATTTCTTCGAAAATCCTATAACTGGATGTTCATTATCTGAAAACTTAATACTGTAAACAGGATTGTTGTCTTCAGATAAAGTCTTAACCTGAAAACCATTTTTGATCAGTGTTTTAGCAACCATTGGAAACATAGCAGTGGCTTCAGTGCCACCTGAATAACTACGAACATTTTTGATGTTATAAAAAGAAGCCATTGTTTGTGACCAAACTTGGGATAAATGACTTCTTCTTGAATTATGCGTACAGATAAGGTTTAAGTTGATGTCAACCTTATCATTTACTTTCTGCTGAATGTATTCTATTAGAGGTTCTAAAACTTCCTTTCGTTTATCTGAAATGGTAGACATATCCAGATTGTTGATTGTCGATATTAGTTGATGTAGCATATTTTATTTAAGTATTAACAACAACCAGAACTTGGTTCACAACATGAATCGGATTGTAATTCAGACATTTTCACTTTTGGTTTTTCTTGGGAACCTCCTGGTTTTTCCGCATAAACCGTTATACTAAAAATACCAGTTTCACCAGAAACAAAATCCTTTATTTCATCTTCAGATAAATACTTACTTAAAATATCTTCTGGAATGGTAATGGTTTTTTCTTTTTGAATTGTGATGTTATCAAAACCAGCTTCCTTAATGTCATTTAAATATTCATTTTTTTGAATGGCTCCTGCAACACAACCTGCGTACATTTCGGCATCATTTCTTAATCCTTCAGGTAAAACTCCAACTAAAACAATATCAGAAATACTGAAATGTCCACCAGGTTTTAAAACCCTAAAAATTTCATTGATAACCTTTGATTTGTTTGGAACTAAATTCAGTACACAATTGCTCACAATAACATCTGCTACATCATCACTTACAGGCATATCATCGATATCACCTTCTCGGAATTCTACGTTATTGTAACCCAATTTATCAGCATTGATTCTGGCTTGTTTTATCATGGCAGGTGTAAAATCGACACCAATCACTTTTCCGGTTGTACCAGTTTCATGTCTTGCAACAAAGCAATCATTACCTGCTCCCGAACCTAAATCAATGACTGTATCTCCAGCATTAATTTTGGCAAATTGTGTTGGCAATCCACATCCTAATCCTAAATCGGCATCTTCAACATATCCTTCGGTTTCTGAATAATCATCCATCATGATGTTGTAAACCTTGTTCGTTGGCGTTGTAGCTCCACAGCAAGACGATGCATTAACTGCTTTATCTTGTTTTGCAATTTTTGAATATTTGTCTTTTACTACCTGTTTTAAATCTTTTTCGGTTTTCATCTTTTTAATAGGTTTATCTTATTGTAATATTACGATAATGGTTTCTAAAATTTTTTTAGCAACAACTGTTTTTTGAATTAAATGTATTAAATAGGTCTTCAAATTGCTTTTGTATTACTTCCCATTTTATAGGATTGATACAATAACTAATTTTTGAGCCTTCAATAGTACCTTGAAT
>JABDOZ010000094.1 GCA_013043005.1 Flavobacteriaceae bacterium | reverse complement strand
TATACGAAATCTGAGCGATTCCATATTCCTCAATATACCAGCCAATTCCCTTCACAGCTTTTAATTTGCCCGGAATGCGAACAGGCTCACCATTATTATCCAATACTTTTTTTCCTGTAATCGGGTTGCCCTCTCGTTTGATTCGTCCCGCTTCTCTGATATCAAAAGCAATGGCATTGGCTCTTCTTGTTGAAGTGGTATTTAAATTGACATTATAAGCAATTAAAAAATCACGTGCCGAAATTGCAGTTGCTCCTGTTTTGGCTACACTTTCTGTAAATTGTGCAGGACCAAAATCCGGTGTCCAGTCCGGATCAGACAATTTATTTGCTAAACCTTCATATTCACCGGAACGACAACTCGCTAAATTCTTACGTTTTTCTTCTTTTGCAGCAGCTTCATAGAAATAACCGGGAATTCTCAGTTCTTTGCCAACTCTTTCACCAAGTTTGTGTGCATAGCTGGCAGTTTCCTCTATTGTAATTCCGGATATAGGAACCAAAGGACAAACATCGGTTGCGCCAAAACGAGGATGCTCGCCTGTATGTTTACTCATGTCTATGAGTTCTGATGCTTTTTTTATGAGTCTGAAGGCGGCTTCTATGACTGGTTCGGGTTCTCCCACAAAGGTAATTACAGTCCGATTTGTTGCTTTCCCGGAATCTATATCCAATAGTTTAACGCCATCTACGGTTTCTGCAACTTGAGATATGGTGTCAATTACTTTTTTATCGCGACCTTCACTGATGTTTGGAACACATTCTATGAGTTGTTTTTGCATGGTAATTTATTTGAATATCAAAATTATGAATAAGTAGCTATCTTTTTGAAATTTTAGCCATTATTATTCATGGATAAACTGAATATAATGATCATATCGTGCAAATATTTCGATCACGTATTTAAATGGTTCATACCCATTGACATAACCATATTTTATGAAGTCCCTGTTGTAATCCTTGGGATACCTCAAGGCCAAAATCATATCCTCCACGTTTCTGTCCCAGACGTTTTTGTCTAAATTGTAGAACTCCGCTAATTTCTGTGCGTCTTTAACATGATAATATCCGCAATTATAGGAGGCCATTGTAAATTTAATACGCTGAATGCTGTCCGTTATTTCTGAAAAATTTTCATAGAGTTCTTTTAAATATTTGGTCCCGCCTCTGATGTTGTCTTTTGGGTCTAACCTGTTTGTAACACCCAGTTCCTTTGCTGTAGCAGGCATCATTTGCATTAGGCCGGCAGCTCCTGCCCAAGAACTGGCTTGTGGTTCAAAGCGGGATTCCTGGTAAACAAGTGAAGCAACCAAACGCCAATCCCAGCCAACGCTATCTGAATAGGATTTTATGAGATCGTCATATTTGCTTATTTGGTTGGAATTCAAACTATAAAAATCACTTTTTACCCGTCTTTTGTAGTTTCTCTTATTTTTGAAATACTTGTTATAAATAACATTAAAATCCTTATGACGTCTTTGTTTTTTCAACCAATTATCTGTGGCTTCAAGCAAATTCGGCGAATTTGTGCGCACTGCCCAGGCGATCCTTTGCGAGGAACTGACAGGAACGCTTATATCCAGCATAGGAAAGTAAGATGCATTGATGCTGGCCAGATTCTTGTTTGCAAAGGTGTATTTTATCTTTCCATCTGCAACCATTTTTATAATGGCATCTGTAGAGATGGTACCATCCAGAGTATTAATGATTATGTCTCCGCCTATTTCTTTGTTTAGGTTTATCAACCGATCGTAATAATTGGAATTTTTTCTGACAGAAACCGTGTCTCCAATCAAATCTAAAGGGTCCTGAGCCAGTTGTTTTTTGATATTGTCCAGAGTCATGCGACGCCAGTTATCCGGTTTTCTTTGAACCAGTACCTGATTGGTCACATAAAGCGGTTTGGTATAAGCGATTATTTTTTTTCTTGCCGAAGTTATGGCAATGCCGTGAGCCATTATATCTACCTCACCTTGTGTAAGATCGTGAAGCAGCATATCAAGATCTTTAGAAAGTATGATCTCCAGTTCTAATTCTAAATGATCTGCGAGCCTCTGAAGGAGTTCATACTCGTAACCCATTGGCCTTCCCCTGTACAAAAAGTAACTTGTTGAACTATAGACGAGCAAGGCTTTTAATTTGCCATCCTTTTTAATTTCTTCCAGATCTCTTTTTACGGCATTGACCAATAGCTGGGACTCATCTTCCTTGGGGATTGGAGCCTCGCAGGACCAACCCAAAAGAATAAATAAGATCAAAAGTCTGATTACGTGCTTCATAAGTTGCAGTTGAAACCTGTATTCTAATATACTATATATAAAAGCATAGAGAAAGCAATAAATAATAAATATTAGCGCTACTAAGATAAAACTTCAATTTCATTTTAGCGTTAAGCTTATTTCAAATTAAATCCTCCAGATCAGGAATAGTTGGTTTTAGAGAAGTTTTAAAGGATATGTACCTTAAACATACTATTAATTGAGGGTACACTTTTAATTATCGCATTTAGGTTTCAACTTTGGGTATTCAAATTTACATGTTAAGTAAGGAGGTAAAAGTTTCGCTGGAAAGGATCTGCTATTTACGATATTAAATTTTCGGGATCAAGGGAGGATATTTTCGATAATTTTACCTTTCATTGATCTGACACATTAAAAATTACCAAATATTTAGCCTTACCTTTGCATCCAAATATAATTGAATGCATAAAGCTGGTTTTGTAAATATAATAGGCAATCCCAATGTAGGGAAGTCTACTTTGATGAACGCCTTTATTGGTGAGAAACTATCTATTATTACGTCTAAGGCGCAAACAACGCGTCATAGAATTTTAGGAATTGTAAATGGTGACGATTTCCAGGTTATATTATCTGATACGCCGGGAATTATAAAACCGGCCTATGAGTTGCAGGAGAGCATGATGGACTTTGTTAAGTCTGCTTTTGAAGATGCCGATGTGCTTATCTATATGGTTGAGATCGGTGAAAAAGAACTCAAAGACGAAGCCTTTTTTAATAAAATAACCAACTCGAAAATTCCAGTCCTCTTATTACTGAATAAAATAGATGCCTCCAACCAGGAGAAGTTGGAGGAGCAGGCAGACTTATGGCAGAAAAAAGTGCCTAATGCCGAATTTTTCCCGATTTCAGCACTAACCGGATTTAATGTAAAAGAAGTTTTTAACAGGATCATTGAATTACTTCCGGAATCACCAGCTTTTTATCCAAAGGATCAGTTGACAGATAAACCGGAACGTTTTTTTGTGAACGAATCCATTCGCGAAAAAATTCTGATGCACTACAAAAAGGAGATTCCTTATGCGGTTGAAGTGGATACGGAGGAATTCTTTGAAGAAGATAAAATTATTCGTATTCGGTCCATCATCATGGTTGAAAGAGAGACCCAAAAAGGTATCATAATCGGTCACAAAGGTTCTGCTTTAAAGCGAGTAGGCGTAGAGGCCAGAAAAGATCTGGAAAAATTCTTTGGTAAGCAGGTTCATCTGGAGCTCTATGTTAAGGTCAACAAGAACTGGCGAAGCAACCAGAGACAGTTAAAACGGTTTGGCTATAATCAATAGGTATTAATCAGCCTCA
>JABDOZ010000040.1 GCA_013043005.1 Flavobacteriaceae bacterium | reverse complement strand
ATAGAAATGCCTTGAAGCAATACGCTGCATTAAGAAGCTATAGTGGAGACGAAAATGTGAATTACCGTGCAATTGGTAAGATCATGGAAAGCTTCCATTTTCAGATCCTAGTTGATATTTATGGCGACATCCCTTATTCTGAAGCGTTATTGAGAGGTGGTAATCCAACTCCTAAATATGATGATGCACAAGAAGTTTATACTGGCATTATAGCCACCTTAGATGAAGCTATTATGATGATTGATGGAGCCGGAGATGATGCATTGGTACCTGGTAGTGATGATATAACTTTTGGCGGTGATATGGATATGTGGAAAGTCTTTGCCAATACCATTAAATTGCGTGTTTTAGTTAGACAAGGCGGAGGTGATTTCTCTGGTATGGCAGCAATAGGATTTATGTCTGATGACGTGATGGTACAACCAGGATATTCGCAAGATGACAACAAACAAAGTCCTATATGGGATAATTATGGATTTGACACTGCCGGTGGCATTATCAACAACAATGACGCTACCTGTGCTACAGATTATATCTTGCAATATCTTCAGGACAGAAACGATCCCAGAATTGATTATATCTATGAAGAGCCAGCTACTGGTCACTTGGGCGTTTTCCAGGGATTGCTAGATTATGATAACCCGGTTGTAGACCAGTTTGAACCTTCTAAGGTTTCAAATCTTGGACCTGGCATTTTGGTAAGTCCAAGTCAACCAGCTGCTATATTCCTGGCTGCAGATTCTTATTTCTTGCAAGCTGAAGCTATTCAAAGAGGATATTTAACTGGTGATGCTCAAACAGCATATGAAAATGGCATTCAGGCTTCATTTGATTATTTAGGAGCAGGTGATGCCAGTGCATATTATGGACAACCAACTGCTAATGTAAGTTGGGCAGCTTCTCCAGATAAAATAGAGGCGATCATTACACAAAAATGGTTGGCAACAAATAGTTTAGATGCTATTCAATCTTGGTTTGATTATTCAAGAACCGGATTCCCATCTGATCTACCAATTTCTGCTTTAGCTTCTACTCCGGACAGACCGGTAAGGTTATTCTATCCTGCAAGTGAGGTGACATCCAATAATGCCAATGTGCCAAATCAATCTAATGCATTTACGGATAAAATATTTTGGGCTAATTAATAAAAAAAAATATTATGAAAAAATTTAATTATTTATTTACAGTTTTAATTGTTACTCTCTTGTTTACTTCGTGTTTAGTAGACGATGAAGCACCACAAGACGGTAATGACCAGGGACCACTTGTAGCTGGTTTCTCAGATGGTAGTGCCACAATAGCCGGTATTACCAATGACGATGAATACACATTTGATCTAAGAGTTCAGGTTAAAGGGCCTTCTATTGCAGAAATGCAGGGTGATGTTGCTTTAACAATTGGTGTAGACGCTTCCTCAACGGCTGTTGAAGGATTTAATTTTAGACTGGATCAAACCAGTATTACATTAACACGTGCTAATAATTATTTGGGTACACTTCCTATTACATTGTTAACAGAGGGTATAACAGCTCCTGTAGATGTAGATCCTGTGATATATTTAAAAGCAACGAGTGCTTCAGGCGATAATGTTGTTGCTAATGGCAGCCTTATTCGAGTTGATATAGCATATCTGTGTAATTCTGATCTTGCCGGAACTTATTTCTTAACAACAGTTAGAGATAACGGACCGGATGCAATATTCCCTGATGAGGAAATTACTGAAGTGGATCTGGGATATTATAAGACTGAAAGTATTTACAGATGGGCTGTAGGAAGTATAGCGCCAGATCAAGGATTCAATTTCTTTGATGTATGTAATGTGATCACTGTGCCAGATCAAGATTTAGCACAAGGTTTTTATAGCAATGATGTATATCAAACACTTCCTGGTTCTGTAGATCCTGATACTGGAGTACTGATCATTAATTATGCGGTAAGCTTTGGTAGTGGTGATGTAACATGTACAGGAACTTATGTACCTCTATAATAACTTAATTAATTAAAATAAAGACATATACAATGAAAAATATATTAAAAGTAGCTTTATTATCGGTACTGTTGTTTGCTTGTGATGCGGAAATGGCAAAACAAGATCCTGCAGGTATTACTGATGAAAGTCTAAAGCCAAGAGTTTCCTATAATATAAGCACTACAACTGCATCTGAATTAGATGAGACTGTAATTGTAGTAGATATTACAATGGATAGAGCCATAGGTTCATCTACTGTTTTTACAGCAGAACAAGTTGGAGGAAATGCGGTTTTACATGAAGATTATGAAATAATTAGTGGTGAGGTTCCTGCTTACGGAACAACAGGACAAATGTCAATTACTATAACCAAAGATTTGGATGAAGAAGGTGATGAAAGTCTAGAACTTTTAATTGGTGCTTTAGCAGTTCCAGATACTTATGAAGTTATTGGTGACACTAATTTATCATTAACAATTGAAGACTGGGTATTTTGCTCATGGTTCTTAGAAACGACTGACACCTACGGTGATGGCTGGAATGGCGGGTATGTTGAATTAGTTACAGAAGGTGTAACTACAACATATGCCTGTGCAGGAGCATCATCTGATTTTGAAATTGGAATCACTGACGGAGAAGATTACACATTCACCTATGTATCTGGTGGTGGAACTGGTGGTGGCCCAGGATGGGAAAGTGAAAATTACTATAAACTAACTGCACCAGACGGTACTGAATATATAGATGGAACTCAGGATTATTCAGGAATTCCAACTCCAGGCCTTATTGTAAGTGGTACAAATGCTTGTCCATAGATATAAGTTATATAGTACTAATAAAAAACCACCTTTTTGGTGGTTTTTTTGTTTAAATTTGAAATAAAAAATGAAAAAATATTACATATTAATTTCCTTACTTTTCATTACTTATTCGTCGTTTTCACAAAATACTTTAGGGGCTTTAAGAAATGACATAGGCTCATTCAATGGCTATACTCTTTTTTCTCCCCTTAATTCTACAGAAACCTATTTGATAAATAACTGTGGTGAAGTAGTTCACCAATGGACAAGTACATTTTTTCCGGGAGCATCTGTTTATTTACTGGAGAATGGCAACTTACTTAGGACGGGGCGAATTCCAAACGATGATATTCAATTTGGTGGTGTTGGTGGAAAACTAGAATTATTTGATTGGGACAACAATTTAATATGGGAATACACACATTCTTCACCTACTGTTGCACAACATCATGATATATTTCCCTTACCTAACGGAAATATCTTAATGTTGGCGGTTACAACCATGACAAATCTGGAAGCTATTCAAGCTGGTCGTGATCCTTCAATTATTTTAGAAGGAAAATTGTATAACGAGCAAATATTGGAATTGGAACCTTTTGGAACCAATCAGGCAAATATAGTCTGGGAATGGAATATTAATGACCATTTAATACAAGATTTTGATAATACAAAAGACAATTTTGGGGTTGTAAAAGATCATCCAGAATTATTAGATATTAATTTCCTAAATAATGAAATTGGTAATGCCAATTGGCTGCACATAAATTCTATACAATATAATTCTAATCTGGATCAAATTATTCTAAGCTCAAGACTTTTGGATGAATTGTATATAATTGATCACTCAACTACAACCCTGGAAGCTGCTTCCAGCTCAGGTGGAACTTATGGTAAGGGTGGCGATTTTCTCTATAGGTGGGGAAACCCTCAAGCCTATGATATGGGAGATGATAGTGATAGGACGTTATACAGTCAACATCATCCTCATTGGATCCCGGATGGATTAGTAGATGCTGGAAAACTTCTTATTTTCAATAACGGAAATTCTATTAGATTTTCTGCCATTAATATTATTTCACCACCTGTCACGTCACCAGGTTTCTATAGTTATGATATGGTAAATGGATTCGGGCCTTCAGCTGCTGAATGGACCTATGTGGACCCTGTTGATCCGGAAAATTTTTTCTCAGCAATTTTATCCAGTGCGCAAAGACTTCCTAACGGTAATACACTAATTTGCGACGGAGATTCTGGTTATTTCTTTGAATTAGATTCAAGTAATAATATCGTATGGGAATATGTGAATCCAGACTCTACAAACGGAATATTGAGTCAGGGAGATTCACCGCCCTTTTTCAATCTAGTATTCAGGGCATTTAAATTCCCTATGAATTATGCTGCTTTTGCCGGAAAAGACCTTGCTCCAGGAGATCCAATTGAATTAAATCCTGATCTAAGCGGTTGCTCGTTGTTAAGTGTTGATAATGAGTTTGATTCTTTTGCCACTATGTATCCTAACCCTGTTAGAGATTACCTTAATATTGAATCGAAGCAACAAATCTCAAAAATTGAAATCTATTCAATGCTTGGCACATTAGTTAAAACCAAATTAAATTCCCAACGTATTGAGTTGGCAAGTTTGGCTTCAGGCATGTATGTAGCCAAAGTTTTTTCTAATAATAATGTTATGACTAGAAGAATAATTAAACAGTAAAATAATTTTACTGACTATAAAAAGCCACCTTTTCCAGGTGGTTTTTTTATACATTTGCAGCAATGGAACAGGAAACAAGAATATATGGTCTGCGAGCCGTATTAGAAGCTATAAATGCTAACAAGACCATTGACAAGGTTTTTATTCAAAAGGGTCTTAGAGGTGATACATTCAAGGAGCTGGAATCACTGTTAAGAAAAGAAGGAATCAATGTCTCCTATGTTCCTGTTGAAAAATTGAACAGGCTTACTCAAAACAATCATCAAGGTGTAGTTGCTAATATGTCTCCTATTGAGTTTCATGATCTGGATAATTTGGTTTTGCAGGTTATTGAATCAGGAAAAACTCCACTATTCTTATTATTGGATCAAATCAGTGATGTCAGAAATTTTGGAGCAATCATCAGAACTGCAGAGTGCACTGGTGTCGATGGTATTATTATTCAGAAAAAAGGTGGTGCTCCAGTTTCGGGAGATACCATAAAAACAAGTGCTGGTGCTGTTTTTAAAGTCCCAATTTGTAAGGTAGATCATATTAAAGATGCCTTATTCCATCTACAAGCAAGTGGAATTAAAGTTATTGCCGCTACCGAAAAAACAAACAATACAATTTACGATATATCCTTTAAAGAACCTTGCGCTATTGTTATGGGCTCTGAAGGAAGAGGTATTAATCCTTCTGTGATCAAGTTGGCTGATGATAAAGCAAAACTACCCATTCTAGGCGAAATAGAATCACTTAATGTATCGGTGGCTTGTGGTGCGTTTCTATATGAAGTGGTAAGACAACGTCTTTAATCTTTGTCTTTTTTTATAGTATATTTTATTTCAGGTTTCTCCTCCTCTATTTCAACATTTTTATGTTCAATAAAATTTCCTTCCTCATCAAAATGTTTTAGAAATTCATCGTCATCTTCATTATAATCTTCTCGTTCCCAAACATATTTTTTAGGTTTTGCAATCTCTCTCCTAAAGATCAAAGCAAAAATTAATCCCGTTATTAATCCGGCTAAATGCCCTTCCCACGAAATACCATCTTTAATGGGAAGTGCATACATGACCAAACTACCATACAGAAAAATTACCAGCAAAGACAAAGCTATTAACCTATAGTGTTTAGCAAATATGCCTTTAAAGAACGTAAAACTAAATAGAACATAAATGAGTCCACTAGCTCCAATATGATAAGCAGGTCTGCCTATAAGCCAGGTCAATATTCCAGAGAGCAGAATGCCAAATACAAGAATTTTCCATGCAATAGGACGATAGAAATAGAACAAAGCTGCAGACAAAATAAACAAAGGAATCGTATTATGATACAGATGTTTTATGTCTCCATGAATAAATGGACTGCAGATAATGCCTATTAATCCTTTTATTTTTTGAGGGTAGATTCCAAAACCAGTAAAATTCTCTCCAAACCGTATTTCATACCAGAATACAATCCAGATAAGAAGTACAAATAGCAATGGATAGACTATTACACCATTTGAAAATGTGAAATGTTCCTTTTTTTTCATTATTAAATTAAAGATAGCAAATAGTTGACCATTATTTAATCCAGTGTTAATTTGTCATGGTTGTATTAGATAGACTACTGAAAACATAAAAAATAAAATATTTAGACCAAGATTCCTGTCTTCACAGGAATTTACTGTAATTTTATTAGATGAATCAACCTCTGGCAGAACGCTTAAGACCAAAATCATTGAAGGATTTCTTAGGTCAAAATCATCTGGTTGGAAAAGATGGTGCTCTAACAAAACAAATAGAGCAAGGTCTTATTCCATCTATGATCTTTTGGGGTCCTCCTGGAACAGGAAAAACAACTTTAGCCAATATTATTGCCTCTGAATCTGAACGCCCTTTCTATACATTAAGTGCCATTAATTCTGGTGTTAAAGATGTTCGTGAAGTTATTGAAAAGGCCAAGCAAAGTGGTGGTTTGTTTACAACCAAAAACCCTATTCTATTTATTGATGAGATTCATAGATTTAGCAAATCACAACAAGATTCCTTATTGCAAGCTGTTGAAAAAGGATGGGTCACATTAATTGGTGCCACCACTGAAAACCCAAGTTTTGAGGTTATCCCTGCGTTGTTGTCCCGCTGTCAGGTTTATATTTTGAATTCGTTTAATAAAAACGATTTAGAGACCCTTTTAAAGCGAGCAATAGAAATAGATGACTATATATCTGAAAAAAAGATAAAACTTAAGGAAACGGATGCTTTATTGAGACTTTCCGGAGGTGATGCCAGAAAATTGCTTAATATTTTTGAGTTAATAGTCAATGCCGAACAATCTGATACTGTCTCCATAACTAATGATGCAGTTCTACAAAAAGTTCAACAGAATACAGTTAGATATGATAAAACCGGCGAGCAGCACTATGATATAGTCTCAGCATTTATAAAGTCAATCAGAGGTAGTGATCCCAATGCAGCTGTTTATTGGCTGGCACGCATGATTGAAGGCGGTGAAGATCTTAAATTTATTGCAAGGCGCATGCTGATTCTGGCCAGTGAAGATATTGGGAATGCCAACCCAACGGCACTGGTTATGGCCAATAATACCTTTCAGGCTGTATCAACAATTGGCTATCCAGAATCCAGGATAATCTTAAGTCAGTGTGCCACCTATTTGGCATGTTCAGCAAAAAGTAATGCCTCTTATCAAGCCATTAACAATGCTCAACAAATAGTTAAGGAAACTGGTGACCTTTCTGTGCCTTTAAGTATAAGAAATGCCCCGACCAAACTTATGAAAGAACTGGGATATGGTGACGATTACAAATATGCTCACAACTATGAGAAAAATTTTGCTGAACATGAGTTTCTGCCAGACGAGATCAAAAACACCAAGCTTTACGATCCCGGAAACAATGCCAGAGAAAACAGCCTTAGAGAATTTTTAAAATCTAGATGGAAGGATAAGTATAACTACTAGAATTTTATATTTAAACTATTGACTTCTAGTTTATCTGCAAGTTGTTCTGCAATTACCCATGTATCATTCAATTGGTAAATTACGGCATCTTTACCTTGTACTATATAGATATTCTTTTTTCCAGAATAAAAAATGGTATAAACTATCTTGGGTGAGTTATCAACCAGTTGGAAACCATTTTCTATAGCTTGAGCATATAATATATTTTTAACATTGGCATCCTCTTTTTGAGGTAGTCCCGAAGTTTCTATTTTTTCCTTTGCTTTAATGTTCTCCATCATTTTAGGAGACTCATTTATTGCCCGTGTTTCAGGCATTTTATTAACTTCTGGAATAATCACAATTGGTTTTTCTGAATCAGGTGTTTTAACTTCTACCTTGGTATCATTTAATTGTTTCTCACTCGATTGGTCACCTTGGTGATCATCTTTTTCTGAAATTGAAGGATCATAAGAATAATTTAAACTTTTAAAAGAATTAAAGGCATCTCGTAGTGATTCATGATACGCTTTTTTATAGTTCTTTTCTTTTGAAGAGCCCTCCCTTGAAACAAAAACCACATTATTATAACAGTCTTTTAATTCAACAGTCAATCTGGTTCTAAACAGGCTCTTATCTATTAAAACATTGGCATACAAGGCTAAGCACCTGTTTTTAAATAAATCTTCCGGCAAATTTTCATCATCAAAGTATACATTAAATTTATTTTTGTTAAATAAGAATTTAGTTAAAGAATTCAATTGGTATTGATCAGCTTCTTTTAAAAAATCGTAGTTTTTTGGTACAACAACATATTTATAAGCGTTTATATTGGTCTGTGCCTTAGCTGTTAGAATGAATAGGGATAAGACTATGGTCAATAATAATTTAGCTTTCATGTGGATTAATATTTTAAAGGTATTTTTTTAATTCCATTAAATGGTTTACACTTTTAATGTGATTGTCCAGTTTTTCATTATGATAATTGAAACAGATGGCATCCAAACCAAAATTTAAAGCTCCCAAAATATCAGCTTCATAATTATCACCTACCATAACACTTTCTTCTGCATTCGCTTTTGCTGCTTCTAAGGCATGATTGAATATTTTAGGATTTGGTTTCTTAACTCCCACCATTTCAGAATTAGTTACTGTATCAAAATAATGATCTATATTAGATTTGCTTAATTTACCATGTTGCACTTCTTTAAAACCATTCGTAATGATATGAAGATTATAATTAGGACTTAGATATTCCAATATCTCCACTGTACTTTCAAACAGATAATTGAATGAGGTTAAATTTGAAATATAATCTTCTGATAGTTTGTGGATAGTCGCATCAGAAATAGATATTTTCAAAGTTTTAAATGTATCAAAAAGTCTACCATACCTCAAACTTGCCTTATCAATTTTATCCTCTCTGTAAAGCTTCCAGTAATTAAGATTTAAAGGTTCATAAATAGTTAAAAAAGTTTTTAGATCTATATCAATCTGGTTGCTGTTAAATATGTTTTTAAAAGTAAGTGCCGAATTTTTGTCAAAATCCCAAAGTGTATGATCCAGATCAAAAAATACGTCTTTTACGCTAGTTAACTTCATCCTGTGATTCCAAAATTAAATTAAATAATTCCTTAAATCCTGACCATCTTGCATCATTACTAAATGTGTAATTATGAAAAATTGATGTAAAGGTACCTTGTACTTTTTTAACCTCATCAATTATACTTTGCAATTCTTGTTTTTTATCCAGCAGGGATGCTTTTTTTAACAAGGCAAAATCAATTACATGAAATGGACAAATTCTCAATGGTGTTTGAATTTCATAATCTAAATCGTAAAATAAAAATGGTGTGCACGTTCCTGCTCTAAACCCATTATTGTTTAAATAACCCATTGAATAATCCTCAGATACTTCCAAATCGATCAGGTGCCTGTACGATTCAGGTAATATAAACTTATTATGAGAGAATCTTGTTACTTTTAAATCTGTATTTATAATAGATTCCATTACTGATTTTTCTTTTTTCAAAAGTTGGGAATCTTTTATAGATAAATAGGAAGCTTTCAATCCAACATTACTATAATCACCGACAGATTTTATCAAACTTTGGAACTCACTTTTATTGATATTGATGTTCTTATCATAGGTAGAATAGTCAGCAATTAAAAAGAATACGATAAACTTGCTTTTACTATGCTTTTGTTTATTTATAATGTAACTAAAGGTATTAAATGGGTCTTTAATAAATCCGAATAATACAGCATAGCGTTGATACAAATGAGAAAATTTAAATCTAAATATATCTTTAATTGTCCCACCAATTGTTCGCATAATCCCTTTTAATTTAAAACTATGCGATATAGGGACGTCAATAATTGGTTGTACGTTATAATTCCTTTCCGGAAATTTAAAATCAGGGAATTTAGCTTTCAAAGCCGATCTGAATTTAATTGCCCATATATCTACCACCGGCTTCTTTAAGAACCCATTGTTATAAGCGATGCTCTCTGTTACAATATAGCGACCATATTCATCCTTTACATGAGGTAAATATTCCTCATACCGACTTATTAAGTAAAAAGTTGCTGCAAAAATATCATAAGGAAGACTGCTTTTATCGTTAGTTAAAAAAAAGCATTTTGAATCTTCCCAATCATGCACATTTATTTCAATATCAGACAATCCTTGTTCAAATAATATCCTGTGACTTTTTACATGAAATTCATTTGCTAATGGCTGATTGGTATAAGACATCTTTAAGCTCTTGTGAGCAATAAAGTCTTCAACCTTTGTAGTAAAAATAACTGGTATACCCAATATTCTTGTACAAATTTGTTTAAAAGTATACTTTAGTCTTGGAGTAATTTTATGAGAGTAAACTAACAGCATTTATATCAGATTTTCATCAGCAAAACTAAAGTAGGCTTTTTCGGTTACAATTAAATGGTCTAATACTTTTATATCCAAGCTTTCTGATGCAGTTTTTAACTTTTGTGTTAATTGCTTATCAGCCGAACTAGGCTTTAATGTACCTGATGGATGATTATGTACTAAAATAATGCTTGTTGCTCCATTTTCAAGTGCATTTTTTAAAACTAATCTGACATCTACCAGGGTTCCTGTAATACCTCCTTTACTCAGGTGATGCTTTTGCAGGACTTTATTAGAGTTGTTTAGATAAATTATCCAGAATTCTTCATGTTGTAACTCTCCAATAACGGGCTGCATCAATTCAAATACAGAAGCACTTGAGGTAATCTTCTTTTTCTCAAGAGCCTCCTCTCCTCTTCTGCGTCTGCCCAGTTCCATTGCAGCTGCAATAGAAACTGCTTTTGCTTCTCCTATTCCTTTAAAATCCATGAGTTGCTTAACAGAAAGTTTTCCCAATTCACTTAAGTTATTATCAACACTTGCCAATACACGTTTACATAATGCCACAGCACTTTCATCTCTATTACCAGAACCAATTAAAATGGCTACTAGCTCGGCATCACTTAAGGCAGATTTCCCTTTGTACAGTAATTTCTCTCTTGGCTGATCGTCTTGATTCCAGTTTTTAATAGAAAAGGATTGTGGTTTATCCGTCATGAAGTAAATATAAATATTGTAAATTTCAGACGCAATAATTTGATAAAATGAATTATCCACCAAAGCATCATCAGGATAATGACAAACTTCATTTAATTGAAGTCATAAAAACCTATCCTTTAGCGACGATTGTTTCTGTAATAAATAATGAGCCACTTATCACACATTTACCATTAATTTATGATGAAGAGGGAAAACTCATTGGTCATATTGATAGGTTCAATCCGCAAGCTGATTTGATGAAAGACAATAATCCAGTCACTATCATTTTTTCTGGTCCGCAATGTTATATTTCACCAAGTATATACACCACAACACAATTACCAACCTGGAATTATATAAAAGTACATTTAAAAGGTACTGTTGTAAGAATTGAAAGCAAAGAAGCTTTAAAAGAATCACTCATTAAAATGACCGAATTTCTTGAAGCACCAGATCATAAATATGTATTAGAAGCTGATAACCCAAGTATGGAACGAAATCTGGATTATATTAAAATGTTTGAAATCTGTATTGATGAATGGGAAGGAAAGTTCAAACTCTCTCAAGACAAAAAGCCAAGCGATATCCAAAATGCTCGAATAGAATTAATAAGAGTTAATCAACAAAGTATTGAGGATTTCTTAAAAACGATTTTTTAATCCGGTCTGCATCGTATTATTTAGATGTGACAACTATTGCTTAATAATCTTATATATAGCTTTTTCCTTATCTTTTTTGAGCTGAAGAAAATACAATCCATTCATCAAAAAAGAAACGTCAATGCGCTTTGAGCTGTCTAAGTATTTTAAATTTTGTTTTCGCCCAAGAACATCATATAATTCTATATCTAATAGTTCATGAGACTCAATATTAAGAATATTTGCAACCGGATTAGGATAAATATTTACTTCTTCTAAAATTTTATCTTCTATTGATAACGGACTTGACCCTTCTATAATATTCAATACTTGATTTGCATTAACATTATAAAGAATATCTACTGATCCGCTTAACCAAGTCACTTTTACATAGTCTGCTATCACATTTGAACCTAATCCAAAAATTTCAGTTCCAGAATTTTGAGATAGATACCCTTCACCACATATTAAATATCTATAGTACGAGGTTCCATTAGCAGACATTTCTATTACAGAACCTATTCCCTCTTTGTTGCTAGTAGTCCCTTCCAGGTTTACCTTTAACCAATTGTTTGACGTTGTGGTCTTATTTTTCCAAACAAATATATTTTCATCATCATTATTTGTTACTATCATGTCCGGCAGTCCATCATTATTTATATCTCCAACTGCACTTGAAAAACTGGCTCTACCGTCACCTGGAAAACATGAATTACTTAAAGTGAAGGTCTCATTACCATTATTATCATAAAAGGCTCCAGTTAAAAAAGTACTTTGAGAATCGTCAAACATGCCGCAAACATATAGATCTAAATCCATATCATTATCGGCATCAAAAAACGAAGCACCCCAACCGACACTATTAAATATGGTTCCGGAGCTTTGCGCAATATCTGTGAAGGTATCATCGCCATTATTCTTAAATAAAACATTTCCATCCGGATTGTTAGATACATAAATGTCAAACCAGCTGTCGTTATTGAAATCACCAATAGTAACCGTCATAGCATCAATACCTATATTAGTGCCAGAACTCGCACTAATGTCTGTAAATGTACCGTCACCATCATTTTTATATAATTTATTCGGATTTTGAGGCTTATCATTAGAAACATATATATCCTGATAACCATCGTTATTTAAATCAAAAAATGCAGAACAGAATGATGCTACTGCTGTTTGATCAATTCCCGCTGTAACACTTACATCTGTAAACGTTCCATTACCATTATTCTTATAGAGTTTATTTGGTATTGTATTCGTACGGTTAGAAACAAATAGGTCTAAATAACCGTCATTATTGATATCTCCCCATGAGGATCCATATGAAAACATATTAGCAGAAGAGATACCCGATGCAGCTGTTACATCCTGAAAATCAAAGTTCCCGGTATGTTCAAATAGTCTATTTCCGTCCGTATCGCTTGTAATAAACAAATCTTTATCACCATCATTGTCATAGTCTACCCAATTAATTTGTTTTGTTTGGTGTGTGATTGCCGGGATATTCAAAGTGGATTCCTGAAAACTGCCATTTACATTTTTATAAAAACTAAATGATTGTCCATTTTCTTTTGTCAAAGTTATATCATCCCAACCATCATTATCAAAATCATGAAAAGTTACACCATTACCCAAGTAGGTAGTTCCACAAGAAGTTCCTATTCCTAAATTTGTGGCCTGGTCTTCAAAACTAATTTGTGCGCTGGTATTAAAAAATAATACTGATGTAATTCCAATTAAAAAAAACCTCTTCATTGTTTGCTCATTTTTACGGTCTTCAAATCTTTATGATTTGGCATTTCAAAACGAAAGATATTATTAAAATCTAAGAATTAAAAATATAAAGTATTTAAGTATTTTATTATTAACTCGTTGAATTATTTATTTCAATTCTTATACTCTCAGTAATTGATATCTGGTTTAAAAATATTTAATTACGTTTCACTTTTTTATACAAATTTACCAAAGATGTTGTATTCGATTGCGAATTTTTAATTTTAGACAAAATATGGGTTAATGAGATTTTTTGAATTCGATTTTTTAAATTTGAGTGAATTAAGAATTAAAGATGTCAGAAAAAAATAAGCTTAAGGAAATCGCTCAACTCTTTTTTAAACTGGGTTGCATTTCGTTTGGTGGTCCGGCAGCACATATTGCTATGATGGAAGATGAAGTGGTTAAAAAAAGAAAGTGGATGACTCACGAACACTTTCTGGATCTAATTGGTGCAACCAACTTAATTCCCGGACCAAATTCAACCGAAATGACCATGCATTGCGGACACGAACGTGGAGGCTGGAAAGGCTTATTTATAGCTGGGATCAGTTTTATCTTTCCAGCTGTGGTCATAACAGCTGTTTTTGCCTGGTTGTACCAGCAATATGGACAATTACCTGAAGTCGAACCTTTTATCTATGGTATTAAACCCGCAGTTATTTCCATTATTATAATGGCTGCCTACAGACTAGGTAAAAAAGCCATTAAAAATTATGAACTTGCGATTTTAGGAATATTATCCATTACATTTTGTCTATTGGGAGTAAATGAAATAATTGTGCTGTTCGGGTTCGGATTTGTTGGCTTGTTACTTTATATAGTTAAAAGGAAAACCACAAGTATCAACTCATTTATTCCATTAATATTTTTGCAATTAGCAGACCCATTAAAAATCGGGAGTATAAAAATATTCCTCACCTTTTTAAAAGTAGGAGCCATTTTATATGGAAGTGGTTATGTATTGTTTGCGTTTCTGGATTCTGAATTGGTGAGCAATGGCTGGCTGACAAGGCAAGAACTCATTGATGCCGTAGCTGTAGGGCAATTTACACCTGGACCAGTTTTGTCAACAGCCACTTTTATTGGTTGGCAAATGAATGGTATTTCGGGAGCCTTGGCTGCAACTATTGGAATATTTCTTCCTTCCTTTTTATTTGTTTTAATACTGAATCCAATCATTCCTAAAATGCGAAAATCAAAATTTATTGGTACATTTCTGGATGCTGTAAACGTGGCTGCTGTGGCCTTAATAATTGCTGTATGCATACAAATGGGGAAAGATACCCTAACCGATTGGAGAACCATTGTTATAGCCTTAACCAGTTTAATATCAGTCTTCTATTTTAAAAAACTCAATAGTGCCTTTATAGTATTAGGTGGCGCAATTGTAGGCTATTTGTTGACATTATTTTAAATTTTATTAAATTGACTCATGAAAGACATAAAAAAGGAACACATCAGTCAAGAGGTATTCGATCTATATGATGATTATGCTCACAATAAACTTGATCGCAGACAATTTGTAGAGAAACTTTCCCTTTATGCTGTGGGTGGATTAACGGTGTCTTCTTTATTAAGTTTTATGTCCCCAAATTATAAGGATACAAAATTAGTAAAACAGGACGACCCAAGAATAGATTCAGACTATATAACTTATGAATCACCAAAAGGAGGTGGCACTATCAAAGGACTACTGTCCAAACCCAAAGATCTGAAAATCAAATTACCAGGAGTAGTTGTTGTGCATGAAAACAGAGGATTAAATCCATACATTGAAGATGTTGGGCGCAGAACAGCAGTTGAAGGTTTTATAAGTTTGGCTCCAGATGCATTAACACCACTTGGTGGCTATCCGGGAAATGATGATGATGGTCGTACTTTACAAAAACAAAGGGATAGAAATGAAATGTTAGAAGATTTTATCGCAGCTTATAACTATCTTAAAAACCATAAAGATTGTTCTGGAAAGGTTGGAGTCGTTGGCTTTTGTTTTGGTGGCTGGATATCTGGTATGATGGCTGTAAAACTACCTGATCTTGGTGCCGCTGTTCCTTATTATGGCAGACAACCTTCTGATGAAGACGCTGTAAAAATAAAAGCCCCTTTATTGTTGCAATATGCCGAATTAGATACCAGAGTTAATGCTGGCTGGCCTGCATTTGAAGCGGTTTTAAAAGCTAATGATATTGATTACGAAGCGCATATGTATCCTAAAACAAATCATGGTTTTCATAACAACACGACCCCTCGTTTTGATAAAAAAGCGGCCGATCTATCCTGGCAACGAACCATTACTTTTTTTAAAGAAAAACTAAAATAAATTGATGTAAACGCATTTAAAATATGGTAACAGACAAAAAAAAGATCTTTTCAGGAAAATCTCAAATAGAAATTTTGGGAATTAAAAATGCCTTATCAGAAGAAGGCATTTCATTTTTTGATATTGATAAAACCGATTCTGCGTATGCAAAACTATTTGGAAGCATAGAAATTTATGTTGATTCTAAAGATGAGACAAGAGCGATTGAAATTATTAAATCTCTAAATTTCGACTAAGGATTATTTAATTAACCCCTTAACCTCATTAAAATCCAAGCCGCCATAATTACCAGAACTCATCAGTAATATGGACTTGTTATTAAAGTTCTGCGAGAATAAAAAGTTTTTAAAATCGTCTGGATTAGTATAAATAATCAAATCATCACGTTGAAAGGCATTGGCAATCTGTTCGTGTGTGACTTCTTCTAATTTCTTAATTTGAACGGCATGTGGAGAATAGAAAACTACTGCAATATCTGCAGCGTCCAAAGCACCTTTGTATTCCTTTAAAAATTCAGCATTTAAACTACTATATGTGTGCAATTCCAAACAGGCAATCAAAGTTCTTTCCTGATATTGTTCTTTTACCGCTTTAGTTGAAGCTTCAACTTTACTTGGCGAATGTGCAAAATCCTTGAAAACTACAGTATTTATGCTTTCAGCAATTTTTTCCATGCGTTTGCTAGCTCCTTTAAAGGTTGCAATGGCTTCGTAGAAATCATCTTCATCAATTCCCATGTGCTGACAGATCCATTTGGCTCCGGCAAGATTATTAAGGTTGTGTTTTCCAAACACTTCAATGGGCATAGGGCCTTCATGAGTTTCCAACAATGTTACACCATTTTCTACTGTGTATTCTGGTGTATTATAAGGTATTTTTCGAATTGGGTTGTTGCTATCTTCCACCACACGCTTTACCTCTGCATCCTCCTCATTATAAGTGATGCTGCCTCCTTTTACAATGCTGTCCACAAAAATGCTGAACTGTTCGACATAGCCCTCATAGGTTGGAAATACATTGATATGATCCCAGGCAATGCCACTTAACAAAGCAATATTGGGTTTGTACAAATGAAATTTTGGTCGTCTGTCAATAGGTGAACTCAAATACTCATCACCTTCTAAAACTATAAAGTCGTTGTCCTCTGTAAGTTTGACCATCACGTCAAAACCTTCCAATTGCGCACCAACCATATAATCGACATCTCTGTCATGATAATGCATGACATGCAAAATCATTGAAGTTATAGTTGTTTTACCATGACTTCCACCTATAACCACTCTGGTCTTATTTTTGGATTGTTCATACAAAAACTCCGGATAACTATAGATCTTCAAGCCTAATTCCTGTGCTTTCAACAATTCCGGATTATCTGCTTTGGCATGCATTCCCAGAACAATTGCATCAATTTCTTTGGTGATCTTTTCAGGAAACCAACCAAAGGTTTCCGGCAATAATCCCTTAGCTTTCAGTCTTGATTTTGAAGGATCAAAAATAGTATCGTCACTTCCAGTGACTAGGTATCCTTTATTGTGTAAAGCAATAGCGAGATTGTGCATTGCTGCGCCTCCTATAGCAATAAAATGTACATTCATATATACTTAATCTGAAGATGCAAAGATACTATTTATGATAATCAGTGCTGTTATAAATTTGGATTTACGGCCAAACTATTAAATAATTTGGCTTTGGTACTGAAAAATTTATTCTGAATATCAATAGCCTTTAACTGTCCATCGATTAATTTTGATTCTCTTGAGTTTACCAAAAACAATGAACTCTCACCCATTTGGAATTTACGTTCCTCTGCTTCAAGCATTCTCGAATAATCGGTAACCATTTGGTTAGTTATTTCATTTTGAGATACGTACGAGTCCAATTCCTGTTTTAAGGCATTGATCTTGTTTTGAAGATTAACTCTTGTCGCATCTATTTCAAATTCGGTATCCTTTAATTTTAACTTTGACAATTTAAGATCACCTCGCTCTTTTCTTAAAAACAATGGCAAACTAACATTTAAACCACCTTTATATTCAGCCGTGTTAAACGATCTTGCTATATCAGGAGTTTCAGATAGAAAATTATATTCCAAGTCAATTTTGGGTAACAACCTGTTCGTTTTTAATCGTTTGTCTACCTCTAAACTTTGACGCTTAAAATCCAATGACAACATTTTAGGATGAAGATCAATTACTACCAAATCATCTCGTAATTGATTTATATTAAATATAGAATCAATGATTGATTCGCTTTCAATATCTGGTATAACATCAGGCTGCAACTCTACGGGTAGGTTATCCCCTAGCCATAAGAAGTTCGACAATTCCAAGGCTGCTTTTATAAGTTTAACACGTGATTGTTCCAATCCTAATCTACGATTATTAACGGCAATTCGTGCTTCAACGACATCAATTTGCGCATTTTCACCAACCTCTGAACCTCGTTGAATCCCTCTGAATCTTAATTCAGCATTATTAAGGAAATTTTCAAACAGCTTGAACTCATTATAAGCCTGAAGCCACTTAAAATAAACGAGTGAAGCTTCATATAGAATGTTGTTTACCAAAATATCGCGATCTACCTGCGCCTGCTCCCTAAATAATTTTGCCTGTTTTAAAGAGGCCATTCTATCGTTTATCAATAAATCTCTGGCAATTGGTACAGAAACTCCTGCGCTATACAGTCCATCATCTGGAACAAAAGCTTCTGGATTAAGAAAATCTCCAGTGTTCTCTTCAAAAGTTGCTTTCAATTCTACTCCAAACCAAGTTGGTATTTTAAACATCCCATTTAGCTTATCAAAATACTCCGTACCTTTAAATTTCTTTCTGTTATAGTCTACTTCAAATTTCGGATCGAAGGCACCACGCGATTTCATAAGTTTAGCCTGACTCTCATCAATAACAAGTTCTGCCTGTTTTACGATAGGGTGAAATTTCTTGACATAACCCAAGTACTCATCAAATCGCAAAACTTTAGTGATACTGTCATTTTGTGAAACGCCAGAAATACTTATGAAAACTAAAAGAACAAACAGTTTACTTTTCATAGCTTACTTTTTAGTTGTTTTTGGTGACTCCTCGGGTTGATAATAATTTGGTGGGAAGCCATTAAGTCTTCGCCACAACTCAAACCAAATAGGCACATCTTCTAATAGTGCCATGGTAAAGGCTCCGGATCCTGCTCTAATATCTTCTGGCCAAGAATGATCTTCTGGATCTGGCGCAAGAAGAATCCGGAATTTTCCATTATCACTAATGAAATTCTCAATAGCAACAACTTCTGCTCCATAGGTTCCATAGGATACATTGGGCCATCCGCTAAAAATTATAGCTGGCCATCCATCAAACTGTACTCTTACTTTTTCACCAATATGAATTAATGGTAAATCGATTGGCTCTACAAAGGTCTCGACTGCTAAATCGACCTTGGAGGGCATAATTCCAACCAACTCCTCACCTTCCTTAAACGTTACCCCTATACCACCTCTTATAGCCTTATTAATAAAACCATCATGAGGTGCTGTGATAAATAACATACTATTCCGAATTTTATAGTTTGAATATTCGTTATCCAGTTTCGAGACCTGCGCCTCGGTGTCGAATTGACTTGATTGAGCGGTGAATTTATCACTTTGTGCTTTGGAGATTTTATCTGCGTATTCAGCTTTAACTCTAGAGATTTCAACCTTGGCATTGATCACTTCATTTTTACTAGCTAACAATTTAGCCTCTTGTGATATTTTTTTTGCTTGAGTCCCTTGTAATTTAACGCGTGCATCCTCTACATTTTTAAGTGCTACAAATCCATCCTTATACAAAGTATCTGCACGATTATATTTGGTTTGTGCAATTTTCAAATTTGTGTTAGCGGCTTGTAAATCTATACTGTCGGCCTGCACTTTTAATTTAGACTGTAACAATTTATTTTTGGCCTGCTCCAGTTTTAAATTGCGCTCATTCCTTAATGCGGCAATTCTAAACTCTTGAGCTTTAACTTTTTCGACATAGGACTGAACAGCGAATGCTTTAGCATCTCGTTGTTGTGCAGTACGGGCAACCAAATCAGGATCGAAATATTCGCTTTTAACTTCAGAAATTCGCATGATGGTATCTCCTTTTTTTAGGAAATCCCCTTCACGCACAAACCATTTTTCTATCCTCCCAGGTATTTGTGACTGAATTGTTTGCGGTCGTTGATCTGGTGTGAGCGTGGTTACATTACCTCTACCTGTTATATTCTGTGTCCAAGGTAAAAACAAAATAAAGAAACCTACTATAGTAAATGCCAACAGAAATCTGTTAAAGTATTTGTAGTATTTTTTACCTAGTACTTTTTTACCAGACTTGAACTCTCCTAGATTAAAGGTTCTACTAAGGTGATTGTTAGATATATTGAGCATGGTATTTATCTTTTAATTTTACCTTTTTCAAGAGTTATTATTTTCTGACATGAAGCTGTCCATTCTTCATTAAAACTGACAACTATAAGAGCCCAAACTCTTTCTGGAGCTGTTAGAAATGACATGATTCTCTTCGTTTCCTCCGTTTCAAAGTGATCTAATGGATCTTCAAGAATAATAAGCTTAGGGTTCCTAACAATTGCTCTGGCCAATACTATTTTTTTAGCTACAGTGTAAGGAATTCGCTTTCCTTCTGGATATAAAACAGTGTTGAGCCCTATTGCCTGTTGCTTCACATATTCTGTCAATCCAACATTGTTGAGGGCCTCATAAATATCCTTGTCAGTAATCGAAGTGTCACCAAATGTAATATTATCTCTTAAAGTACCTTCAAATGGTGACTCTTCAGATAGTGATAATCCAATCTGTGATCTGTAATGATTTAAATTAATTCCCTTTAAGGATTGATCATCAACATAAATATTTCCATATGAAGGTCCAATTACCCCTGCAATTAACCTTAAAAGGGTTGATTTTCCGGAACCACTTTTACCTTTTATTAATATTCTATCACCTGAATTAATTTCGAAGACTATATCTTTCAAAATCTGATCTTCACGATTATCTACTTGATAACTTACGTTGTCAATTTCAATTCTAAAATCCTCATTAAAAGTTATTTCTGCTCCGTGATTTGACTCTAACTCTTTATCCACTACTTGACCAAGTTTTTCTAATGATGTTAATACATCATAAAATGGTTCTAAACCAAGTATTAGTTTTTCTACTGAACTAATGACCAAAAGAAT
The DNA here is from genome assembly GCA_013043005.1 of Flavobacteriaceae bacterium. Lineage (GTDB taxonomy): Bacteria > Bacteroidota > Bacteroidia > Flavobacteriales > Flavobacteriaceae > Site-B1. Next base: position 7,532 of record JABDOZ010000040.1, on the reverse strand, counting down.
GATAATTTCTGCGGCTACAAATTGACCGATATTCATCTCTTGATTTAAAACCAATATTCCTCCAATCAAAAGTAATCCAGCAGTTACGATTACTTTAAATCCAATCATTTGTATAAACTGAATCACCAGAATTTTAAAATGGCTTTCCCTTGCTTCTAAATAATCACTTACCAATTGGTCGTTTTTTGAAATAGCTAAATTAGTTTTTCCAGATAACTTAAAACTTACAACAGCTCGTGCCACCTCTTGAATCCAATGTGCAACTTTATATTTATTCTTGGACTCCTTGAGACTGGTATCCATACCTTTTTGAGCAGTAAACCTGAATACTATATAGATCAAGATTAAAAGAAATACACCAAATACTATAAAAAACGGATGATAAAAAGATAAAAGAATCAACGCAAATAATATTTGTAATACTGCTGCTGGAATATCTACAAGAATTTTGGCCAATCCTTTTTGTACACTCAAGGTATCAAAGAAACGATTGGCTAGTTCAGGTGGATAATAATTCCGTAATTCATTCATCTTAATTTTAGGGAACCTAAAAGTAAACTCAAATGATGCACGAGTGAAAATTCGTTGTTGCATGGTTTCAATAATGCGCATTTGCATTAGCTGAAGAATACCTGCAAAAGCCGCGCCTATAGTAACAAGCACAACCAAAACGATCCATGATGTGGATACTTGTGCGCCTTGAATAAGATTTATTATGGCTTGAATACCGAGAGGCAAGGTTAAAGTTACTAGACCTGAAAATATGGCGTAATATAAAACTTGTAATACATCACGTTTTTCAAGCTGAAGCAATCCAACGAGCCTTCTCCAGGGTGTTAATAATTTATTAGTCATAGCTTAATTTATTGCTTTTAATACCAATTCCTGAAAAAACGAAGTTGGTGTTACTGTTTTATTACAATCTGTAAGTGATTTAAAATGATCTTTTATAAAATGTTGATGCAATGCTCCTTCAACAACTGTGCTGGCCAGACTTGCTGCAAATTTGTACTTAGGATTTATGTCTAAAATCATATCTTTTAAACGTAAAACCAATCGTTTGTATATAATGAAATAGCCTTCCTTGTTTTCTGTATCAACCTCTTTAGTTAGATAGGACTTTGAATATTCATTAATAACGATTCTATTTAAAATGATTTCATTAATATGAGAAAAGTTGGTGTCCTCCTTAATTGTTCTTGTGACCATTTCAATTGCCTTTTTCAGCTTTTTTTCATTATTAGATATACTATGTGTTGCAAATACTAACTGATATTCTATCCATGCCCAATACCAAGAAGTAAGGTAGAGCAACAATTTATGCTTACTTTCAAAATATCGATAAATGGAACTCTCGTTAGAACCAATTTTTACACCTAACTTTTTAAACGTAAACGCATCAAATCCAATGTCATCCATGAGCATTATACTGTTTTCAACAATACGCTTGCCTAAATTTGATGATTCAGGATCCTTTATATAAATAGACTCTGGAACCGCAATCCTTAAATTTGATAGTAAATTAATCATTTATTAATTTTTTTATTTGCAAATATAATAGTAATACTATTAATTTAAAATAATTAACAATACTTTAGCATTCCAATAAGTTTTGAAGTAAATGTCAATGATGCAGGGTCGAACAAGAACTACAATAATAATATGGCTTGTTTTTCCTTTTTGAATGGTTTCAATGGCTTCTTCGATAGAGCCAAATCAATATATTTAAGAGCCTTATCCTTGTTGCCTTTATGCTTGTAAATCTGAGCCAATCTATAGTAAGCCCAAGATTTAGGAACTCCATCTGTAGAAGAATGGTTTTTAATGTATGTATCCAAGCACTTGATGCCTTTATCCAGATCGACATTATATTTTGCACATACTTTACCTATTTGGTAATGTAAACCATTACGTTTATGCTTAGTTTGCGATTCTTCTATAATGGTAATGGCTTTTTGTGGCTCTTTGGTCGTATTCTCATAAAGACTGGTAAGCTTTTGATAACAGGTTACCGAACCTCCTACCTCTATAGCCTTTTTATAATATATCTCAGCATCATTAGGTCTATTACTGTATTCTGCAATGTAACCTTTTGCCAAATAGCCATCAACTTTCGATAGGTTTTCCAATTCATCTGCATAAGAAATAGCAGTTCTTTCACTACCGCCAATTATACCTGGAAGTTGTATATAAAACTCAACTAAAGCCCATCTAACATCAATATGTTTTGGATCCAATTCAGCAGCTGCTTTAAAGGCTCTCTTAATATCTCCAATCATACCAAGAGCCTTTAATTTATTCACTTCCAAGGCTTGCATCCCCATAACTCCACCATACTTATAATGATAATTTGCTCTATCAGGTTTTGCTTTTACAAGAGCTTTATAATAGTTTATTGCTTTGTCCCATTGCTTCTTATGTCCAGCAATATCACCCAAATATTCTATGGTTTTTAAATGGTTTGGATTGGTTTCAAGATGCGATCTAAACAAGGGTTCTGCTGCTTCAAATTGGCTATCCATAAAAAGCGATTGCGCTTCCTGAAAGCTTGTTTGAGCTTTAGCAAAAACTGTAATGAATAATAAAATGAAAACTATCGGTCGCATTTAAATTTTTTATTCTCGCGGTAAATCTAATTTAATTTATCTTTATTGGTACTCTTTTTGATAATATTTTAACGCATTACTACTTGAAACGAAAACATTGGTCATTTTAGTTTTTGCGATACAAATTTTAGCATCAATTTTGAGTGTTATTTTTTAAACAGTAAGCATGAAAAACTTAATATTATTAACCATCATTCTATTTTCTAATATGTCATTTGCACAAAAATCCAATTACAAAGACTATCCTAAACTATGGAAAAGAGTAGAACAATTTGAAAGTGATGGTTTGCCAAAATCAGCTTTAAAAGTGGTTGAAGACATCGCTTTAAAAGCCAAATCAGATAAAAATTCACCTCAAATTGTAAAGACGTTGATGTATAAAAGCAAATATGCATTAACGCTTGAAGAAGATGCACAATTGAATATAGTAAATGATTTTAAAGATGAAATTACAAACAACGAATTCCCAACAAAAAATATTCTGGAGAGTGTGCTGGCGAATCTTTACTGGCAATATTTTAATCAGAATAGGTATAAATTCTATAACAGAACCAGTACAGCTGAAAAGATTGAAAAAGATGATTTCAGGACCTGGGATCTACAGACGTTGTTTGATGAAGTACATATTCATTTCAAAAATTCATTGGAAAGCGGATTGATACTCCAACAGCAAAATTTAAGTGCTTTTGATGATATATTGCTAACCCAGAAGGGTTCTAAACTTTATAGACCAACATTATTTGATTTCCTAAATCATAATGCCTTGGCTTTTTACAAAACCAATGAAACAAGCATCACAAAACCTGCTTATACATTCGAAATTGACAATCCTAAGTTTTTAAGTGAAGCCAATACATTTTCAAAATTGAGCATCAAATCTCAAGATTCTTCTTCTTTGCAATTACATGCTTTAAAAATTTACCAGGATTTAATTCAGTTTCATCTAAAAGATGACAACTTAAATGCTTTAGCGGATGTTAATATTGAACGTTTACTTTTTGTAAAGCAATTTGCAACATTTAGCGATAAGCAAACCATTTTATTAGATGCTCTAAAAAAAGAAGTGGAACAAAACAAAGAGCATGAGATTTCAGCTTTATACAATTTTGAAATTGCCACTATTTTTAACCAACAAGGTTCACAATACAACCCAAAAACCAATGAAGATTTTCGGTGGAAAACTAAAGAAGCGTTAGAACTATGCAAAGCCGTTATCTTTGCCTTTCCAAAAAGCAAAGGTGCTAAAAAATGTGAAATTCTAAAGCAACAAATCCTAAGCAAACAATTACAGCTTAATACTGAAAATTTCTTGCCAAATAAAAAACATTCGAGAATTCTAGTCAGCTATAAAAATCTGACGGAACTTGGTTTTAAAGTTTACAAGCTCTCTCATAGTCAGTTTGAACAATTCAATAAAACGTACAGACAAGATGAACGATTAGAATATATCAAAAAGTTAGATGAAACCACAAAATGGCAAAGTACTTTGCGTAACGAGAATGATTTCCAAAATCATACAACCGAAGTTTTGTTTCCTAAACTGGATAACGGGATTTATCTGATTTACGCTTCAACTTCAGTCAATAAAATTTATGCATTTAAAACGATTCAAATAACCGATTTTGCTCTAGTTGAACAAACCGAAACTGATAAAAACATCTATCAAATCATCAACAGAAACAATGGAGAACCAATTGTTGGAGCAAAGGTAAAAATCACTTATCAAAAAAATTATCGAGATAGTTTTAAAACCAGGAATCTTGTAACGGATTCGTATGGGAAAGTTGCCATTAAAAAAGATAATAGTCGTTTAACAAATGTAAAAGTTGAAGTTACACAAAACAACCAAAAAGCTTATTTCGGCGATTATTATATAAATAAATATTACAACAGAAATAATAAAGAAAAAGACACATATAAAGGTTTCCTATTCACTGACAGAAGTATTTACAGACCTGGACAAATCGTTTATTTTAAAGGAATAGCCATACAAACAAAAGATGGGAAGTCCGAAGTACTAGAAAATGAGTTGGTTTATGCTGTTCTATACAATGTTAATCAGGAGGAAGTAAAAGAAATAGAATTGAAGACTAATGAATTTGGATCAGTTTCAGGCGAATTTATATTGCCAAATGATGGCTTAACAGGTCAATATCATATTGAATTTGATGCTGAATCTGGTGGCGTTGATATGGAAACAAGAACTTATTTATCGGTTGAAGAATACAAGCGACCAAAATTTGAAACCAAGTTTAAACCAATTACAGACACTTTTAAAGTTAATGATAGTGTGACCGTAAAAGGAGAAGCCTTGGCTTTTGCAGGCACTAATATTACTGATGCTAAAGTGGTTTACAGGGTACACAGAAAAATTCAATACCCTCGTTGGTATTATTGGTATCGACCTTGGTTTACAAGTGAACCACAGGAAATTAATCACGGAGAAACTACAACCAATGATAAAGGTGAATTTGAAATAACCTTTAAAGCATTGCCTGATGAAAGTGTGGACAAATCTTCCCTGCCAATTTTTAATTTTGAAGTTACAGCTGATGTAACTGATTTAAATGGGGAGACAAGAAGTGCTACAACTATTATTAACGTTGGTTATCATGCATTGACTGCAAGCATTACAGTTGATGCGAAACTTGATAAAATCAAAAAAGATCACAAACTCATTATTGATACAAAAAACCTAAATGGTGAATTTGTTCCGGCAAAAGGAACTATAAAAATCTACAAGTTAAAGGCACCAAATAAAGTGTTGAGACCAAGACCTTGGAGTGCTCCAGATTATCAAGAGTTTTCAGAAATTGAATTCAAAAATCTGTTTCCTCATGATGCATATAAAGATGAACACAATGGCATGAATTGGGAAAAAGGCGATTTGATGTTCTCTGAAAAATTCGACACCAATAAATCTAAAAACATAGAACTTGGTAGTATTAAACGATGGGAATCCGGACAATATAGAATAGAATTAGAAAGCAAGGATAAATTTGGTCAGTTGGTAAAAGATGAAACCAGAACGACTTTGTTTAGCTATAAAGATGATAAGCTGGCAGATAAACAATTGTTTAGTATCTCAACATATAAAAAAGAATACCAACCTAATGAAACTGTTGAATTATCCATTGCTTCAGCAGCAAAGGATTTGACGGTTTTTATAGATGTGGAAAAAGACCATAAAATTATTGACAGATACAAATTCAAGCTTAATAACAATATAAAATCGATAAAAATTCCTGTCACTGATAAAGATTTTGGTGGTTTTGCTGTGCATTATAGTTATTCAGCCTTTAACAGTTTCAAATCTGGTACAACTCCAATATTTGTGCCTTATCCAAAAACCGATTTAGAAATAGAAACCCTGACCTTTAGAGATAAACTAGAACAAGGAACAGATGAAACCTGGAGCTTTAAGATTAAAGGACCAAAAGGTGACAAAGTCAGTGCAGAATTATTAGCCAGTATGTACGATGCGTCTTTGGATCAGTTTAGAAACCATAGCTGGAAATTTAATCCAATTAACAATCCTGTTTACTTTTCCAGAAATAGTAAAAATGCTGGTAAAAGTTTTGGTCAAGGTGGATTCAGAATTTACATTCAGAATAAAAACTACATGAGTTATCCGCTTATTACATATGACCAATTAAATTGGTTTGGATTGCATTTTGGTTATGGGCTTATGCCTGACTTAATGATTAGAGGAAATGCGCGATTAGAAGAGGTTGTAGTTACTGGTTATGGTGGAAAACTAAGCAGAAAAGAAAGAAAACAAATGGCTGCGATGTCATTAGAATCGGACGAAATGGAAGAATCCATATTGGAATCAAAAAGTGGAATCAATGGGTTGGTTAGTGAAGCTCCTGATGATAGCGCTTTTGAATCATTTGGAGAAAAACCAACAACGTTTGATGGCATCCAAATCCGTAAAAACCTTAAGGAAACTGCCTTTTTCTTTCCACAATTACAGACAGATAAAGATGGTAATGTAAGCTTTAGCTTCACAACACCTGAAGCTTTAACCAAATGGAAACTGCAATTATTGGCTCACACCAAAACATTAGAAAGTGCAACCCAGACTTTGGAGGCAGTCACCCAAAAGGAATTAATGGTGATTCCAAATACACCTCGTTTTTTAAGACAAGGGGACCAAATAACTATTAAAAGCAAAATTGCTAATATTTCTGATAAAAATTTATCAGGTGAAGCTATTTTACAATTGTTTGATGCTTTGACTGGGAATGAAATCGATGCCAAATTAGGTAATCAAGACAACATCAAACAATTTAGTGTTGATGCTAATGGCAATACACAAGTATCGTGGAATTTATCCATTCCGGATGACATACAAGCTGTTCAATATAAGATCATAGCAAAGGCTGGTGAATTTAGTGATGGTGAGCAAAATGCCTTACCTGTTTTAACCAACAGAATGTTGGTGACCGAAACCTTACCAATGTGGATTAGAAGTAATCAGACGAAAACATTCACTTTGAATAAATTAAAGAACAACACATCAACCAGTTTAAAACATCATAATTTAACCTTGGAAATGACGAGTAATCCTGCTTGGTATGCTGTTCAGGCGTTGCCATATTTAATGGAATTTCCTCATGAATGTAACGAACAGATTTTCTCAAGGTATTATGCTAATGCATTAGCAAGTCACATAGCAAATTCTAATCCGAGGATTCAGGACGTGTTTAATCAATGGAAAAACACAGATGCTTTGCTGAGCAACCTTGAAAAGAATCAGGAATTAAAATCACTTTTGATACAGGAAACGCCATGGTTGCGGGATGCACAAAGCGAAACCGAACAAAAGAAACGCATTGCGTTGTTATTCGACATGAACAAAATGAACAACGAATTACAATCTGCAAAACGCAAACTAAAACAAAGTCAGATGCCAAATGGAGC
>JABDOZ010000039.1 GCA_013043005.1 Flavobacteriaceae bacterium | reverse complement strand
GTTTTGGAGATTATGAATATTTCTTTCAAGGTGAGTCATATGGTTCAGAAAACACCTATACCATTTTCCAAGATGCCGAAATTACAATTATGGCCCGTGATCGAGCTGGCTGCGTAGCGACCATTGTGATACCGTTCGATTTTGAAGTAATGCCCGATTTGCCTGATTTCTTTACCCCAAATGGTGATGTGCTCAATGATACGTGGTTTCCTCAGAACAGCGAATTCTTCCCTTATATTGATGTGAAAATTTACGATCGCTACGGCCGCGTGGTTGCCATTTTAACCGACGTTGCCGGATGGGACGGCACCTATGAGGGCAGTCCATTGCCTACTGGAGATTATTGGTATGTGGTCAATACCAACAACAATGAAAAAAATCAATTTGTTGGGCATTTTACCCTCTATCGTTGATGGGATTGCAAAAAATGCTTGTCCCTAATTATTTTGAGTAAGGTGGGAATATTCTGTAGTGTAAAAGACAATTCACCGTAACATTTTGCTCATTCACAGCAAATATTGGTCATTTTACGCATTTAATGTGCATCGCTTAAACAACTATTTATTACTTTAGAAAACAATAAGTCATTCTAAGCACGAACCATTTCTTAATAGTTGTTTTTTAATGAATAAAAAATACGAAGTTGAGCCAAGGTCATTCCTAATAGACCAAGACAACAAGCTTAATTATTCCGCACTTTTTAAATTAAACCTTTACCTTAATGCCCTAGACACCCACAAAAAACCATACACCATTGATTACAATACTTTATTGTTGAGTTATCACATGTGGAAAGGTAAAAATGTGGAAGAATTTTGCGAAAAACAGACCATAAGCCATTTTCTTTTTAATCCTCAAAATGATTCTGCCGAAGCTCGTGAAGCATTTTATATGGATATAAGGGAGTTTCTTCTAGGGAACTGAACTCTTTTTTATTTTGATACCAAAAGTAGTGCCCACAAATAATAATTAATTTCTATTTTTGCACTCCAATTACGGGATGTAGCGCAGTCTGGTAGCGTACACGCCTGGGGGGCGTGTGGTCGCAGGTTCAAATCCTGTCATCCCGACAAGTAAAAGCGTAGAAGGTTTCTGAAGAAAGTGTACTTTCTGAAAGGAGCCTTTTTATTTTCGATTTTATTGAAGTATCATCCCGTGGGACAATTAAGCCAACCTAACGGCATTCGCGTTTTTATACGGTCCATTATTTCAAATGCTCCCTAAGCAATTTGCAGGCTAGATGGTAACTTCAAAATCTTCCATGTACTTGATATCATGCAACCAATATTCCGATGATATAATATGGCACATGATTTCATTTTCATTTTGCTTTTCTATGGTCAATTGCCAAATAATATCTTTGGCTTCCTTAAATTCACCACCTTCCATTTGTTGGTCAAATAGGCGATTTAATATGGTGTTTTCTGGCAGGCCATTGACCAATAGGCGCAATAAGTATGCTTCTGTATGCCCTACAAACGAATCTGGATGTCTGTTGTCTAAATATGTGATTTTTACACTGAACTGAACGGCCTCCGGCGGAGGAAATTTGCCGTTATATGCTTGGTATAACAATTGGTGGACATTAAAAAATTCTTCATGTAGGGACAAGTCGGCATATTCTTCCCACATGTTATCCTCCAACATTTCATTGGAAAGATTTTCGATCTGTCCTTTTTTGAGACGATCTTTAAAAATATATTCCAATACGATTTTGGCAGCATCTTCCGGTTCATTGTCCGTTAGGGCCAATAGGCACATTTCTTCCAATTCATTTTCTGCAATGGCATTGACATCATCATATTCCATAATCTGAAGCAGCTCTTTGAAATTTTTATAGGACCAAGATTGGGGCAGTTTTTTGAGGGTTGTAAAACGTACTAGTTCTACTTTAACGCGTGTTTTCACCTAGTTTTGTTGTTGATTAAAACCATTTTCTTTTTCTAAAATAAATGAGCATGCCAATGGCTAGTACTAGCATAATGCCCAGCATGATATAATAACTGTATTGATAGTGCAATTCGGGCAATACATCAAAATTGGTTCCGTAGATGCCAGCAATAAAGGTTAGCGGAATGAAAATGACCGAAAAAATGGTTAAAAATTTCATGATATCATTAAGCTTGCTGCTGATTGTGGTATGGTACAGATTCAATTGGTCGGTCAATATTTCACGATAGCTATCTGACGAATCTGTTGCTTGATTGATATTATCCAATAGTTCTTTGTAATGCACATAGGTGCTTTCTAAAACATATTCCGATTCCATTTTTGATAAGGTCAATAGCATTTCTTTGGCCGGCCTTATATTGCGGCGAAGAAAATTTAATTCGCGCTTGTAGGCATTAATTTTATTAATGATATTTTTATTGGGCTGTGTTCCCAAGTTTTCTTCCAAAACTTCAATTTTTTCACCGAGAACACTCAAAATGTAAATATAATTGTCGATTACAATGTCCAATAGGGCGAAAGCAAGATAATCTGTCCAGCCATTGCGAATGCGTTTTTTCTTTTTTCTGATTCGCTCGCGTATAGGTTCAAAAACATCACCTTTTTTTTCTTGAAATGAAATCAATACCGATTTGGTCAATACCATGCTCAAATTCTCAACGCTGATGACGCCAGTATTTTCATCTAGTTGAAGCATTTTTATTGAAATCAGCATACAATTGTCATACTCATGCACTGTAGGTCTTGCGGTGGTATTCATCACATTGGCCAATACCAGTTCATCTAGGTTGAACCCTTTTGCAATTTCTTGCATGACGATTGGATTGTGCAAACCATCTATGTTGAGCCAGGTCACCGTTTTGTCATCTTGGTATTTGATGGCTTCGGCCACTTTTTTTAAGGCATTCTCCTCTAACTTTTCGGCATCAAAGTCGATGACCCTGATCAAGACCTCCTCTATTTTTCGATCTCCGCGAAAAAGCAGTTCATCGGGTGCCAGTCCTATTTCACGTTTATGTTTTTTGATAAAGCGGGCCATTGTAATTATAACTAATAGAAAATTAGTTAAAATTATGATTCATTTTATGTTTTGATCGAATTATAGCTTGAGCCAGAAACCATTTAATGTTGCAGAGCCTCCTTGCTGCGTTGCGCATGTTTCAAATCAATTTGGTATAAAGTTGCAGTTTTAAAGAAGAGGGTAGCTTAGCGTATGGCACCAATTGAATTTTTTAATTGCCTGACCAATACTGCTTTGTAATCTTTGGTTGGCTGAGTAATCCTTCTTGCAATAAGGTCAGGAGGTATTATTAGGTCTTGGGTATGAGACCGGTATATCATGATATTTGGCTCTTTTAAAGCTCCTTATCCGACTCAAAGTAATTATTGCATATCTGCTCAACCATTTCTGGGTCCAATGGTTTGGGAATAAAATCTGTTATAATGGGAATGGTGCTTGCCTTGTCTTTGTCGTCTGGATTCAATGAGGTGGTCAACATCACGATTACCGTTTTGGCCAGTTGATCATCATTTAATTTCTTATAAGACTCAAGAAACTCCCATCCATCCATGGCGGGCATATTGATATCCAAAAATATAAGGTCGGGTTGTGGGAATTTGCCGTTTACGGCAGATGTCAAATAGTCGAGCGCTTCGATACCGTTTTCTTTTATGACAATGGTTTCAGCGCAATTTGTTTCTTTGATAACTCGTTTATGAATATAATTGGTGGCTTCATCATCATCAATCAATAAGATCACTTTTAATTTTCTTTTCATAAAATCAATACTTTTAATTAAAAATGAAATCCGTTTACCTGCTTTACTTTAATTGGTAACCAAAAGCCATCAGTGCTGCTTGCTGGTAAAGGATTGCACTTTTAACTTAACGAATATAATTACATAAAAGTAAAGATATTCTTGTTAAAATTATGAAAAACGAAATGAATAAGGACTTTGGTAAGTAAAATTCTCGAATAAACTAAACGATAATGAGAGGTTTAAGGACGCAATTCAAAGGCGTTTCGAAGATATACCATTGTCCTGATACAGATTGGTTCAGTTTTAACGTAGCCATGACTGTTCACCGTGCCCAAAAGAATCCCATCTTAAGTTTAAGGCAAGTAATGTTTAAAGGTGAACAGTTCACGGTACGACCAAACCAAACTACTTATTTTTTTAATTACTGGTCAAAATTATGATCAAAAGCCTGCGAAAACTTAATCAAATGCAAAGCCTGTAGAAACTCTAAACAAGAATGCGTAAACTACGATTCCATACATAGCGAAGCCAAACCAGGCAAAAATCTTAAAATAACTTTTAACAAAATGGTTGCCTAAATCTTGGAAACCTTGAAGATAAATCTGCTTAATTAATGATAAAGTTTTCATAGTTAAATTGTTTAAGGGTTAATTTGGGTTTTAATTGTAATGGTGAATAAAATAATTTACTTGGTAAACTGGTTGAAAGGATTGGAAATTTCTTATAGTCTCCTCAAACCTATTGACCTTATGGCAATTATATTATTAGGCCTTGTGCCATGTATGATGTTCTTACTAGAAGTAAAAAAACCGTTAAAAACAAAGTTGATATTAAGGTTGTATTAAAATCGCGAATTTCTAAATTTCTCATAACAAGGGGATTTTTAATTATTGATACTGTAAAATTACATCGATTACTCGTTGAAAAGCGTTGTTTTTCGGTGAATGACACTTCTAGGCGGATGAGTAGGAAAAAACCTACCTAATTTTTGGATAATTGTATTTATTTGCCTAACGAGCAATAAAGTTTACGCAGATTTAATTGGTTCAAGATTCTCAAATCATTAGGTAAGTTCTTTAAACAATGTCAATTAGTATATCGCTATATATCATCTTTGGTGATTTGAGGTGCTGGAAGTTCAAACTTACTCTTACCATGATTGGTCTACTATAAAAGCGTAAGTTTGAGAAGCATCATTTTATTAATTGTGTAACCAACAATTTCTCCTTTATTGGAAAATACACGCTTTTACTTATAGATATCGCGTTTTAATAAATGGTTATTGCCTTTAATGAAATTTTGGAGTTCGGTACAAGTAATTGTACTTCTATCTAGGTCTAAGGCAATTAAAGAAGATTTAGGCGCTTTATGAGTTCTGGCCTATTGGAACGACTTACTGGAACAACATCTTCGCCTATTAATACACTATTATCCTCAATATCAATTATTTTCTTAGTGTTGATGATATATGAACGGTGTACTTTTAAAAAAGCGTCGGTTGGCAGTTTATCACCTATTTTTTTTAACGTTGAATAGACCATGTAATTTTTGCCTGCCGTTTTCAACATAATGTAGTCGCCTTGGGCAACTATTAAATTTATACTTGGGATGTTGATTTTAACTAGGCGCCTATCTATATTTACGTAAAGGTCATCAATGGAATCACCAGAAACCAAATTCTTTGATGTCACAAAATTTTTACCGACTGTTGAAATAGCCCTTTGCACGCCTTTGTCAAAACGATCTTGTGAAATGGGTTTTGAAAAAAAGTCTACGATGCATTCGTAATCAAAAGCTTTATGTGCCGCATAATTGTCAGAAGAGGTTAATATTATATTGGGTGGAGTCTTTATGGTTTTTAAAAAATCAAAACCGGTAAAAGTTGGCATATGAATATTCAAGAATATAAGATCAATAGGATGTTCATTGAGATACTTGATGGCACTAATGGCGTCATCAAAACTATCTATTAAAACCGTGCGAGGATTTATGTCAATCAAATGTGCCATTATAGCTCTGGACGTTTCCTCATCATCAACCACAATACATTTCATAATTATTGCCTTTTGATAAAAAGTAACATTGATTCCAATACAGCTTCAAATTCAGACTTTAAAATTGAGCTGTTTTCCAATAAATTCATTCTGTACTTTTCTGCGATTTTACCGCCATTGACCAGTCCTAAAATTTTAATTTTATGATTAATCTTATGTACAAATGCTGCAGTTTCGCTAAAATTACCATTGTTTAGGTGTGACTCGTAGGACGCTATCTCTTTAGGAAGTTCCCTTTTGATAATCTCCATGAGGTCGTTTTCAAAAGAACCCTGACCATTGGATAGTTTAGTGATGTAAATTAGATTTGGAATCTCTTTCATCGTAATATCTATCTAAAGTAAATACATTTTGCAAACCCATTATCATCGAAGTTGAGCTAAAAGTCTATCCCCGTATTTATTTAAAAGTAAGAAAAAACTTGTTAATACTCTGAACATCTGATATTTATAACTGCTAATTTTTACACATTATTGTATGGAGCAAATTATATGTTGTGAATGCAGGAACTAACGATGTAAGATGTTGAAATTTGGTGTAAAACGTACTGAATATATTATTGAAGAACCATTTTTATGTACAATGGGTAATCTATAACGCCTTTAGGCTTTTTGTTTCAATCTTTTTGGCTTTTCAAGTTTTTCAATAAAGATTGAGCCATTTGAGCGAGTTATTCTATTGTTTGGAAAAGTGTAAAATGGGATATTGATTTAATTCAGAGCCAGTTTAAGAGCTTGAAAGCTCGTTTGCAGAGTTCTAGGACGATTATTGTACATATGAATCACAGTCAACAGCTATATTTTAAAGATTGTAGTTGTAAAATTATGTATTGACAACAAGTGCTCCATTTTTTGATTCCATTAAATGTTTTGATATGGTAATGTAAAAGGTACTTCCGTTGCCTATTTCAGAATCTACAGTAAAAGTACCTTTATGCATTTCAATAATTTTTGAACAATGGGCCAGCCCTATTCCAGTGCCAGCGTATTTCTTTGTGCTGTGCAGTCTTTGGAACATGGCAAAAATCTTTTTCAAATTATCCTCCTCAATGCCGATACCGTTATCGCAAATTGAAAATTTCCAAAAATCATCTAGTTCTTCTGCTTTGATTTTAATGACCGGTGTTACATGGGGTCGGTGAAATTTAATTGCATTATTGATTAGATTTTGAAACAATAGCCTAATATCTGTCTTAAAGGCATATATTTTAGGTAACTCACCCACTTCCAATTGGGCATTTTCAGCCGAAATCAAAGCGGCAAGATCGATCGCAAGGCTGTCGATAAGTTCATTGCAATCAATTAAAGTGAGCTCTTTGTTACCGCCAATTCTACTATAATCCAACAAGCCTTTTACCAATAAACTCATACGTGTTGATGCCTGAGAAATAAATTGTATGTATATGGCTGCATTTTGATCTAAATTATCCTTGTAATCCTTTTCCAGTAGATTGGTAAAACTGTTCACCGTACGCAGTGGTTCTTGTAGATCATGTGATGCTATATAAACGAATTGTTCCAGTTCTTTATTTTTGGCATTTATTTGATCAAAACTTGTTTTTAAAGATTCCGACATTTGATTAAACGCAGTTCCAAGTAAAGAAAATTCATCAATGCCTTTTATGGATACCCTGTGATCATAATTACCCTCCTGTATGCGCTTTACGCTGTCCAAGAGTGTGTTAATGGGTTTAACTATCGCGTTGATATTTCTATAGGTAATAAACAGCCCAAAACAGATGAATATCAGACTTGTCAATAAAAAAACCCTAGAGTTGCGAAGTAATGCACTTGACAATTCATAAAAGTTATCCTCTAATTCTTTATTGTACTTTATTTGTAATAAAGAAACTCTATTGTCAACTTCCGTTAATAATTGGGAAAGGGAATTATTAAGTATATCCGTGGCCTTATTCAGCTTTATCTCATCCTTGTAATCTTTGGATGTCAATAAAAGAGTATTGATTTTTTCTATTAATACGATTGACTTTGAGCTATAATCAGCTATAGCATCAATATTTCTGTTTCTAGTATCGGCAGGTTGAAGATTCTGCTTTAATAATTTCAAATGCGATATGTGGTATGGCAGTTCGTCTTCAATAATTTTATTAATTCTGTTTGAAGTCGCATCATTTTTGCTATCGGCCACTTTGTTTGAAACAAGTAAGAACAAATCCTTATTGTTCATTTTAATGTCGTTGCAAAGCTTTACGGCTGGTGAGATTTTTTTGGTAAGTATATTGTGGGTTTCCGTTGCCTTAATCTTGGTCAATTGACCCAAAATCGTATGTACAATAAGAATACATATGAATATCCCGAACCCTAAAAGTAATTTAGTTCCAATTTTAGTCACCTTGGCCGTTTTATCTTTTTACTTTAAGCATTTTGTCTTTCTATTCATATTTATAGTAGGCGAAGTATATACCATTTGAAGTACAGCGATTATATACTAAAATTTTGCTATGGATACTCTGAAAAAGTGTACTTTGAACAATTGCTGACGCCCTGATATAACTAAATATAGTGGCATATATTGCGTGATAAGTAAGAAAATGATTACAAAAATTACAATAGAATCTAATTCCTAAACAGTTTATATGGTTCCTAACTTGATCTATTCAAAATCTTATTAAGTC
>JABDOZ010000072.1 GCA_013043005.1 Flavobacteriaceae bacterium | reverse complement strand
TGTTGCCTTTCATTCTTCTAGCTAGAAAAGGAAGAAATTTTATTGGGATTAAAAAGCCACAATCATACAAATGGTTGTTCTACTCTTTTCTATTAGGAATAGCATCTTGTATTGTCGTATTTACTATTGCTCAATTCACATTTGGTGACTCTATTAATAACTGGTTTGTGTACATCTCACAATCATTTGGTGCTGCAAGAAATGGACTTACACCAGACAATAAGATCTTTATCTTTCTAGTATTTGCAATAATCAGCATGATTTTCAGTCCTTTTGGAGAAGAATTCTTATACAGAGGTGTTATTCATAAAAGTTTTGCCAGTAAATTTGGTGAGAATAAGGCTTCTGTTATTGACAGCTCTGCATTTGCACTAACACATTTGGCACATTTTGGTATCGTTTATATAAATAATTCATGGAAACTTCTTTTTGTACCTGCTTTACTTTGGGTAATTATTATTTACTTTACAGGTAGATTGTTCCATTTTTGTAAGGTTAAAACCAGTTCAGTTTTTGGCGCAGTTTTTTGTCATGCAGGATTTAATCTAACTATGATTTATTTTATTTTTTATCATATTTTTTAACTAGAAATTATTTATGCCTTTCAATGAACAATTAGCAAACAGAATTAGAGAACAAGTTAAGTTATTTCCAGAAGATTTTGAAGAAAAGCGAATGTTTGGTGGACTAACCTTTTTATATCAAGGAAAAATGACTGTTGGTATCGTGAAAGAGGATTTGGCAGTTAGAATTATTGCAGAAAAGATGGGATTGGAATTAGCCAAAGACTATGTGAGACCAATGGACTTTACTAAAAAACCAATGAAAGAGTTTGTTTATGTATCTCAAGAAGGCATTAAAACGGAAGAGCGATTATTGCACTTCATTGAATTAGGACTGGAACACGCTAAAAGTAAGCTTTAACCATGCAATTATTCTACAATCCAAAAATAACAGAAACCACAGAGCAATTCTCATTTAATAAAGAGGAAAGCAAACACATTGCAAAGGTGTTGCGCAAAAAGGAAGGAGACATATTGTATATAACGAATGGAATGGGTTGGTTGTTTAAAGCTGAAATAAGTATTGCTAATATTAAAAAATGCATTGCTAATATTATTAGTAGGGAAAGGAAACCAAAACGTAGTTATAATCTGCATTTAGCTGTTGCTCCAACTAAAATGAACGACAGATACGAATGGTTTTTGGAAAAAGCAACCGAAATAGGAATTGATAACATCACTCCTATTATCTGCGACCATAGTGAGCGTAAGATAGTTAAGCAAGAGCGATTTGAGAAGATTATACAATCTGCAATGAAGCAATCACTTAATTGCTATTTGCCAAAACTTAATGAAGCTATCAAGTTTAATGATTTTTTAAAGCAAGATTTCAAAGGACAGAAGTTCATTGCTCATTGTGAAGAAACTGATAGAAAATCGTTTAAGGCTGAAATACAGCCCAATCAAGAAGTAACTATTTTAATTGGTCCTGAAGGTGATTTTAGTGTTAAAGAAATTGAAACTGCTATCAGGAATAACTTTATTCCTGTAACTTTGGGTACAACCAGGTTACGAACCGAAACTGCGGCAATAGTAGCCTGCCATTCTGTTGCATTTTTAAATGAATAACTATGAGGTTTTATCTGGCTGTCCTGTTTTCTTTTTTTTCAACTGTCTTTCTGGCTCAAGAAGTGGCTATTCTAAAATACAAAGGTGGAGGTGACTGGTACAGTAATCCAACGGCATTGCCAAATCTAATTCAATTTTGCAATGACAACATCAATACTAAAATTGACAAAAATCCCCAAACAGTTGATGTTGGCAGCATAGACATTTTTCAATATCCATTTTTACATATGACTGGGCACGGAAATGTTTTTTTTAATATTTCAGATGCAGAAAACTTACAAAAGTACTTGCTTTCAGGAGGTTTTTTACATATTGATGATAATTATGGGATGCAGCCTTATATTCTGAAGGAATTGAAAAAGGTTTTTCCTGATAAAGAGTTAATTGAAGTTCCTACCAGTCATGACATATTTAATATTGCATTTGAATTCCCTAAGGGCTTGCCAAAAATTCATGAACATGATGGTAAACGACCTCAAGCCTTTGGAATTTTTCATGAGGATAGAATCGTATTGTTATTTACTTATGAAAGCGATCTGGGTGATGGCTGGGAAGATGCCGAAGTACATAACGATCCACCCGAAGTGCAAGAAAAGGCTCTTAAAATGGGAGCCAACATTATTAAATATGCTTTTCAAAATTGAAATAGTTGGAGCAACTAACTCACTACAATACTAACTTTATAAAGCGGAGCTTTCCAATTCTCTTAGTTTGTGAGAATGTGAATAATGCACCAAATATTGGTGGTTTGTTCCGAATATCGGATGCATTTGGAATTGAAAAACTGATTCTTTGTGGAGAAACCGTTTCTTTGGGTAGAAAAATGAAGAAAACTTCCAGAGCTACTGAAAATGTTGTGGATTTTGAAGTAAAAGATAGTGCTTTACAAGTTACTGAAGAAGCTAAAAGACAAGGTTATTCGGTTATTTCCTTGGAGATAACTGCAAATAGCCAACCTATACATTCTTTTCGATTTTCAAAAAACAAACCGATTGTTTTAGTAATTGGTGATGAAAATTTTGGAGTTTCGAAAGATATTTTAAAACTATCTGATAGTGTAATTCACGTTGACATGTACGGCCAAAACAGCAGTATGAATGTGGTTCAGGCAGCCAGTATTGCTTTATATGAAATAACCAAACAAATTATATAACTCTTTCATATATTTACCACATGATTAATCCCATAACTATTTCAAAGGGAATTTTACGCGCCGTTTCCATAATGCTAGGAATAGCACTTTTACTATATTTTTTGTATCAGATTCAAGCTGTACTGGTTTATCTGGCAATTGCTGGCGTAATTTCCCTTATAGGCAGACCTGTAGTTTTATTTCTTAGAAGACGTTTAAAATTTAAAAACATTTTTTCTGTCATTGTAACCATGTTTTTAATGGTGGCCATAATTTTTGGATTGTTCAGTTTGTTTATTCCTTTGGTAAGGGAACAGAGCGATAACCTGTCTTTACTAGATATCAACGCTTTACAGGACAATCTACAGGATCTCTATACGCAGACAGTGGATTATCTGCACCTCAAAAATATTGATATTGAACAATCTTTCAGGGAATCGAACTTATTATCTAAGTTGGATTTTAATGCAATTCCAGATTTGCTCAACTTAGTCATTGGAACCATTGGAGACTTTACCATTGGATTATTCTCAGTGCTGTTTATTTCATTCTTTTTCCTTAAAGATAGCCGATTAATGGAAAATGGTATAATGATCTTTGTGCCGGATGAGAAGGAATATCAATTAAAGAATTCAATAGAAAAAATTAAGGATTTGCTTTCGCGTTACTTTGTAGGTCTGGTATTCCAAATATTAATATTATTCATTATCTATACCATTGTGCTGGCAATTGTTGGTGTTCACAATGCCATAGTCATTGCATTTTTGGTTGCATTGTTAAACTTGATTCCATACATAGGACCTTTAGTTGGAGCTTTTCTTATAGTACTTTTGACAATGACCAACTTTCTGGGTCAGGATTTTCAATCAGTTATCATACCAAAAGCGTCATGGGTTTTAATAGGTTTTATAATCGGTCAATTGGTTGATAATTTCTTCAGTCAGCCAGTGATTTTCTCAACAAGCGTAAAATCTCATCCATTAGAAATCTTTCTTATTATATTAATGGCAGGCATTTTATTTGGTGTTGTTGGTTTAATGGTTGCTATTCCTGTCTACACAGCTATTAAAGTTATACTAAAAGAGTTTTTAGCAGAAAACAAGATTGTAAGAAATATAACTAAAGATTTATAGTTTTAAATTGAATAAAGCTATTTTAAATACTGCAAACCAAGAATTTATAAATTCCAATTTAAATTCTGATATAACCGCACTTCTATTAAAAAAAAATATCAATAGCCCTGTCGATATAAAACTTTTAGTTGAACAGATTGAGGCTAAAAAAAGATGTAAAAAGAAGCTCCCAACCTGGTTTAATACAAAACAAATTTATTATCCGAATAAACTTAATATTGAGCAAACATCCTCTGAACAAACTGCTGATTACAAATCAAAACTGATCAAGGGAAATTCAATACTTGATCTTACAGGTGGATTTGGAGTTGATTCTTCTCAATTTGCCAATCATTTTTCCAACGTTACACATTGTGAGATCAATAAAGAATTATCAGAAATTGTAAAACATAATTTTAAGCAATTAAAAATCAATAATGTTGATTGCTTAGCCGCAGATGGGATTGAATATTTAAAAAAAATCAAAAAAAAGTATGACTGGATTTATATAGATCCCTCCAGAAGGCATATTAGTAAAGGGAAAGTTTTTTTTCTTAGTGATTGTTCACCAAACCTTCTAAATCATCTGGATTTACTTTTTATGCATTCCAACAATATTATGGTAAAAACATCTCCTTTACTGGATCTTTCGGTTGGAATCAATGAGCTTTCAGGTGTTAAAACCATTCATATCGTAGCAGTGAATGGTGAGGTTAAAGAAATACTCTGGATTCTGTCAAAAGATTATAAAAAATCCATTCTTGTAGTAACGGCCAATATAAAGGCTGAAAAGGCTGAATACTTTAAATTTAATCTCAAGCAAGAAGAAGAAGCAGAAGTAAGTTACAGTGAGCCTCTCTCCTATCTTTACGAGCCAAATGCTGCCATTTTGAAATCTGGAGCATTCAAACTAGTTTCACAACAGCTAAAGGTTAATAAACTTCATATAAACACTCATTTATACACACATAAAAAACTAATCGATTTTCCCGGTAGAAGCTTTAAGATTGAAAAGGTTTTGCCGTATAGCAAAAAACTCCTTAAAAAGGAGTTTGTATATAGAGCTAATATTAGTAGTAGAAATTTTCCTGAATCGATTGATCAAATAAGACGGAAACTAAAAATTAAAGACGGTGGTAAGTACTTCCTGTTTATTACTACCAGCGTAATAATCAATAAAGTAATCATAATTTGCACTAAAGTCGATTAAAGTTGAACAGCTGTATCTGAAACCAGTTGATTGTTGTTACCTATTTCCATATCATACATCATACAAGTTCCCATCTCTATCACAACAAGCTTGTCTGAAATGCCATTATTAACTAAAAACGATATTTCACCACATGAGAAATCTATCCAATCAGTATGATCACCAGGTTCAACGTTATATTCAGATGCTATTATATTTCCACTTGCATCAAATATTTCAAGATTTACTTCCAAAGAACCATTATTTATAATTCGTGCTTTGGGATCTTGGTTATTACATTGTGCATCTGCAGCTACTGAATTTTCAATTTCTTCAACAAAAGCATTCGTTGAGCCTTCAAGAAATTCCATTGGTTCAGTAGCACAATTAAAAAGTGCAAAGAATAAAAAAGTAAGTGCTGAGTATTTAAGTAGGTATTTCATTTTTAATGGGCTTTTAAATAAAATTACACTTCAAAGATATGTACAAGCAATCATTAAATTATTAAAAACTCGTTGTAGGATTAAATATAATCGTTAAGAAGTTTTTTCAGGAATACGTGTTTGAAAATGAATAGATTAAGTGCTTTATTTTTTCGATGATTGGCTGCCTATTGACATAATATTATTGGAATTTTTTGAGATTACTTTCCAAAAAATGTAAAATGTTAAATAGGTCATAAATTACTCCTAACTGATAATTATCATTGTTTAAATTATAATTAGTTAGTACTTTCTCGCTGATTAATTTATAACCAATAAATCTATTAATTATGTCACTTATCAAAAAAAACAAACAACGATTATTTCCTTGGAATAGCCCAATGATTAATCCTTGGAACAACTCAATGCTAAGTAGTTTTTTTAGCGCTGATGACTTTTTTACCGATGATTTTTTTGAAGAAGACAGTTTGATGCCAGCAATGAATGTCATGGAAACAAATGACATGCTCAAAGTTGAACTTGCAGCTCCTGGTTTTTCAAAAAAAGATTTCGAGGTTACTTTAGATGATGATTTTCTTCATATTTCTGCAGAAAAAAGTAAAAAGAAAGAAGAAGAAGACAAAGAAACTGGATACTCACGAAAAGAATTTAGTTATAATTCTTTCAAGAGATCCTTAAAACTTCCTGTTGCTATTAATCAGGATCAAAAAGTGAAAGCCACTTATGACAATGGAATTCTTAAGATTGCTTTAAGTAAAATTGAAGAAACCAAAGAAGACCACACAATGAAAATTGAAGTGGCATAGGGGATTAGTCTAACCAAAGGGAATTTTCAATTCCCTTTGGTTGATTTGAAAATAAACTAATTTATTACACAATATGAAAACATTAATGCCAAATATTAAATACATAGAATCAAAGAGTCCGGATGAACTTCATGTAGAATCACTAAATTGGATATCTGAACTAAAATTCATTAAGGATGAGCAGCATTTTCTTGATGAATTACTTAAAAATTACACATTACAATTAATTGAAAATATTGAATTTTCTAAGAACAAGGATATAATCAGTAAGCTTTCTAAGATTAGAAAAACCGGGGAGAAATTGCTTAAAAAACTGATCAATCATGAAAATGAACTATTAATATTGGTGGATGGAATCGATCAAATTAAAGAAGAAAAACACTACAGATTTTTACATAGCACCTATTTATTAGAAGTAACCAATTATTTTAATGACTACAAAACAATAAAAAGAAAGATATTCACTGTAGTTAAAAAAATAATGAAACAAGAAAAGCAAAAAAGGTTGCTTAATTAAGCATCCCTTTTAAAAATAAGAAGCCACGATAAGATCGTGGCTTTTTTTTGATGCCCATACAAAATCACAAATACTTTGTTAAGAAAAGATAATACTTATGCTTTAATTCATTGTAGATAATCCTTTGGTTTGACATTTTATCTCTGAAATCTTCATGATGTTTCATATGAACTCTATCAATACAATCCTCATCTGCATTTAAATGAGCAGCCATATTATGCTCATGGGAATCAATTGCGTTCAAATATTTTCTAATTTTCTTGTTTTGTGAGGTAAAATTGTTTTGAAACTGACCCAATTCTGCTAAAACCTTATCATCTGACCATTTTTGGATAATCTCATCCAATCTATTTTGAAATGATTTAATTTCGTCTTTCCAGAATAGGAGTTCTTTTTTCCATTGCATATGCTCAAAATGCAAATCGGAATTAAAAATTACTTGAGTAGTCATAGCATTTGTGTTTTAAGATTAACACAATAAGATATCAATCTTATACTTGCTATGCAATGATTTAAATCAGGAAAACGCTATTTCTTAGGAATTCATACGTCCAATAGCACAACTCACATAAGATTTTGCCTTGGTTGGGAACTTATTGTCTTCTCCAACAAGTGGATATCCCAATTTATGAAGTTCTTTTTTGACCAGCTCCAGAGTATCATCAGCATCAAACTCAAAAGTAACAGCATTTTTATCCACATCAACAGTAACTTTCTTAATACTATCTAATTCTGATAGTCTATTTGTTATAGTGGATGCACAACCATTGCATTTTAAATTCTGTATTTCTAAGGTAGTTTTCATGTTTTCAATTTTTTAATATATAAAGTTATAGAATATAAATGAGTTTTTAGAATGAGGCTGTTAATTTATAACTAAATTATTTCTTAACAGCATTATTCAATAATGAACTATTCTGTAATTGCGCTTTGGTACTATTGTATCCAATTTCAAATATCTCATCGATATATTTTTTTTCGAATGTGCCAAATCTGCTCAATTCCAAAGGATGAATCAACAAATCACAGTCTCCAAATTTAGAGTGATCTTCTTTTACCGATTTTAATTTAAAAGCTCTTTCTAAAATATTATGAAAATGTTTTAAATCTTTTATTTCAACCTTCTGGACTGCATTGACACTTACCCCAATTATGTAATCGCAAGAATTACTTAACAGATCTACAGGAAAATTATTGAGAACACCACCATCTATAAAATAGGAATCATCAATTTTTATAGGCGCAAATACGCCTGGAAAGGTAGCAGAAGCTATAAGAGGTTTAATAAGTTCACCTCTACTAAAGGCTTTCAAAGTTCCTTCAAGAATGTCTGTAGCTGTAATTGTCAATTTCTTTTTTAATATACTAAAATCATCAATTGGAAAATACTCAGTAAATATTGAATAATATTTTTCAGAATCTATAAAACCTGGTTTGTTTCTCGCATATTTTTTAAAATCTAATATTTGTACTTTCTTAAAAAAAGAATTCATCTCCTTACAGCTATATCCATAAGCATAGAGAGCTCCAACTATTGCTCCAGCACTTGTGCCTGCTATATGAGTTGGATGAATGCTAAACTCTTCTAAAGCTTTAATAGCACCAATATGAGCTGCTCCTCTTACCCCTCCGCCAGACAAAACTAAACCTAAATTCATTTTTTAATATTATTAAATATCTTAACTATGTAAGATACAATTAAGTGATTATTTAGTATATGATTAATATCAGTGTTATATGATTATAATCATTTTATAAATCTAAAGGAAAGGATACATTTGAGTATAGGGTAAAATGGTGTCTTATGCCAAAAGTTATTACTATAAAAACCAGAATTCAAGATTTCTTCATAGAAATTGGGGAATTGTCAATATTTACAGGACGGTTTTTTAAAGAGGTTTTTAGCAGACCTTTTGAATTTAAAGAACTTATAAAACAGTGTTATAACATTGGCAACAAATCTCTTCTATTAGTTGCTGTGACCGGATTTATAATTGGTTTGGTAATAACCCTGCAAACCAGACCAACTTTACAGGAATTTGGCGCAGAATCGTGGATGCCTTCTATGGTTAGTATTTCAATCATAAGAGAAATCGGACCCGTTATTATTGCTCTAATTTGTGCGGGTAAGGTTGGATCAGGTATTGGCGCAGAATTGGGCTCTATGCGTGTCACAGAGCAAATTGATGCCATGGAAGTCTCTGGAACAAATCCATTTAAATATTTGGTAGTGACCAGGGTATTAGCATGTACATTCATGCTTCCTGTTCTTGTAATCTTTGGTGACACAATTGCCCTATATGGCTCATACATTGTTGAAAATCTGAAAGGTGAAGTATCATTTGTACTCTATTTTAATAAAGTGTTTAATGCTCTGGAGTTCGGCGATATAATTCCTGCAACCATAAAGACATTTTTCTTTGGTTATGCTATTGGAATAGTTGGTTGCTTCAAAGGTTATTATTGTAAAAAAGGAACTGCAGGTGTTGGTATCGCGGCAAATTCGGCAGTAGTCTTCTCCTCTCTTCTTTTGTTTATTATTGATTTTATAGCGGTATTTATAACAGATATATTCTTTGAAATATAGCTTATGACAAGAGAGCAAAACATATCACAAAGTATTGAGGAGAAGCCCTCAAAAAGAATTATGCTGGATATTAAAGGATTATTTAAATCATTTGAGGATAATCATGTGCTAAACGGATTCAATTTAAAATTGCATGAAGGTGAAAACCTGGTAATAATGGGTAAATCCGGATCAGGAAAATCAGTCATGATAAAGTGTTTGGTCGGATTGATGCAACCAGATTCTGGTGAAATACAAGTGATGGGAAAAGATATTTCCAAATTGAATCAAACCGAGTTAGATGATTTGAGAACAGAAATTGGATTTTTGTTTCAAGGTAGTGCTCTTTACGACTCGATGACAGTTCGGGAAAATCTGGAATTCCCATTACGGAGACATAAAAAGAAATTTGGCGATATAAAGGATACCACGGCATTGGTAACTGAAGCTCTAGACAGTGTTGGTTTAGCTCATACAATGGATTTAATGCCTTCAGAACTATCGGGAGGCATGAAACGTCGTGTTGCATTGGCAAGAACATTAATTTTAAAACCAAAAATAATATTGTACGATGAGCCTACTAGTGGTCTGGACCCAATAACATCAAAAGAAATTATTGAGTTAATGAAAAATATACAAAAGAAATATAAAACATCTTCACTTATCATTACGCATGATGTTGACTGTGCAAGAGTAGTTTCTGAGCGTATGATACTTTTAGTTGACGGTATAAACTATGCTGAAGGTTCTTTTAAAGAACTTTCAGAATTGAGTGACAAAAAAATAAGAGCCTTTTTTAAATAATTAAATTATAGTAATCATGAAAAAAGAAACTGGAAATACACTGAAATTGGGCGTCTTCGTTGTTACAGGCTTGGCTCTGTTAATTGTTGCAGTTTATTTGATTGGTGAAAACCAAAATATGTTTAAAAAAACCTTTACAATTAGTGCGGAATTCAATAATGTTAGCGGACTCATGCAAGGTAATAATGTTCGTTATTCAGGAATAAATATAGGCACAGTTAAATTCATTAATATGGTGAATGATTCTACAATTCGGGTGGACATGAATATTGAAGAAAAAATGGTAAAACATATAAAAAAAGATGCCATTGCTACAATTGGGACAGATGGTCTGGTCGGAAATATGATCGTTAACATTATTCCAGGTCGGGGAAAAGAGCCTATAGTGACATCCGGTGATATCATTCAGACTTATACCAAAATAGGAACTGAGGACATGCTAAACACCTTAAGTACCACAAACGAAAACGCAGCATTGCTAACTGCTAAATTACTTAAGGTTGCAGATGCAATGGCAGATGAAAAAGGCACATTGGGCATGCTAATCAATGATACTTTGGTGGCCTCAGATTTAAAACAAACTTTTGTGCAACTCAAAATAACCAGTATTGAAGCCTCTAAGGCTATGAGAGAGCTAAATTCAATTATTTCATCGCTTGATATTGAAAATAGTGTTGCCGGTGCATTATTGAAGGATTCAGCTCAAGCAGAAAAGGTTAAATCCATCATTACCAATTTAGATGAATCCAGCGCCGAAATAAAAGGTGTTTTATCAAATTTAAATGAAACCATCACGAATTTTAAAGAAGGTGAAGGAGCTTTAAATTATCTGTCAAACGATAAAGAACTGGTTGAAAATTTAGAGGAAATAATGAATAGCATTGAGGAAGGTACAGAGAAATTCAACCAGAATATGGAAGCTTTAAAACATAATTTCTTAACACGAGGATATTTTAAAAAATTAGAAAGACAAAAGAAAAAAGAAATTAGAAAAGCAAAATAGAAAATATTAAAAATTTAAAGAGTTCCTCCTAACCGTTTAATAAATTGTGATAATATCAAAGTACTAAATCCGAACAGTCCAACAATTATAAATTGCCCTGAAGTCAGCACAACCAAAGAAAGAACGCGTTCTAAAATTGGAATTTCGTAAGCCAAAATCAACAGTATTACAGATAATGCCAAAGCTCCCCAAATCCAGAGATTCGTAGTGACTTCATTGTTAAAAAATGAAAACTTTCTGTGTGGAACATTGAATACATTTAATAATTGCGCCAACACTAATGTGTAGAAGGCCATGTTATTTACTACCTGATAGTTTACTAGCATTATGTAATGTGCATAAATCGTAACTCCAATCACAGCAATGGTTATTGAGAGCCCATAAACACCTGCAGAAATCCAATGTCTAGTTGTAATGATTGGTTCCTTAGGATCACGTGGTAATTGTTTCATAATTCCTCCCTCGCCTTTTCCCATTCCCAAGGCTAAAGCAGGAAACACATCTGTTACCAGGTTCAAAAACAGGATTTGCAATGGCAATAATGGCAATGGCAAATTGGATAATGAAGCAATTGCAACAGAAATAATTTCAGCTAGATTACACGACAATAAATACACCACAAAGTGCCGAATATTTTCATAAATGGTTCGACCTTGTCTTATAGCCAATTCCGTTGAAGTGAATTTATCATCCATCAGGATAACATCTGCAACTTCCCGTGCAGCCTCTGTTCCACGAAGACCCATCGCAATCCCAATATCCGCTTTTTTTAATGCAGGAGCATCATTTACACCATCTCCTATCATACCCACAATTTGGTTGTGTTTCTGGTAAAATTCAACCAAATCCAATTTTTGTTCCGGAACCATTCGTGCAAAAACGGTTGCATTCAAAACATCCATTTCCCTCTTCTTTGGTAATTCATCAATTTCCAAAATGGAATTCCCATGGATCACCTTCTGTGGTAAGTCATCAGAACTCAATAATTCAATTTCCTCTGCTATCTTTCTTGACGTGGACGGGTGGTCTCCAGTTATCATAACTACATTTATTCCCGCATCCTTATAGGTTTTAATGGCTTGTTTGACATCGGTTCGTGGAGGGTCCAAAAATCCGATAATTCCTAAAAAACACAAATCCTTTAAGATGTCTTCCCTGTTGGGTTTCTTTTTAAGGGTTTTATTTGCAAAAGCTAATATTCTCAATCCCTCATTCGCTAACTTTTGAGTTTGATCATACCATCCTTTCTTATTTACAAATAAGCTGATTCCCTCCTTGACCTGAATGTAATTACTTGTTTCAACCAATTTTTCGAAAGCCCCTTTTACACAAACTAAATACTGTTCTCCGTCATAGTTTAAGGTAGCCATCAACTTATTGTTAGCATCAAAAGGAATTTCCAGTATTTCACTATGGGAAGCCCTTATTTCTTCAATATCAAAACCCGTTTTTCTAGCAAACTCCAATAAGGCAATTTCTATGGAATCACCGTTTGATTGTTCATGATCCGGTTTAACGTTGTTACATAAAACGGATATATCAATAATGTCTAAAAAGGTAGTATTGGTTCTCATGTTATTCAGGGAATCGGGATTATTAAAATCATCAGAATTAAATTCTGCGTCCTGAAGCAGCAGAGTATGTACTGAAATTTTATCCTTTGTGAGTGTTCCTGTTTTATCTGTACAAACAATAGTTAATTCTCCCAAAGTTTGCACGGCCTCCAGTTTTTTTATGATAACTTTACGTTTCGATAATTTTACCATACCTCTTGCCAAGGCAATGGTCGCCACAATTGGCAAGCCTTCTGGTATAGCGGCCACAGCCAATGCAATACCAATCTTTACCATCAACATTAAATCCTTTCCTTGTATGTATCCGCTTATTGCAATTAATGATGCCAGAAATAGAGTTAATACGATTAGCCATCTACTTAATTTGTTTAATTTCTTTTCTAAAGGTGATCGTTCTTTGCTAGCCTGCTGTGTCATTTTGCTTATTTGACCAATGCAAGTACTATCTCCTGTTGCCGTCACAATGGCTTTCGCTTCGCCCCTAACCACAATAGTGCCTTTAAAAACCATATTAAGGCGTTCTGCAAGGGTTGTTTGCAAAGGTAGTACCTCAAGACCTTTTTCTACTTGGATGCTTTCACCGGTTAATGAAGCTTCTTTGGTAGCTAAACTTTGATGCTCTATTATTCTGGCATCTGCTGGAACTACATCACCAGATGATAAATAAACAATGTCTCCTGGAACTATATAACGGGATTTTAATTTCTTTTGATTTCCATTTCGTAATACATAGGCAACCGTTTGGGCAATTTTTTGAAGTGCTTCAACCGAACGAATGGCCTGCCATTCCATAAAAAACCCAATAATAGCGGTAAGCAGGATAACAATAAGTACAGCAAATCCTTCAAGCCATTCTGAAAAGGAAAAGGCCAGAACCATAGCAACAAACAAAAGATAAATTATAGGATCAAGGAATTGTTCGAGCAATATTATCCAAATACTTTTTGCCTTTTTTTGTTTAAGGGTGTTTGTTCCATAAATGTTACGCAGATTTTTTACTTGAGAACTTGTTAAACCTGTCTCAAGATCAACATTCAAATAATCAGTTAATTCCTGTATGGACAAAGAATGTGGGTTCTGAATCATCTATTGCACACATTTAATTATTTGATATAATGTCAGCCCTTAATAACCGCTACAGGTCTTAACTTGGCAACTTTTTTTGCTATTCCGGAATTCTGTACAGTATCAACCACCAAATTTACATCCTTATATGCTATAGGTGCTTCTTCTGCGATGCCTTTATATGACCCGGCCTGAACAAAAATTCCCCTTTCCTTTAACTCCTCTTTAAGCACAGGTGCATTTACCTGGAGTTTCGCTGCTCGTCTGGATAAGCGTCTTCCCGCACCATGGCAACAGGAACCAAATGTTATATCCCTACTTTTCTCAGTTCCTGCCAACACATATGAACAGGTTCCCATGCTTCCCGGAATAATAACTGGTTGACCAACTTCTTTGTAAGGTTCCGGTAATTCGGTAAATCCCGGACCAAAGGCTCTTGTAGCGCCTTTACGATGTACTATAACTTTTTTATCCGTGCCGTCAATTGTATAAGTTTCTATTTTAGCGATATTATGGGCTACATCATACATTAATTTCAAGCCACCACCGAAATCATCGAAAACATTTTTCCAGGCTTTACCAGCTTCCCATGAAATTATTTCCCTATTGCACCATGCAAAATTGGCTGCGGCACACATGGCTTTGAAATACCTTTGACCTTGAACCGAATTAAACGGAACACAAGCTAATTCTCTGTCAGGTAATCTTATACCATAATCAGACATAGCATTTACCATGATCCTGATATAATCTGTGGCAACCTGATGTCCTAATCCTCTTGAGCCAGTGTGGATAAGAACAACAACTTGTCCTGGTTGAATGTTGAATGCATTGGCTATATCTTCATTATAGATTTCATCTATATAATCGACCTCTACAAAATGATTTCCGGATCCTATTGTCCCCAATTGATTGCTTCCTCTTTTTTTCGCCATATCAGAAATATAAGAAGGATCTGCATCTTGTAATCTGCCATGACTTTCCATGTATTCAAGGTCTTCCCTTTGACCATAACCATGCTCAACAGCCCATTCAGCACCTTGTAACAAGACATTATCAATTTGAAGTGGTGTCAATTTTATCTGCCCTCCTTTACCCATTCCTGATGGTATTTGAGCATATAGTTCTTTTGATAGTTTTTCTCTGTGATCTTTAATGTCTTCAATATGAAGATTGGATAGCAAAAGACGAACGCCGCAGTTAATATCATAGCCTATTCCACCAGGGGAAATAACACCATCAGGAAATATGGTGGCTGCTACACCACCTATAGGAAAACCATAACCTTCATGTACGTCAGGCATGACCATGGAGGCTTTATGAATGCCGGGTAATGTTGCCACATTAACCAATTGATTTAAGGATCTGTCCTCCATAATATCATCTAAAATGATCTCAGATGCTAATACTCGTGCTGGAACTCGCATATCCTGTCTAAAGGATTTAGGAATTTCCCAAAGATAATCCTCAAGTTTCTTGATATGATGTTTTTCAACTTTTCTCATCTTAAATATCAAAAATTATACAGGTTTTCCAGATTTGATCCTCTTTATCTTTATACACATTGGCCTCATGATACGTTACCGCTTTTATTTCCTCATCAAACATTTTGACATCAGACCCCTTTATCTCAGCTTTAATATTGTATTCAGAAAATTCAAGGATGTGAACGCTGCAAAATATGGCCTTTTCTACATAAGAAATCGACAGTACATCTGATAAAAAATCAATTAATAAATTGGTGTAATCACTTGCATGTATATCAACGGTTACATTCTTGCTGAAATTATTGGATTGAGTACAGAAATCTTTTTTTAGGATCTCACCCATCCCTTTAACTGCAAGGGTATATAGTTCCTGAAGGGATTTCCCTTCTAATTCCATTCTGACATCTGCTGTATGAGCAAGAAATCTTATGTTCACTTTTTTATGGCTCTAACAACAACAAAGGAACCCTCCCCATAACCAGGCTTTGGAGGTTGTATAGCCTTTATTTCATCTAAATTGCCAAATAAGGTTTGATTAAATTCTAAATTTTTAAAACCCTCCTGTTTTATCATATCTTTTACGTGCTTTACACCATAAAATCTCGATTTTCTAAAAAATGAACTTCTGTGTCTTCTTTCTTTGTATTCCCTTGCAATCGGTTGGTCTTTATCTAAAAATGCAATAATTAGCGATCCTTTATGCTTTAACACACGATGTGCTTGCACAATGGCTCGTTCTAAATTATCCAAATAACAAATAGTAACGAACAATACAAAATCGAACTGCAAATCGCCATATGGCAAGTTCTCTGCAACACCTTTTACTACTTCGATACCTCTTTTTGAAGCTTTAACAGCCATTTCATTTGCAGGTTCTACGCCCTCCTTAATACCTAAAGGTTTGGCAAAACGACCTGTGCCCAGACCTACTTCAATGCCTCTGATGTTCTCTGGTAACTTTATAAAATGTTCTTTTATAGCCTCCAGTTCTGATTGATAAACTTCAGTATAGTCTTCGTACCATTTTTCATATTCATCTACAAAATTGTTGAATTGTTCTATTTGTACCATGCGTTCTTAATTTAAAATATAAAGAAAATTTGTGATTTTGTGGAAGATCATGAACTCCATATAATAGTATCTTAATTCAAATTTCCAGCAGGGCATTTATAACACTATTTGAGGAAAAATACTAGTATTAAAAAAGCCTTATTGATAGACAATCTAACTAACAAATAAATGATAACATTTACTCAGCTTAATCTAAAATACCAAATGTGACTTTTGTATTTACGCGATATTCTTGAATCTGATTGTTGTTAACCGTAACCTGCATATCCTGGACATACACAGATTTAATGTTCTTTACACTCTTTGATGCTTCTTTAATTACATTGCTAACAGCATCCTCGAAACTAACAGTTGAGTTCCCTAATACTTCAATGACTTTTAATACAGACATATATATTTATTTATTGATTAATGAAACTAAAATGTAATGAATTAAATTATATTAATAAATGATATATATCAATTAAGGATCTTTTTTTAGAATTTGACTGATCTTCGAAAATCAATAAAGGACAAGGCATCAATGGAAAGAATAATAATAAATGAAAAAACTTAAATATTAAAATTATTATAAAATTTTAATAACATGATTTTCATCATTGTTTTTGGTTATAAGATTTAGCAACTTATTAAAGCTATAAGAAAATATATTATGAGTTACTTAACTAAAAATATTATACCAGGAGATTTTGGAAAGGTTTTTAGTACTAATGCCAAAAATAAAAAGGATTTGCTCAAAATTAAAAAAGCTCTACTAAAACTGCCAGGAATTAAAGACATCCATATCAACCTAAAAGTGTTTCCAGTAGAGATTACAATTCACACCGAATCTGTAGTAAGCGTTGAAACCGTTGAAAACGAAGTCAAACGATTTGGTTTTCATGCCAGTCCAAAAGGCGTATTTCAAGTTTAAGATCTTAACATTAATAGTTAAAGGCAATTTTGGTTTAGAAAAATAATGAAACTACCTGCCTATATATTTATATCATTATCACAATATCTTATTGTATATTGGCTAAAATATAGTTTTTTAACTACTGATCTAGTTCATTTTAAACCTAGATTATGGGTTATAAATTTATACTATATTTCCAAAGTCAATTTGGTTTTATAGTACAGGAAATGGAGTCTTCACTACAGTAATCGTATAAATTGTTCAGTTTAAAAGGACATATTTTCTATGTTTTCCTCTAAAAGTTCTAAACTACGCTCTCCTAGTAATTGTTCTAGATCTGCTTTTTCTACTGATTCTTTTTCAAGTAATAGTTGTGCCAAGTTTTCTAATTCCGATTTGTGTTTTATTAAGAGATTTTTGGTTCTTTCGTAAGCGGTGAATATTAAGTCCTGTACTTCTTTATCAATCAATTTTGCCATATTCTCACTATAAGGTTTACCCAATATCCTTTCACTTTGTCCTGTAGAATCATAAAAACTGATAGGTCCAATCTCTGTATCCAATCCATAATAAACCACCATAGAATATGCCTGTTTTGTCACTTTTTCCAGATCATCTAAAGCACCAGATGAAATCTCATTAAAAATAATATCTTCTGCGGCCCGACCACCTAAAGCAGCACAAATTTGATCAATAAACTGTGCCTTGGTAACAATCTGGCGCTCTTCTGGCAAATACCAAGCAGATCCAAGAGATTTACCCCTCGGAATAATGGACACCTTAACTAGTGAATCTACATTTTTCAAATACCAACTAGTAACGGCATGACCAGCTTCATGATAAGCAACTATTTCCTTTTCTTTAGGAGAAATTATCTTACTTTTCCTTTCCAATCCACCTACAACTCGATCCCTGGCCTCCATAAAGTCCTCTTGTTGTATTACTTTCTTTTTTTTACGCGCAGCTATCAATGCAGCTTCATTGCAGATATTAGCAATATCTGCTCCAGAAAATCCAGGACTTAAGGATGATAGAATGTTAATATCTACATTTTTTGATAATTTAAGACCACGTATATGGACACCAAAAATCTCATTTCGTTCCTGTTTATCAGGTAGTTCAAGATATATATGACGGTCAAATCTTCCAGGACGTAATAATGCCTTGTCTAAAATATCTGGTCTGTTTGTCGCTGCAAGCACGATTACACCTGTATTAGGTCCAAAACCATCCAGCTCGGTTAGTAGTTGATTTAATGTACTTTCCCTTTCATCATTCGCCTGAAACGCATTTATTTTGCCCCTGGAGCGGCCTACAGCATCTATTTCATCTATAAAAATAATACTAGGTGCTTTCTCTTTGGCACGTTTAAATAGATCTCTTACGCGTGATGCTCCTACACCTACAAACATTTCGACAAATTCAGAACCTGACATGGAGAAAAAAGGAACTCCTGATTCTCCCGCAACTGCCTTTGCTATTAATGTTTTACCTGTACCCGGAGGTCCTACTAGCATAACACCTTTTGGGATCTTTGCGCCTAGCTTGGTATATCTTTCAGGGTTTTTAAGAAAATCGACAACCTCCATGACTTCGGTTTTAGCCTCTCTTAAACCTGCCACATCCTTAAAGGTGACTTTACTTTTCTTTGCAGTTTCAGTTAATTTTGCAGTGGATTTTCCAAAATTGAATATGGTATTTGTTGGGCTACCTGAAGATACTCTCCTAAAAATGAACATCCAGAAAACAACTATCAATAAAATGGGCAATAACCATGGAACAAAATCGATAAGGTTAGTACGAGTTGTATACAAAACTGTTACTTTTTCATGCGGGGCTAAAGTTTCCTGAGCTTTTTCCAGCTTATTTTCAAAACTCTCTACAGAACCAATCTGGATGAAATAATGAGGTCCTGGATAAAATTTATTTTTTCCTTTTTTAAAATCCTTGAATTTAGGATCTTCAATTCGGTCTTGTTCAATATATATTTCTGCGACCTCCTTATTAATAATAACAATTTTTTCAACATCATTTTTACTTAACATATCGCTGTTAAATTCTTTCCAGCCTATTTCTTTATAATGAGAGGTGGGGTAATTGAAAAAATACAATAGTAGCATAAAGATTATTAAAAATAAATAGAACCATCCGATGCGAGACCAACCTGATGATGGTTTTTTCTGTTTATTTCCCTTAGAATCTGATATACTATGTCTATTGGATTGTTGTTCCATGTTTCTCTAAAACTATAAATTACTCTAAAGCTTCCAAGGCCTCAGAATCATATACAACTGCAGGACCTCCCCCTATAAGTACCGTAACACCAATAGTCTCAATAACCTCCTTGGAAGAAGTACTGGAATTAAGTGTAGCTTGAAGATAATACACTTTAAATCGACTAAGGAATTACAAAGAAATAATGAGCTAAACAACTTCTGCTCATTTTTTTCTCCATCTTGCTAATCTTGGGATATTTCTTGTAAACAGCCAAGCTACGAAACTGGAAGTTCCCATTTCTTTCATTTTTTCGATGCAAAAGCTTTGCATTTCTTTGGCAGTTCCCTTAAAAGTGAATTCGCCATCCACATAGCAATAACTGCAATAATTTCCGTTTTTAGACCCATCCTTATTATGGCCACCTTGTTTAGGATCTTTTTTCATAGGCATACCACAACTCTGACAAAATTTACTTACTACTAAAGTTTCCATTATTATTATTATTATTTAATTATATCATTTCTCAATACTAACATTTAAGGTAGCCATATTTTCGCCAGCCATCATTGCTACAATGGTTTTTCCCATTTCTCCGGTTACTTGACCTTGACCTCCAGGCATACTTATGGAACTTACCTTAAATCCTTTATCCTTTAATAACTTCTTATAGTCATCCATGGCATTTTTTCCCACTTCTTCAAATATAAAGGTCCATCCTTTACCTTCATCCATAACCTGTGTGGACAAATTTGATATTTTTCCAAATTTGAATTCAGGAATTTCATTCGGAATCTCTTTTGGCCAGCTTCTGACAGTTGCATCAGAAGTAAATGTACCTTCCTCTGTTTCCATAACGATCTTCTGATCATCAATGTCAACATTGGCATCGTCTCCCATGGATTTTTCTATGATTTTTTCGGTTGCTTTTTCTGCTGTTTTTTTACAGGAAAATAAAATAGTCATACAAGCAAGGGCAATAAATGAAACTATAAAATATAAGCCTGTCCTAAATCTGATAGAAGTATTGTTTTTCATTTTTATATTTTTTTGATTAGTAGCTGTTTTAACAGTAACTAAGAAAGATATTATATTATTAATAATCAAACAATGACATCGCTCAGTAGTTTGTTATTTCTTTAATTGTTTTTTTAAGATATTTTTAAACCTGGTTGCACTAATGTAATGATCTTCAAGTAATGTTCCATCAAGTAATAGACTAAATACTCCAAATCCTGATGGTGCATTTTTAGCTTGTTGTGCAGTTTCAAGCTTCTTTAATTTTAGATCTATATCATAGTCCAGTGCAGTATTCATTAAATCGAAAGCAGATTTTTCATGCCAGGGACATTGGTCTGCATATACCAGATGCCAACCTTTATATTGATTTTGATTTTTTGTCCAGTTGATGAATTTTGGATCAGGAGTATTGGAATCCCATTTTTTTGAAAGCAGTTTATATCGATCCTTTTTATCAACCTCTATAAAACCATTGTTTTCAAAAATTTGTTTGGCAGCCATCCAAGGACCTTTGCTAGACATGACACAAAGACCTTTTAGATTCCTTGCTTTCGCTTCTTTTTCCACTTCTTTGATTAGCAAGGAGCCAGAACCCTCTTCCCTATCTTTTTTAGATCCTACCATCAAACAATGAATGAACATAAATTCTGGTGCTTCAATGGGTCTCCAGGCTTTATTTGCCGGAACATATTCAATAAAACCGATCATCTTATCCTCAATCTTAAGGATTTTTATTCGCAGCCCTTCATTATAACGCTTTGCAAACCAACGCTGTTTACTCTTGAATCCTGGACTTTTAATATCCTTAATACAATAAAACGTTTCCTGTTCAGCATTTTCCGGAGTTACATTTATAAAGTCAAGGTGGCCTGATAATGCGCTCATAAAATTTTAAGGATATCTTTAGGTGTTTCGACTAAAATGGTTTTGTCTCCATACAAAACAATTGGCTGTTTCACAATTTCAATTTCCTGAATTTGTAATCCCTCTGTACTTGCGTAAGCCAATGTTTTTTTAGCTCTAATGGAGTTTGATTTATAAAATAAGGCTATTTGTCTGTTTGATGTGGCAATTTCTCCCATAATTAGATCCTTTTTGTGTTTGATAGACTTCTAATTGATGCTTAAGCAATTGTTTGAGACTTGCTAAATAATCTTGCACAATTTCAATATTTATGTCTGGATGGTCTGTTGAAGGGATTAAAAACGTTCGTTCGTCTAAAAACTGGTTAAGTTCGGGGTAATGGTTCTCAATTGTTATGGCAAGATCGGCAATATCTACCAACAGTTCTCTTAAATATTTCATGGTTCTAGATTTGAAATTATAAATGTATTATTGGTTTCAATTTATACTTAAAAAAATGGCCATGCAATGATAAAAGTCAGAGTTATTTAAATAATTCTGCCATCTGCCATTTGAATGATTCTGTCTGTTCGTTTTGCAAAATCTTCATCATGGGTTACTACCAGCAATGACAGTCCTTGTTCGTGACTCAACTGCTTAAAAATATTGAAAACATTGTCAGAATTTTGACTATCTAAATTCCCTGTTGGTTCGTCTCCCATAATGATCGACGGATTATTGATCAAAGCCCTTGCGATAGCGACACGTTGTTTTTCACCACCTGAGATTTGTGATGCTTTCTTTTTTGCTAATTGGTCTATCTCTAAAATTTTTAGTTTCTGAATAGCATCCTGTT
The DNA here is from genome assembly GCA_013043005.1 of Flavobacteriaceae bacterium. Lineage (GTDB taxonomy): Bacteria > Bacteroidota > Bacteroidia > Flavobacteriales > Flavobacteriaceae > Site-B1. Next base: position 1,273 of record JABDOZ010000072.1, on the reverse strand, counting down.
CAATTTCCTGATGTGATTTTTCTCCTAGTTTTTTGGCTGGAAGCATGACGTTTTCTAGCACTGAAAACTCTGATAACAAGTAATGAAACTGAAACACAAATCCGATATGTTTGTTTCTGATATAAGATAGCTTTTCTCGAGAGTCTCCTGTAACTAATTCATTATTTAAATACAATTCGCCTTCATAGTCGGTATCCATTGTTGACAAAATATAAAGTAAAGTCGATTTACCACAACCAGATTTACCCATTATAGATGTAAATTCGCCTTTGTTTATTTTAAAACTGATATCTTTTAAAACATGAAAAAGTACGGGTTTCTTAAAGTATTTATTAATATGTCTGGCTTCAAGAACAGTACTCATTATTGACCTCTTATTATTTTTACAGGATCTATTTTTTTAGCTTTTTGCGATGGCAAATAGCCAGCAAAAAAAGTTGATATCATGGCGAATGTAATCCCAATCAAATAAAACCAGGCATTAAAATTAACAGGAAAGGTTTCTATGGTTGGTAGAGCTTCAGTAGCAAAAGGAATGTTGTTAATTACATTAGATAAAATCAATCCTACAAACAATCCTAAAACGCCTCCTACCAACCCTATTATGATGGCTTGACTCATAAAAATCATTTGCACATCCTTACCGGAAAAACCCGTTGCTTTTAAAATGGCAATGTCATTCATTTTTTCATAAATAAGCATATTCAGAATGTTATAAATCCCAAATCCGGCCACAATTAAAAGCGTAATTGAAACTGCATAGGTTATCAAATTTCTAATCGTTGTTCCCGTTTCAAATTGAGCATTGGCAGTATTGATGTCGATGGCTTTTAAATCGAATTGTTTTTCTATATTTTTTGACATAGGCAATGCATCATCAATACTATGAAGCTTGACATTTATATCTGTTATATAATTTTCGGCTTCGCCTAAAATTCGCTGTACTGTTTTAATATTTGCAAAGCTTTGAATGGCATCTATATCTGCAATGCCACTTTGATAAAAACCAACAATTTTTAATGGAAACACATCACCTGAAATCGTGCTTACTTTGACTCGGTCTCCTATTCTTAAAGACATTTTTTTTGCTATTCCTGAACCTAATAATATGCTGTTAGCTGTTTTGTGCAAATCTTCAGGAGAACCTTCAGTAATATAATCCTGAAAATTGAAGTACTTTGCTTCATCCAACACATTAATTCCAGTTAGATAACCACCAATTTCGATGGAACCAGCAATGTAGAATATGGTTTCTTTTATTTGCGGAATTGCA
>JABDOZ010000071.1 GCA_013043005.1 Flavobacteriaceae bacterium | reverse complement strand
CTGCTCGAAGTGAGAAAAAGTGAGCTATCAACACTAAACCAAAAATCGCAATCATGATAAACATCCCTTCTTCCATCTTTCAAAATTAGTGTTTTTATTGAAACAACAATTATTATAACTCGACCTCCAATTTATCACTCAGTATTTTTTTAAATTCACTATTGTTTTTAGGATCAATTATATTCAGGGCTTTTACATCACAAAGGTTTTCTACCAAATTACGACCAGCTAAAGTATTGGTTGCAACACCTGTAACAATATCTGGCTTTAAATTGAACGCTTTAATAATTCCATAGACACCATACGGATCTGCGGCACATAAAATTATAAACTTAATTTGATCCTTTATTGCTTCAATAGCCAAATCACCATTATATGGTTCCAGTGGTGATGCACCAACTTCAATAACTGCAAAATCGGGATCTACATTACTTATAAAATTCTTAATATGCTTTAATTTGGATAAATAGACATTTCTTGGACATATTGTTGACGGTAATCCGGCATCTACAAAATCTATAACTGCATCGGCTCCAACGTCCTTTACAGCCAGTATATCCTTAAATCGACCCGCTCCGGAAATTTTAGCTCCCACCACTTTAAGATTTGCCTGTTTGAGTAAGTTGGTCACTATTCTGGCTGATGTAGTCTTACCTGCGGACATTGAAGTCCCAACAAATAAAATTACTGGTGTATTAAAGGGGATACTTTTAATTGGTTTAACAAAATCATCCATTGTGATCTTCTTGCCATTTCTGGTGGCATGTCCAAGATATTTTACTTTAATCATATTGGGAATGAAAGCTGATTTTGAAGTCAATTTTCCTATTAAACCTGCGCCAGTCAATACGGTCATTATCATATCTTCTTCAACTTTTTTCCACGTCCCTGTTGCTTCAAGCGTCGCAAATCGTTCCCCTAGAGCTCCCACTACACATTCACCGCCAATAACACCTCTCATTCTACCGCTTTGCAATTCAATTTTTAATAAACTACTTCCTGCATTCAAAATTTTGCACACCACGTAATCTCCTGTTTGCCACTTTTCTTTAAAAAAAGCTTTTACCTTAAATCCTCCTTCTTCCAAATCAGAAATACGAGTTAGTGAAGTATAAATATGTTTCGCATTCATAGCATTAATTTATTGATTCATGTGTCAATAATAATATCAATAAAGCTGTTCTTTCAGTTAATTTATTCTTAAAAATAAATTCATGATTAGCATGTGCTCCATCTCCCGGAGTACCAAGACCGTCAAGCGTAGCAGTAAATTGACTGGTTGTATTCCCATCTGAGCCTCCTCCTGCGGTTGCCTGTTCAAGCTTTAGCCCAAGTAAGCTACCTTGTTCTTTGGCTTTTTGCCAAAGAACTTTGTTTCTGGGCGTTGATTCCATTGGAGGCCTGCCAATTCCTCCTTCTATTACCAGCTCTACATCATCTAATTTTGGAGACAGCTCATGTATTTTCTTGGTAATATTGTTACCATCCTCAACATTCAAAACTCTCACATCAATAATAGCTTTACTTTCAGGTGCTACTACATTAGGCGAAATACCTCCTTCAATCATCCCTACATTCACCGTTATTCCTTTAGAGGGGTCATTCATAGCATACAATTTCTGTATTTGATGCGATAATTCAACAATTGCATTAATGCCCTTGCCAGGGTCAAGACCAGCATGAGCCGCTTTACCTTTAACTGTAATTTTAAATTGACCTACCCCTTTACGAGCTGTTTTCAACTTTCCTTCCAATCCCAACGGAGGTTCAAGAATAAATGCCCTGTCAGAAATACTTGCAAGGCGCTGTATCGCTGATGTTGATTCATAACTTCCAATTTCCTCATCAGAATTTATCAAAACAATGGGAGTAACATTTAGGTTTATTTTGAGCTCATGTATTGCTTTTATTGCAAAAACCATTTGAGTTAAACCAACCTTCATATCGTAAATCCCTGGCCCTGTTATTGTTCCCTTATCAGAAGTAATTGGCATTTCTTTTAAAGTATTGACAGGCCAGACCGTATCGCAATGTCCCACTAACAATTGTATAGGCAGAGATTTGTTTCTGTTTTTTGGTCTGGCGTACAAATATCCTCCTGTCTTTTTTCCGTTAACCTTAATACAGTAATAATTGAGGGTCTCTAGTTCATTATTAATAAAGGTTAATATTTTTTTTTGAGAAAGGACTGAGTTGGAAGGTGTTTCCATGTTAACAAGAGATTTCAAAAGATCGACCATTTCACTTTCGTGTAACTGTAGATAGCTTTTAATTTTATTTACTTCTTCAGCTTTCATTATTTTTTAAAACCTTTAGGAAACGGAAATTTGTATGTTTTCTTGATTTTGGCAAACCGACCGTTAGCTATGTACGCCAATAATGGCCTTTCATTTATTTGATCCTGGATATCTTTATCGGTGACTTTCAAATAGTCCTTATTTACAAAAGCATCTATGATTCTTCCGGTAATAATACTGTAATCATTAAAGCCATCAATTATTTTATACAATTCACATTCAAAAAACAAATAGGCGTCTTTCAGCAATAGGGCATCTATAGAATTACATTTAAAAGTAGACAAGGCATCTACTATTAATTTTGTCCTCTCATTGTCTTCGCATCTTGGTGAGGCACTCAAGGAAGCCATCACTATCTGGTCAGGCACAGGAAAGCTGACAGAAAACTCCATGTTCTTTTTTATATTTTGATAGGTCGAATGTTTTGGTGTACAAACAAATCCGAAAAAATCAGATTGACCAATAGGAGAGGCCATATGTTTTGGAGCCAGGTCATATCTGTATCCTTCCTTAGAACCAACTACGATTAATGGTGCAACAGTAAAAAAATGATCCCATAGAGAATTATTAATGTTTAATTTAACTAAATTTTTTTTCTGAAAATTATCCATTTTAAACTACTTAGTCATTTCACTTAAATTTACAAAACCTATTTTTCAAATTTGCTGATAATTATCATGAAGCTACGACAACGTCAATCTTTTCACATACTTTAAACTATATTTGAGTTTTCAATTCAAAAATTATGATCCGTTTATATTGCATAGGACTCTTTATATTAATAATAGCGATAATTGCTAATTCTTTAGTAGTTAAAATAGGCATCTTGTCCTGGTATGATTTTCTCAACTATTTGAGCGACAAAGAAGCATCTGATATAGAACAAGTTAAACTTATTGACTATTTATGGTTGTTTATTGGTTACCCGTTTGTTTTAGGATTAGGTTATATTGCAGGCAAGAAAGTTTATGAATTGATATTTTGAAAATAGTAATCCTCTGAATTATGGAAAAAAGTGTTACTGAAGCTATTAACTACAGACGCTCTGTAAGGGTTTATAAAAATAAGCCAATTGATACTGAGAAAGTAAAAGGATGTCTAAAAAATGCGGTTTTAGCTCCTACAAGTAGTAATTTACAATTATGGGAATTTTATCATGTGACTGATAAAGACGTTCTAAAACAGTTATCTGTTGCCTGTATGAACCAGCCAGCAGCACGAACTGCACAACAGTTGGTTGTGGTTATCGCCAATAAATCCTTATGGAGAAAACATGCTAAAGCCAATATTGAATTCTTGAACAAATCGTTTAAAAAGCCTAATCTGGAAGAAAGTTTGGCTAAACGTAAAAAAATGGTTTTTTCATATTACAAGAAATTGATTCCGACTTTATATTCAGAGTTTTTAGGCGTTCTTGGATACTTAAAATATTTTACTTTTCAAATTGTTGGGTTGTTTCGTCCCGTTTACAGACAAACAAGATTAAGTGATATGAGAATAGTCGCTCATAAAAGCGCTGCCTTGGCTGCCCAAAATTTTATGATCAGTATGGCAGCCATTGGCTATGATACATGTCCAATGGAGGGTAGTGATACATTGCGCATTAAAAAGATCCTCAACATTTCAAGAAAAGCCGAAGTTAATATGGTTATTGGCTGTGGTACTAGAGATGATGCAGGTGTTTATGGACCAAGGTTTAGAGTGCCTTTTGAAGAGGTTTATCATTCGATTTAAAAACAAAAACCCAAACAATACTGTTTGGGTTTTCGAAAATTTGATTAAATATTAAGATATCTATTCAAATGTGGTTACGCCTTCATTTGGTTGATTTACATAATTAAAAGTATAATAACGTGCATCGTTAGTTGCAATTTCTGTAGTAATTTCAGCAGGATTATCTTTATAGTAACTAAGTATCTCAACTTTTGCATATTTCCCGTCTCTTGTTCTGATAACCAATATTTTTCCAGCAGTAGGCGTAATAATATGATTTACAGGATTATAATCGTACCAATTGCTCAACACATATCCAGTTGCTGAATCTTGTTGTAGTAATTGAACGTCTACTTCCAAAACATTGGCCATAGTGCTATTTTCCATATATGCAGCAGCGTTTCCTGTACGTTCTGGTTCATCTGTAGCTCCGAAGGAAGTACCTCCATTAATTATAATATTTGTTCCTCTGAACGCAATGTCCCAATCTGTTGTACTGGTGGTTGTAGTGCCTGACGAAAAATCAAATTTTGTGAATTCTCCAGTTATTGGTAATGGATTTCCCATTTGGTCAAATCCTCCTTCTTGAGGAGCGTACAAATTCGATACAGATTCAGATTCTACTCGTAAAATTACTGGATCGTCATCGTCATCATTACTGCATGAAGAAAATCCTATAAAAATGGTTAAAAGTGTTAATAATTTAATTGTTTTCATTGTATAAATATTTAGTTTTTAAAATGTAATGTTCAATTTTCCGTAAATAATTCTTCCTGGAATGTTACCAATATAAATAGCATCTGCATCAGATTCTGGTAAATCGGTAAAATCAAAAATGTTTTCGACTCCAAAACCTAGCTCGTAATTCTTATAAAACGTTTTATTTATTGCCCAATCCCAAGTTGAATAGGCATCTACAAAATCGTCATATTTATCCAAATAGCCATTTACTGTACCATTGGTGTCATACAATCCATATTTGCTTCTGTAAGTCCCTCTGATATTTGTGTTTAAATCTATGCCTTCAAAATCATAGAACACTTTTAAGTTAGCCATATGTTTAGAACGATTTGGTAATCCGAAGTAATCATCTTCATTCAACTCTATCGAGCCTTGACCTGAAATAGACGCAAAAGCTTCTCCATTTTTAAAAGCATCTACCGCATCTTTATCTCGAGCTATTAAATACTGATAGCCACCAGAAAGTTTTAGTTGGTTGTTTGGCTTCCAGGATGCATTAAACTCCAATCCATAGGTGTATGCCTTGTTTACATTGGTATAGCTATATACACCATTTCCAGAAACTTTGTTTGCAATTCTTTGAGTATCAATCAAGTCTTGAATATCATTCCTAAAAAGATTTAAATCCAGATTTAAGGTTGAAATAGGTTTGTAGTTAAATCCAAAATTATAGGCAATGGAATTCTCTGGTTTCAGGTTTCCCTGAAACGCTGAGATTGGTACCAGCACACCATTTTCATTTACCACGCCATCTTCTATTAATTGAGCTAATTCTGTCTCTACAGTGTTATATCCTAAAATCGTGTAACCACCAAATGCGTTTGTAAAATTAAAGTACAGTTGCCTAAAATCTGGTGCTTTAAAACCATAACCAACGGAACCTTTTAACGCAATTTTATCGCTCAATTCGTACCTGACAGCTGCTTTTGGGCTAAATTGTGATTCGTAATCACTGTGACTATCAAAGCGCGCTCCAAGTATAACGTTTAATTTTTCATTTGGATTTGTATCGTATTGTAAGAACACATAAGGCGAGTTGAAAATTGGCTTTGTAGTAAAATCGGTTCTTTCCAAAACTTCGTGGTCCATTCCAATACCTCCAATAAATGTTGATTTGTCGTTTGGATTATAGGTAGCACGTATTTCTGGCCGCATCAATAATTCATCATAGTCACTCTCACTAACCAAAGAATTATCTGCAACTGAATTCAAATACTCTTCGGCAATATATCTAGTGGCATAAAATTCAAAATAGCTACTCCATTTTTTATTGTATTTGTGATCAAGTTTTAAATGTGTGTTCCATTCATTCACCTTAATTTCACCAGACTCTTCAGACGTTGGTGTATAATCTTGATCTTCGGTATAAATTCTTCCTGAAGCGAATAAATTGGTATTGTTATTTAAATCGAAATTCAGTTTTGTGCTAAACGTATAATTTGTATAAGGGTCAACTGTATTAACATCAACAGCATTGATTAAATCATAACCATCACTGCTGTTTCGGTTTAAATATGCACCTAAAGAAAATTTTTCCTTTTTATAATTAATGCTGGTATTAATATCTTGGGCATTAAACGTAGCAAACCTATAATTTAAATCTCCAGTTATTCCTGTTTTTTTAGGGTTTTCTGTTATAATATTGATGACGCCTCCTAATGCTTCACTTCCATACAGACTTGATGATGCGCCTTTCACAATTTCTATTTGCTTAATGTTACCAACAGTCAATCGTCGAATATCCAACGTTCCAGCCGAACGACCTACAAGTGGCACACCATCGACCAAAATCAAAGTATATTGGGAATCCAATCCTTGCATTTGCACACCTTCGCCACCAACAAATTCAGAAACAGTAATTAAACCTGTTTGCTCGTTTAGTATTTCGTTTAATCTAGTTGTATTGACTTCTTTAAGCTCTTTTTCAGAAACTATTTGCGCTGGTAATGGTAAAGACGATAATTGTCTGTATGTTCTAGTAGCTGTAATTAATACCTCACCTAATTTTTGTTCTACTACTGTATCTTTTAAAGTAATTTGTGCCTTACTAAAAAATGAAAAAATAATAACAAATAAAATGGTTATAATAAAACGCATTTGATTTTCTATAGCAAATTTTATGTGCGAAATTAATTCGTTATATTCTAAAAAAATAACGGTAAAAGAATTTTAAATACCGTTCAAATAAATTTCCAGATTATCACACTATAATAACAGCAAAATAAGTATATTTGAAACTATCATAAGATGATATTTGTCATTACATGTGAATTATTTTTTATAAAATATAACGATAGATTATGTCGACAGAAATAATTTTAGAGGAAGGATTTAACCTGATTAAATTAGAAAATGATACTTCTGAAATTGTAAGATATGAAAGAGCAGTGGACAGTACGTTTATTCAAATGCATTTTTGTATTAAAAATTTTACGAGTCTTCATTTTGGACCGCATTATAAAATAGATGTTAAAGAGAATAACTCCTTATTATTATACAACCCGAATCAAAATCTACCTATCAACCTGAGTTTAAGTCCTAACTCAAAACAACTCGTATTAATAATAGCCATAAACGTTTTCCACTCTTTCTTTTCTCAGGTAGCAAATCTTATTCATTTTTTAGATGATGAAAATAAAGACAAAAAATATTATTTGGACAAAGAATTGACTCCTTCAGAAATTTTGGTACTTAATCAAATTTTTAAAGATCAAATGCATGGTTCTCTTCAGCAACTTTATATTAAGGGTAAGATCTATGAATTGCTTAGTCTTTACTTTAATAAGAATGAAGAAAACGATCAAAGTTGTCCGTTTCTTGATGATGAAGAGAATGTAGATAAGATTAAAAAAGCAAAGCAGATTATTATTGACAATATGGCTGAACCACCTTCATTGCAAAAATTAGCTAACGAAGTAGGATTGGCATTACCAAAATTAAATGATGGTTTTAAACATATTTATGGTGATTCTATTTTTAATTTCTTATTAGATTACAAGTTGGAGTACGCAAGAAAAATGCTTCTTTCTAAAAAACATAATGTTGCAGAAATTAGCTTACATATAGGCTACAGTACCGCCAGCCATTTTATTGCAGCATTTAAAAAGAAATATGGCACCACTCCTAAGCAATATATGATGAATCTATAACCGTATTCAAGGAAATTCACATTTATATTTTAATTATTATTGTTTTGTAAACTTTTAGCTATTTTCACGTCTTATTACAAACTTGTAAATTCTTATGAGCATGCAAAAAACATATTATGATCCTGCTGATCTAAAAAAATTTGGCAATATTTCTGAATGGAACGAAGAACTTGGAACGAAATTCTTTGACTACTACAGCAAAGTTTTTGAAGAAGGTTCCTTATCTGCCAGAGAAAAATCGTTAATCGCATTGGCAGTTGCTCATACAATTCAATGTCCGTATTGTATTGATGCCTATACAGGAGATGGTTTACAAAGAGGCATTACAAAGGAAGAAATGATGGAAGCGCTTCATGTTGCCGGTGCCATTAGAGGTGGAGCTTCTTTAGTACATGGTGTTCAAATGATGAATAAGGTGAATAAATTGGATATGTAGAATGAAATTAAAATCATTACATAAAAGACATAACGAGTTGGCATATGCCAAAAGACAGCTTGAAATTCTTTCGAATGGGATTTTTCAAAATGGAGATTTGCTAAAGTTTAAAGACAAAATAGCTGAAACCAAACAATTTCCTTTAAGACCTAAAAAGCTTGAAGTGTTGCAAATAAATGTTGGGTATATGTGTAATCAGGTTTGTGCACATTGTCATGTAGATGCTGGACCAGATCGACAGGAAATTATGACAAGGGAAACGATGCTACAGTGTTTAGAAATTATCAAAAAAACGGAAGCACATACGTTAGATCTTACTGGAGGTGCACCTGAAATGAATCCGAATTTTAAGTGGTTTGTGGATGAAGCTTCAAAAGCTGGAATCAAGGATTTTATTGTGCGCTCAAATCTTACCATAATTACATCGAACAAAAAATATCATGATTTACCACAATTCTTTAAAGATCATAATATTCATGTCGTTTCTTCTATGCCACATTGGACACGTGGAAAAACAGACAAGCAACGTGGAGAGGGTGTTTTTAACAAATCCATTGAAGCATTAAAAATGTTGAATGAGGCTGGATATGGAATGCCTGAAAGTGGTTTAAGGCTGGATTTGGTTTATAATCCAACCGGAGCTTTTTTGCCTGGAGACCAAATGTCGATGGAAAAAGATTTTAAAAAGGCTTTATTACAAGATTTCGATATTCATTTCCACAACTTATTTGCAATAACAAATTTACCAATTAGTAGGTTTTTGGACTATTTAATTGCTTCAGAAAACTATGAAAATTATATGTACTCATTGGTAGAAGCCTACAATCCAACTGCTGTGGCAAACGTTATGTGTACCAATACCATTTCGGTGAGTTGGGATGGTTTTTTATACGATTGTGATTTCAATCAAATGTTAGAACTTAAGGTGAATAGCAAAGTAAAACATATTAGTGATTACAACGAAGAGGCACTACTAAACAGAGATATAGTTATCTCACAACATTGTTATGGCTGTACCGCTGGAGCAGGAAGTAGTTGCCAAGGAACTGTGACTTAATTATTTTTAATGAAATTTATAACTCAAATCTTAATACTATTTATTTCAATATTTAGTTTCTCTCAAGAAACAATGTCCGATTTATTAAACAAGCATAACTCTAAAAGTGTACCTTATATTTCTGTTCAAGAATTAGCAATGCCAAAAACTGAAGCTATTATTTTAGATGCAAGAGAGCCAAAAGAATATGAAATAAGCCACATAAAAAATGCTATAAATATTGGATACGACAATTTTAATATTAAAACTGTTTTAGATTCAATCCTTAATAAAAATGAACTGTTGGTTGTATATTGTTCAGTTGGTATACGATCAGAAGACATTGCCGAAAAACTCAAAAAAGCGGGATATACAAATGTTTACAATCTTTATGGAGGCATATTCGAATGGAAAAATAATGATTTTGATGTTTACAATTCCGAAGGAATAAAAACTGAAAACATTCATACCTTCTCTGAAGTATGGAGCCGATGGCTAAAAAAAGGAACGAAAGTATATGAGTAAAAATCTACTCATCATATTCACTCGAAACCCAGAACTTGGAAAAGTAAAAACTCGTTTATCAAAATCTATAGGTGACGAAAATGCGCTATCCATTTACAAAACCCTTCTAAAAAGAACTGAAAAAAACGTCAGAGATTTAAACTGTGATAAAACCGTTTATTATTCAGTAAAAATTAGAGAGAACGATATTTGGGACGACTCAATTTATCAGAAACACCAACAGCATGGATTAGATTTAGGTGAGCGAATGCAAAATGCATTTATAAATGCTTTCAATAAGAAATATGAAAAAGTTGCAATTATAGGTAGCGATCTCTTCGATTTAAATCAAAATCATATTAATGAAGCCTTTAAATCTTTAAATAAAAAGGATTTTGTTATTGGTCCAGCACATGATGGTGGCTATTATTTATTAGGAATGAAATCGTTAAATTCACATGTCTTTAAAAATAAAGATTGGGGAACCTCATCTGTTTTGCGCGACACCCTTGCGGATTTAAAAGGAAAATCTGTTTATCTTTTGGAAACACTAAATGATATAGACGTTTACGATGATCTCATAAATATAAGAGCATTTAAAAAATATTTAATTTAATGATTAAACAAATTCAAAAAACAACTAAATATTTACAAGCAAAAGGATTCGAAAATCCTGAAATAGGCATTATTCTTGGCACAGGCTTAGGTCAATTACTCGACGAAATTGAAATTACAAAAGAAGTCAGTTATAACCACATTCCAAATTTCCCAACTGCCACGGTCGAATTTCACAAAGGAAAACTTATTTATGGCAATTTAGAAGGTAAAAATGTAATCGTCATGCAAGGTCGCTTTCATTTGTATGAAGGCTACTCACTGCAAGATGTTACATATCCTGTACGAATCATGGAAAAATTGGGCATCAAAACCTTATTAGTATCTAATGCTGCTGGCGCTATTAATTTAGATTTTAATAAGGGAGAATTAATGCTACTAGAGGATCACATAAATCTGCAAGGAAATTCTCCTTTAGCTTTTAAAGGGGTTTCAAAATTAGGTGAACGTTTTGCAGATATGAGTGCTCCTTATGACAAGGACATAAATTTCAGGCTAGAAACTATTGCAAAATCTAATAAAATAATCTTGCACAAAGGCGTTTACGCAAGTGTTGTCGGTCCACAATTAGAAACCAGAGCCGAATATAAAATGCTTAAAATTATTGGTGCAGATGCTGTTGGAATGAGCACTGTTCCTGAGATAATTGTAGCCAATCATTTAAAATTAAAAGCTGCTGCTGTGTCAGTTTTGACAGATGAATGCGATCCAAACAACTTAAAGCCAATTGATATTAACGAAATATTCGCCATGGCAAACAAAGCAGAACCAAATATGATTACTCTGTTTAAAGAATTGATTAGAAGTTTATAACAAAAAGAAAGGAAATTTCTATTGCTACGTCTAACGTTTTATGAAAAAATATCTAGTCTTATTCGTTTTTACCTTTGCTTTAATTGCTTGTTGTGGAGCTAAAGAAGTTGTGGATTCACAATCTAAGCTAACTGAAGAGATTGTAGATATTTCAGCGACAGAAAATTTAGAAGTTCTAGATCCTACAATTCTAGAACAACCAAATAAACCTGAAATTGAAAAAGAAATTGATATTGCTGAAGCCTTTGACCATTCAGTTTTAAATGATTTGCTACAAAAATATGTGTCAGTTCAAGGCAATGTAAACTATAATGGTTTTAAATCTGATAGAATTGCTTTGCGAAATTATATTTCATCATTAGGAGAAAACATGCCTCTAAATTCTTGGTCAAAAGAAGATAAATTGGCCTATTGGATAAATGCGTATAATGCTTTGACAATTGATTTAATTTTAAGAAACACTTCTGTAAAAAGTATAAAAGACATTAAAGATCCTTGGGATCAACGTCTTTGGAAATTAGGAAGTAAATGGTACAGTTTAAATCAGATTGAACATGAGATATTGAGAAAAATGAACGAACCAAGAATTCATTTTGCTATTGTTTGTGCGTCTGTTTCTTGTCCCAAATTGCAGAATGAAGCTTTTACTGCATCCAATTTAGAGATTCAATTAACCAATTCTACAAAGGAATTTTTATCTGATTCGTCAAAAAACAAACTTTCAAGAAATAGTGTGAAACTATCTAAAATTTTTAAGTGGTTTGCTAAGGACTTTAAGCATAATCAATCATTAATTGATTTTCTGAACAAATATTCTAATATTCAGATTTCACAAAATGCATCCAAAAGCTATATGGATTACAATTGGGATTTAAATGACTAAAATTTCTGTAATCATTCCTGTTTTAAATGAAGCTGAAACCATTTCAGACCTACTTAACCATTTATCTAATAGTTCATCAAAAGGCAATATTGCCGAAATCATTGTGGTTGATGGAGGCAGTACAGACGAATCCAAAGACGTTATTTCTAAATTTAAGGAGGTAATATTGTTGTCGTCCAAAAAAGGTAGAGCTGTTCAAATGAATATCGGAGCAAATCAAGCTAAAGGAGACATACTTTACTTTCTTCACGCTGATTCCTATCCACCTAAAAATTTTGATGAATTAATAATTAATGAGGTTGAAAAAGGAAATATTGCTGGTTGTTTTAAAATGAAATTCAAAAGCAACCATTGGTGGTTAAAACTGGCAGGATGGCTAACACAATTTAAATGGCGCGCTTGTCGTGGAGGCGATCAAAGTCAATTTATCAGCAAACAATTATTTATTGAACTAAACGGGTTTAATGAAGAGTTCATAATTTATGAAGATAATGATCTCATAAATAAATTATATGCAAGAAATCAATTTGTGGTCATCCAGGAATGGATAGTAACATCGGCTAGAAAATATGAGACCAATGGAATTTGGAAATTACAATATCACTTTTGGGCCATTTATATAAAAAAATGGTTAGGTGCTTCGCCTAAAGTGCTACATCAATATTATCTAAAAAATATCCGTTAATTACTTATTTCTGCCTTTTTCATAAGGGTACAACGATTGTACAACATCACTCTGAAATATCTCTTTCGTGTCAACATCTAAACAAGATAATTTGCCATAAAAACAGGCTCCAGTATCAACATTCCAAACATTAATTGCATTCATAGGTTTAAACGAGTCAAAATGTATGGTAGGGGTATGACCTATATATATCTCATTGAATAATTTTAATCGTTTAGGGTAAAGAATGGAATCCATTTGAATACGTTTATCCATTGTCAAAGCCATTTCCCAAAGTGTTCTGTCATAATACAAGTTGGTTTCAGAATATTCACGATGAGGACCATGCATAGAAACAAATCCAGCATGTACAAACAATCTGTTTTTATCATCGATATGATACAACTTCATGGATCTCAAAAATTTCAGATGTAATTGCTTTTCATCATCAGAAATTGTTGTATAACTGGCTATGGTTTCCTTTCCTCCATGATATAACCAAGTATCATTAGTAGAGCCATCTTTTAGCCACCTTTCACACCAAACATCATGATTTCCTTTAATAAAAATGCAATTGTTTGTATTCGACAATTCAATTAAATAACGTAATACAAAAGACGATTCACTCCAGCCATCAACATAGTCACCTACAAAAACTAAAGTGTCTTCTGGTGCCACATTTGCTCTTTCCAATAACTGTACTAAAGCTTTTAATCCACCATGAATATCTCCAACTACCAGTGTTCTCATTTTAAATCTTATTTAAAAATGAAATTAATATTTTAACAGAAAAATATCTAATAAATTGAAGAGTATTGTTCTTTCAATAACTTTTCAACAGGTTTGTTTTGAGGCGTAAATTGGTTGTCATTGATCCCTCCAGACTTTTCATGTTTGTGAAACCATTTCCAAATAAAACCTCCTGCAAACCATTCTTCATTCCAGAATTCTTCAAATAATGCTTGAGTTGCATTGGTCTGCCCTTGAAGATTTAATGACTTTATTTTGTAATCACTTTGCCAAGGTTCTTTGCCAGCAAAATCCATACTTCTATAGCCAAATTCGGTAAATAAAATAGGCTTGTTGTATTGTTCTGAATAACTTTTGATTAATTTCTTATGAATTTGCCAGCCATTTTTGCAATCTTCAATTGTAGGAGTTTGTAAATCGCTTAAAGGGAAATAGGCATCAATTCCAATATAATCCAGTTCAGACCAAAAAGGTGTTCGTTTAAATTCATCCCAATTAGCTGCATAGGTTAATTTTCTTTTATAGATCTGTTTAATATCTACAATAAGTTGTTTCCAGTATTCTGGTCTGTTATTTATAAAAGATTCAAGTTCTGTTCCAATACACAAAATTTCAACATTTGTTTCTTGAGCAACTTTTGCATAATCCATTATGAATTTAGAATAAGATTCTTCTAAAATTTTCCAATCTTCTTCTGTATTCATTTTGATATCTCCAGTAAATTCACCACGCCACACCCAAAGTTGTGGTTTGAGCATTATCTTGATATTATTTTTTTGAAGTTGCTCTATATACTGTTTTGCACCTTCTTCGGTTTCTCCAAACCATTGTCTGTCAGTATTGTAAATTATTTCAGGAGTATCCAAATTCCTTATAAATCCAAAAGGCATAACAGAGGCAAAATTAGCATTTACCTTAACCACAGGTTCAATATGACTTTGATCAACAGCTTCATTGGCTGCTACAAAACTCACTCCATTTATGGATTGCTTTTTTGGTACTGTCATAGAACAGGACAGTATTAAAAAACAAAGAATATAAGGAATTGATCTTTTCACTAAAGCCAATATTTTTTTACTAAATTTAAACAAATCGATTTTAATACATAAGGTTTTAACAAAACCTTCGACAAATGATTCAACCAACTTTTGACTAAATGGAGCATATTGTTATTATTGGCAACGGAATTTCTGGCGTAACTGCTGCACGACATATTCGTAAGCTATCTGATAAAAAAATTACCATTGTTTCTGCTGAATCCAAGTTCTTTTTCTCCCGTACAGCCCTGATGTATGTGTATATGGGACATATGAAATTTGAACATACTCAACCATATGAAGATTGGTTCTGGAAGAAGAATGGAATCAACCTAAAACAAGGATTTGTAAAAACCATTGAAACTAACAGTAAAACGCTTCATTTTTCTGATGTAGATTCATTGCAGTATGATAAACTAATTATTGCCACTGGAAGCAAACCAAACAAATTTGGTTGGCCAGGACAGAATTTAAAAGGTGTCCAAGGATTATATCACAAACAGGATCTAGAAAATCTGGAAGTGTATGCACCAAATAACAAAGTTTGTAAACGAGCAGTGATTGTTGGTGGTGGATTAATAGGAATTGAACTGGCAGAAATGCTAAATTCAAGAAACATACCAGTTACATTTTTAGTTCGTGAAAGTAGTTTTTGGAATGGAGTTTTACCAGAAGGCGAAAGCGAAATGATAAACAGGCATATTAAAAATCATCATATTGATTTGCGTTTAGGAGTGAATTTAAAAGAAATAATTCCTGATGAAAACGGTAAAGCAAAAGCAGTAGTGGTTGCTGAAACCGGCGAAACCATTCATTGTGATTTTGTTGGATTAACTGCTGGCGTTTCTCCTAATATTGGTTTTATTAAAACCTCTGAAATTGAAACCAATCGTGGTGTTGTAGTAAATCGCTTTTTAGAAACCAATATAAAAGACGTTTACGCTATTGGTGATTGTGCAGAACAACGTGAGGCCATTGGTCAACGAAGACCTATTGAGGCTGTTTGGTACACAGGACGAATGATGGGAGAAACCGTTGCACAGACTATATGTAATAACAAAATTGAGTATAAACCTGGACATTGGTTTAATTCAGCTAAATTTTTAGACATCGAATATCAAACCTATGGTTGGGTGTTTTCAAAACCTCGAGACAATGAAGCACATTTTCACTGGAAACATGACGATGACACCAAATGCATAACGGTTGGTTTTGATTCCAACACCAATCAATTTTTTGGCATCAATACATTCGGAATAAGAATGAGACATGAAATTTTTGATAAATGGTTAACTGAAAAACGAGATGTTGATTATGTAATTAATCATTTAGCTGAAGCAAATTTCGATCCGGAATTTTACAAACGCTTTGAAAAAGAGATTCTATCTGCATACCACAATCAACTACAAACTATCGAATCATGAGCAGTAAGGTAAATCATAGTATGTCGTTGGCAAAACCTGATGTTCAAGCACTTTCTACGAAGCAAAAAGTTTCGGTTGGATTGGGAGTTATTGGACTTTTTATACTAGTATTGGCTTTTTTCAATACAAATTTTCCTAATAAATCATTGTTTCTGATTCTTGCATTAGGACTGATTTCAGTTGGAACGATTCTATTCGCTAATGCCGCATATTTGAAAAAATCAGAAGGCATCAAAAATGATGGTGTTTGGTTTAAATCCATGTCATCCAGAGGAATTTTAGGTTGGATTACCGGAATTATTTTAACCTTATTTTATATCGTCCTTTATTTCTATCCGCATTATTTAGGACTTAGTAAAGATGGTGCTTCGAATAATGGTTTAATTGCACTTTTCGATCCATTAAGTAATCTGTTAAGTGGTCGAAACGCAAGTCAATGGTTTGTTTATGGCACGTTGTATACCATTGCTATTTTAGCTTTTGGATATAAATTCATTTTAAAATATCGTCATAATCGTTATCAGCAAATCAGGACTGGTTCTGTGATGTTTTTTCAATTAGCTTTTGCCTTTTTAATTCCGGAATTCATGTATAGAATGAATTCAGGATTACCATATTACGACCTTAAAAGTATTTGGCCTCTTAACTATTACATTTTTGATGAATGGTCTGTTAAAGGTTTTTTATCAAATGGAAATATCGGTTTGGCATTATTACTTTTCGGTGTCGTTTCAATTTTTATTATCACACCAATACTAACCTATAAATATGGGAAACGTTGGTAC
>JABDOZ010000069.1 GCA_013043005.1 Flavobacteriaceae bacterium | reverse complement strand
GAAAACAGGCAATGATAACCATTGCAATTCCTACCACCATGGTGGTCTTTCGACGGGAGAAACTGGAAAATATGGCTTGTGCTGCTAATCCTGCCCGATATAGATTGGTGATGGCGGTTGTCCATCCCGCCACAATAACGATCACAAACCCCGACCAGCCTAATGCGTAGTAGGCCACATCACCGGGGTCAAGTTCCACTATGGTTTTGCCTAAGATCACGGCAGCACCAGCCCCCATAATTCCGGCGGCAATCCAAGCGATATAATGACCAAACAGCATTCCCGTACTTGTTGCCAATCCATAGGATTTCTTCTTGGCGAATCGCAATAAGGCCATATCAATCAAACCAAAGTGTGTGATGGTATTTGCAGCCCACCCAAAACCAATTACTTCCACCAATCCTATACCAGATTCTCCATCGCTATTTATACCTGTCCATATAGATAAATTCCCAATATCCACAAATTCAGACCAGTTTCCAGGAAGCGGCTTTTCCAAAACACTTAACGATAGAGCAGGAAGCAACACCAATGCACCGCTGGTAAACATAGTAAATAGCCATGGTGCACAAATTCCTGAAAAATCAGAAACGGCATTAAAACCATAGATAGCGACATAGACCACAACCATACCGACCAAGAATACAATTAATATGAACCAGAAGTTTGTAGGATACCAATTGAGTTGGGCAGGAATATCAAAGGCGAATCGCACTGCCGTTGCCGAAACTGTTACCATTGCCGCTGAAATTACTGTGAAGATGAGCACATTGGCCCAATCGTACAGATATGACATTTTCTTACCTGCAATCTTTTTGAGATAGGTATAAAGGCTCAATCGGGTGTCAACGGCAATCGGAGAAGTAATCAAAGTCCAGCTTAATACGGCCAATATGTTTCCAATTAGCAAACCGATAACTATATCCATGGTCTTGGCACCCAGCGCAACAAAGGTGGCTCCTATGACAAACTCGGTTGCTGCCACATGTTCGGCCGCATATAGTCCTGCAAAATGTGTCCAGTCGTGAAGTTTATGTTTTGGAACTGGCAGTTGTTCTTCCTGAATTTCTTTTAGTTGAGAAAATTCCGTTATTTCTTTCATTTACTTGGTTTAGTTTTTACGTAATGCACCACAACGTGATTGTATAAGATTAGTTGTGTGTTTAAGCACCTGATTTAACAAATAAATCACAGATAGAAAGTCAGCGAGGACTTTCGTAAATTGGCTAATACAAGCAATTAATTTTATACGGTGTTAGCACTTGTTTTTCTGTTTAATACTTTAATTCCAAGTGTTATTAAGATTACTATTAATGCAATAAAAAATATACTTGTTGAAATGCTTTTTATAACTGAAAAAATATTAGTTGTATAAACTGCAGTCTCTTTCAATTCGGGATAGTTTTTAAGCATTGTGATAATTCCGATATTTTCCAAATAATCTGCAATTCCGGCAATTATCGGTATTACGCAGAGATAATTATATGGGGAATTTAATTTGTTCAATTTTTTCAAGAAATAACCCAAAAGCAGACAGTAAGAAAGTCCGAATAGCAGTGGGTAAATCATATCAACAGGTATTTGATTGGTTAGATACGTCAAACGTCCATTTTCTCCAAGGGAAGTGAATAATTCACTTACATAATTTAAATCATATCCTGTGGGCATCATATCCAATAATTTCATTCCGTTAGAGAATTCCATTGTTTTGGGAATTGTAACAGTCAGCATAAAGGTGTAAACAAGATTGGTCAAGATAAAAAGTCCTAAAACCTTTTTGCCTGAAATATTCTTTTCTATGAATTTTATTAATCGTTTCATTTTTTTCTCAAATAAGCACAACGGCTCGGCTATGTGGCGTGACCGACCAAAGGGAGGGCATGACATCATAGCCATTGTTGTGTGCTTTAGACTTTACTTTTTCGTTGTTGTATGCATAAAATTCATTTTCCATTGGTTTTCCACTTTTGTGAAAGTTGCACTTTCCAACCAATCAAATCTAAGGTTTAGCGTGTCGTTAAAAACAAAATCACCTCGAATAAAATAATTTATATTTCCTATTGAATCCGCCATATTGATTTTGAAGTCGTCAAATGAATATTCTGCTATATATGGTGGATAAGATTTTAAAGTATTTATCATACTGTCAGTAGACCATATTTTCCCATCAATAAAGGCTATGAAGTCGGGAGTAGTTACATCTATTATCATGTCAAAATCTTTATTTTTAACACCATCATAAAAATTAAACAAAACTTTCTTTAGTACCTCAGGAGATTCGGTTTGATTTTTTTGTTGACAACTCGAAATAATACCAAGCAACATTATTATTAGAAATATTTTTGATCTCATAATATTAATTTTTAAATATTAACAATTAAATAAAAGTCATCAAGTTTCAACTATTGC
>JABDOZ010000061.1 GCA_013043005.1 Flavobacteriaceae bacterium | reverse complement strand
GATCCTGACAGTATCGTCAGGGTTGTATCGAAAAGTAGTTTTGTCATAGAAATTTTCTTGTTTTCGATACATCCAGACACTAGGCGTCTGGATACTCTAACTGACGAAAACTTCCAATCCTTTATTCATGTGTTTATAATTTATTATTAAATACAGCTCTTTGGTTTTGGTACGCCTGCAATTTTTGTGGACACTTTAAGTGGTCCTCCAGGGAATAGAGCATAAAACTCTTTTATATTGATGACACCACTTTTCTTGATTCCGCGAACGGAAAGCGCTACATCATTTTTCACTTGTTCCTGAAGCCAGCTAATGACTTCCCAGTGTTTGTCTGTTAACTCAATATCTTCCTGTTTAGCTATCTCTTGAGCTATTTCTTTGTTCCATTGTGAATGGTCTGTTAGGTAGCCATCCTCTGTAACATCTAGTTTGTATCCTGCTATGTTTAAATCCATAATATGTTATTTTATTTGTTTATTATACGGTTTGTTTTTCTGCTGGTATATCGAATATTTTTCCTTTAAAACTCATGTTTCTTTTTACAAATGGAATGGCAATACCTTTTAAAAGCATATTCCAGTAAATCCATCTGAATGCCAGTTTTCCCCAATGATTGAAGACACTTTCCTTTAATAATTTAAGCGGACCTATTTTGGCAAACGGAAAGGTGCCATGAACGGGTTCCTGATCGTAATTGAAATCGATCAACAGGGCTTTGTTATCTCCTGTTTCTATAAAGCAATTGGCATGACCATCGAACTCCTCCTTAAGTCTGTATCCTTTAGTGAAAAGCAGGATATTATCTGTCAAGGTTTCTGCCTGGAAATGTGCTACGGAACCTGCTTTAGATGCCGGAACGTCGGTGGCATCACCAATGACAAAAATATTGTTGTGTTCCTTAGACTGCAGCGTATGCTTATGTGTTGGCACAAAGTTAAGGTCGTCTCCTAATCCGGATCGCTCGATCACTTCATCACCCATATTGGTAGGTACCGTAACCAACAGATCGAAAGGAATCTCTTTATCTGCGTAATCGACTATGGCTTTTTTTTCGTTATCCACTTCCATAATCGCAAAGTCGGTTTCAATATTGATCTGCTTATCTTCCAGCAAATAGTTGAGTGCCTTGGTACAGGTTGGTTTTGTAAACGCACCTGAAAGCGGAGTTACATAGGTTATATCAACTTTATCACGCATGCCTTTTTTCTTGAAATAAGAATCGGCTAAAAAGGCAAATTCCAATGGTGCCACAGGACATTTAATTGGCATTTCTGTGATATGCACAACCAGTTTACCGCCTTCCCATCCTCTTAGTTTATCACGTAAGGCAATCGCACCTTCATAGGTATAGAAATCAAAGATATCTTTTTTCCAAAGTGGTCCCAGTAATCCGTCCACCTCATCCGGAGCTATTTTAGAACCGGTTGCTATAATCAGCATATCATAATCCAGGATTTCGTCCTCAAGCTTGACCTTATTGTCTTCCGCAAGGATCTTATCAATTTTTTTCTGAATGTATTTAACGCCTTTGGGAATGAATTTTTTACCTACTTTTTTTACCTGATCTTCTGTATAGGTATCAAAGGGCAAGAATAAGAATCCGGGCTGATAGTAATGGGTTTTATATTGATCGACAATTGAGATCTGCCATTCTTTTTTTGGGAGTTTATTTACCAGATGATTGGCCATCATGGTTCCGGCTGTACCGGCTCCTAATATTACTAAGTTTTTCATCTAAATTTTTTAATTTGAGCTTAAAACAACACAAACCAATGCCTTGTTTTGTGGGAACAAAGTTACTGGCGTAAAAATGTTTTACAAATGATTAAAGTCATGAAAAGATGTAACTTAAGTTACACAAAACAGCATCTTTACCAGCTGTTATTTCGTGATCTTTCCTGTGTTTGGCATGACTAGAAACGGTACCGATATCTTGAAAGCGAAGGTTTCTACATTGTGCCTATTGAATATTCGCTCCATAAAAGAATGCTTGCGACCCATCATTGCCAGCAGATCGATATCATTGTACAGCACATAGTGTTCCACCGTTTCAAATAGTTTGGTATTGGCCAGATTGATGAATTCATGGTTTACATTCATGAAGCATTCATCCAGAAATGCCCTGTTATTTTCCTGATCTTCTGTAAGGTGTTCCCCTTTTGTGAGGTGCAGCACATCGATATTGGCATCAAACATTTCAGCAATGGTGATCAGGGGTTTTATTTCTTCCTTTTTATAGAGTGTCAAATAATTTGATGGAAATGCAATTTTATTCACACCACCAAACTTACAGTTATCCGGAACAGCCAGAACCGGGCAGTCTGCACGCTGTATGACTTTAACCGTATTACTGCCAAACAGCACTTTTTCGGCACCGGTAGCGCCCTTGGTTCCCATGGCTATCAGGCAGATATCTTTACTGGCAACCAGTTGATTGATGGAATCTATGAAATTGTCATAATCAACGATTGAGTGGTAGATATGACCATCAACCTTATACTTCTTTTTAACATTGGTAATGATCTTCTGTAATGATTGTTTGGCATTTTCTATCAAATTCTCATAGATGGTCGTGGATGGTTGAAGAGCCATCAGATCATCAGAAATATAAGACGATGCTCTTTGTACATTCAATAAATAAAACTCACATCTTTCATTTTTGAAGAGCTCGTGGACATAGTGGATAGCATTGATTGAATTATTGGAAAAATCTGTAGGTAATAATATTGATTTCATGACGCTTGATGTTAATAACTAAATTTAACTTTTAATTACGGACTATAAAATGATATTTGTCAATTATAATAAATACCCTTAATTCACCGTTTCGGTATAGTTTGTGATATCACAAACATTATATTTGTAATATTTTGAAAATGAGAGCTCTCGTATTTTTATTCTTTTTTGTTGCGCAACTGACTTTTTCTCAAAACCAGGTAACCGCATTTCAGGCCGGAGAAAAGCTGGTTTTTACGGCATCGTATAATATGTCGGGATTAATGACCGATCTGGCACAACTAACCATGCAGACCAGCGAGATCAAAACCTCAAATAATACCCTTTTAAAGTTAAAATGTACCGCCAGCACCTACAGCAAATGGGACAGTTTCTTTAAAATAAGAGATCTGTATGAGAGTTACGTGAGTCCAAAAACATTGACTCCTTATCTGTACAAACGCGAAATTGATGAAGGCGGGCATTATAAATTTGTCAAGTATACCTTTAATCACAGATCCAAAACGGTAAAAAGTTTCAGACGGCAGAAGAGTAAAAATTTTGAATCCGGCTTTTGGGATCGAGAATCTACTGTAAAAATTATCCCTGGCACAAAGGATCTGGTCACGACGCTTTACCACATTAGAAATCTGGACATTCACAAAGCGCAAATAGGAAGCAGTGATACCTTTACCGTACTTTTTGACAATAAAGAAACTAAGATTAACTTTACGCTTTTAGGTATTGAAACGATCAATACGGCATTGGGTAGAAAAGAATGCTACAAATTAGCGATCAGTGTGAGTGACAGTGATGTTCTGAAAGGGCGAAACAACAATTTACTTTGGTTAACTAAAGATGAGAACAAAATACCGGTTCATGCGAAATTTAAAATTGCTGTTGGTAGTGGTGAGTTAAAAATAAAATCGGTCTCCGGACTTAAAAATTAATATATCATGAAATGAGCATAAACAAATTTCATCATTACATAGCAACTGTTATGATTAAATTTTTATGCGAATTCCTGAAAGTGTAGAAATTTTTAGTTTCTTCATTTTCAGAAAACTATAAAATTTTAAACTGATGAAAACCTTATTTTCTGTTTTAGGATTAATTGCAGCTTTACTGGCCATTATTCTGGCAATCTTGCCTCTTGAGACTATTGCACTGATTCCCGCAGCTATTGCCTTGGTCTTTGTTTTAATTGGATTTTTTATAGCCAAGAATGAAGGAAAGAAATTCATCAAATTCACCTTTATCCTGACACTACTTGCTTTTGCTCTAATCATTTTCAAGACCATTTTTTCAGGCGAGTCTGAGGTAAAAATAGATCAGGAATTCATTGAGAAGAACCAGGAATCTGAAGAAAAAGCGATAGAAGAACTTGAAAATTTGGAAGAATTAGATAACTTTGAAGTCACAGACTCAATAGAATAATAATTATTACGTTCCCAAACTATGAAATTTCTAGTCTACTTTGTAGCAGCTTCTTTTATATTAGTTGGCTCTTGCGCTCAAACCAGACATAGTGTTAAGATTGAAAATTTAAAATCCGGAATAACCATTCAGGACAGCGCTTCTGTGGTGAAATATGCCAATACAATTACTTCAGAGGAGTTGACAACCCTTGTGACCGATCTAGCATCAGAAAATTTCCTGGGACGAGAGGCCGGCGAGCTCGGACAACGATTAGCTGCGGATTACCTCGTAGAATTCTATATAAAAAATGAGATCTCTTCACCATTAGAAAATAACCAATACAGACAATCAATACCTGTAGAATTTTTTGAAGAATTAATTTTAAAGGAATCTGAAAACGTCCTGGCGTATATTGAGGGTGATGAAAAACCAGAGGAGGTTGTCATTATCTCTGCCCATATGGATCATTTGGGAGTCAAAGACGGGCAAATATATTATGGCGCTGATGATAATGCTTCAGGAACTGCAGCCCTTATGCAAATAGCTCAGGCATTTAAACAGGCAGAAAGCCAGGGAATCAGTCCGAAACGATCCATTTTATTTTTACATGTGACGGCAGAAGAAAATGGTCTATACGGATCAAGATACTACATAAAAAATCCGGTATTTGAGTTAAAAAATACCTTGTGTGATCTGAATGTTGATATGATCGGGCGTGTGGATCCGCTTCACAATGAGAATAAAAACTACATTTATCTTATCGGTTCTGACCGATTAAGTAAAGAACTGCATTACATTTCAGAAAAAGTCAATCAGACCTATTTTGATATAGATTTTGATTACCGGTTGAATGATGAAAATGACAGAAACAGGTTTTACTACAGAAGTGATCAGTATAATTTTGCTAAAAATGGTATCCCGGTAATTTTCTACTTTAACGGCACTCATGCAGACTACCATATGCCAACAGACACAGTTGATAAGATCGATTTTGAGCTTCTTACCCTAAGAGCAAAATTAATTTTTGCTACAGCATGGCAGCTGGCCAATCAGGAAAAAAGAATCACTGTTGATATTCAATAGACAAGGGTATTGTTTGTAAATTTTTGTTAAATAGACCTGGTTTAAGTGCTATTCAAAAAACATATTTTGTATTATAGCAAAATATTGTAAATCAAATTTATACTCATGGGAAGAATCCTTATCGCGATAGTATCTATTAGCTTGTTTTACAGCTGTGGTACAGCTCAGAATACCTCGGAAAAAATTGAAAGTCCAAAAGAGATTATAAGTCCGGTAGTATTTGCCAATTCTATAACTCTGGAAGAACTTAAAACGGATTTGTATAAATATGCTTCTGATGAATTTGAAGGCCGGGAAACCGGAGCTCCGGGTCAAAAGAAAGCTGTTGAATTTTTAAAGACAGAATATATTAAACTTGGAATCCCCTCGCCTATTGCAGAGGACGATTACTTTCAGGAAGTCCCTTTAGTTGTGGGCAAAAGTCCGAAGGCATCCATAACAATTGATGATAAGGTATACGAGCATATTAGTGATTTTATTACTTTCTCATCAAATGCTACTCAGGATTTTTCTGAAGATGAAATTGTCTATGCCGGTTATGGAATAGCCGATGAAAACTATTCTGATTACAAGGATTTGGATGTTAAGGATAAAGTGGTTTTAATTAAATCGGGAGAGCCTAAGAATGAAGATGGCACCTATATGGTTTCAGGTACTGCAGAATCTACCAAATGGTCTGCGATGAGACAGGAATACAGGGCTAAAGCTAATGTTGCAAAGGATAAAGGTGTTAAAACCCTTATATTTTACAACAATGATCTGTTCCCAATGATGTCCAAGCGCTACGAAGCGGTTGAAAAACGCGGAGGCATGGGGCGGATGTCGCTGAAAGGGGCGGAAGATGATATGTTTGTATTTTTAATTGGCGATTCTGTCAATGATGCCATAATGGCCAGCGCAGATAAGGAAGTCCAAACGGCTACCATTGATCTGGATTTAAAAGTAAGCTATACTAGTCAGTCAGACGATATTCAAACTGAAAACGTCTTAGCCTTAATTGAAGGTTCTGAAAAACCAGAAGAGGTCATCGTTATTTCTGCACATTTAGACCATATTGGGGTTGAAAATGGAGAAATTAACAATGGTGCAGATGATGACGGTTCAGGTACAGTGGCCCTTCTGGAAATTGCAGAAGCATTCAAGCTTGCATCAGACAAAGGTAACAGACCAAAACGCTCTATCTTGTTTTTACATGTTACCGGTGAAGAGAAAGGGCTTTTAGGTTCCAGATATTATACGGATGTCGATCCTGTTTTTCCGCTGGAAAATACAGTGGTTAACCTGAATATTGACATGATTGGTCGCACAGACCCGAAACGCGATAGCTCAAACAGGAATTATATATATTTAATTGGCAGCGATAAACTAAGTACGGAATTACACAATATTTCTGAAGAGGTAAACGGAAAACATTGTAACATAGAGTTTGATTACACCTTTAATGATGAAAATGATCCGAATAGATTCTATTACCGCTCAGATCATTATAATTTCGCCAAGAATAACATTCCGGTAATTTTCTATTTTAGTGGGACTCATGCCGATTATCACCAACCTACTGATACACCTGATAAAATAGATTACGATCTGTTGGAAAACAGAACACGATTGGTGTTTCATACAGCCTGGGAACTGGCGAATAGAGAGAACAGAATTGTAGTGGATAAGGCCACTGAATAAATTTATCTCTTGTTATTATCAAAATTTCTTTTGTTATATAGTTATTAGCGTAAAATAGTAAAATAGATTTACAAATTATAGTTCAAATCTATTAGCTATTATCCATATTTTTATGGCTATATTTAACAATAAATGCTTCTAATCGCTCTCTATTTAAATTCTTAAGTTTACGTTCCAGTTTCATGGCATCACTTCTAGTTTCCTTTTCTAAAGCTAAAACTAATTTCCAGGGAATTCCTTTAGAGGTGTAATTGACTTCACCATTATTATGCCTTTTGAGTCTAGCATCAATATTAACGGTATGGCCTTTATAATATCTTTTAATAGATTCAGAATATAAGATATAAGTAAAATACATGTAAAAAAATAAATAGGTAATGTTGTTCAAGTTATAAAATTAATAAACCTTCAAGAAAAATCTTGAAGGTTTATAAGGTGCAGACGTTTTAGATTTAACTAAAATAACTTTCGTCAAAGGGTACTGACGCTTTGGTCAGTACTAAGACTTTGACTTCGTCAAACGTCTTAGGGTGGAAGATCGGTCTCGAACCGACGACCTCCTGAACCACAATCAGGCGCTCTAACCAACTGAGCTACAACCACCATAATAATGCATTGCAATAATGCGTGTGCAAATGTAAATTATTTAGTTTTTTTAACAAACAATTTTTGACAATATTATTTTAGATCAAACAGGCTGTCTACGGCTGGATAACGCTCAACATTATACCCTTCACCATATTCTGTTCCTATCAATCTTCCCAAGTCTCTTGCTCGGTATTTTATACTATCCGTAAAATTCTTGCTGGAAATTGGTGTTGCCGGTTCCTTGCTATTTTCATCATAGAACTGTGATTTGTATGCCATTACGGCTTCCATTTTTTTATCCATAAATCCCGATACATCCACTACTATATCAGGCTCCAGATTTTTCCACTGTATGTAATGATAGACTTGTTTGGGACGCCAGGGATCCTGCCATTCGGCATCTTCGTCATCAAACTTCGTATCAATCTTTAATAAGCCACTTAAAAAGCAGGCATCACTAATTAAATTGCTGCCCTTTGCATGGTCAATATGTCTGTCATCAACCGTATTGCAAAGAACGATTTCGGGCCTTAATTTTCTGATCATTTTAATAACTTCGATCTGGTGGCTTTTATCATTGACAAAAAATCCATCGGCAAATCTCATATTCAGGCGTATATCAACACCCAGTATTTTAGCAGCACGTTCAGATTCCTTATCTCTTGTTTCTGCAGTACCTCTGGTACCAAGTTCGCCGCGTGTAAGATCAATGATCCCAACTTTTTTTCCAAGGCTGATCTCTTTGGCAAGGGTGGCAGCACAACTTAGTTCTACATCATCGGGATGCGCTCCAAAGGCAAGAATATCTAGTTTCATATCAATTTTACAGGTATTAAAATCAAGTTACAAGTTTTAAAAGTATAAAAAACAAAGTTATTTCATTTAACTTAATAATTCTCATACGTTTTCGTAAATAATATCGCAATGTTTTTATGACAAAAATTGATATATTGTGAAAAATGACTTGATATTAAAAATTATGATAAAAATCATGATTATAAGTCATTTGTCACAGTAATTTTACACCCGAAAATTAAACTTCAATGGTCATTTATAGAATTGATCACAGACAAATAACCAATCAAAAATTATACAGATGTATTTAATGCTGGCAATATTAGGAGTAACCATTGCACTATTTATCTGGGGTAAGTATTCTCCGGATGTGGTTGCCTTGCTTTCCATGATAAGTTTATTCTTGTTTGGCATACTGGATTCAAAGGAAGCCCTTAGCGGCTTCAGTAACCCAACTGTTATCATGATCGCAGCTTTATTTATAATTGGCGAAGGTCTTTCACAAACGGGTTGGACAGCTCAAGCTGGTCAGAAATTCATTCAATGGGCAGGAAATAGTTTTCCTAAATTACTTGTTATCTTAACACTGGGATCCGGATTCCTTTCGGGATTTGTAAGTAATACAGGAACGGTTGCTACCTTGTTACCGGTTACAATCTCAACCGCCTGGAAAATGGGAACGCTGCCATCAAAAGTGCTTATGCCTGTTGCCTTTGGATCTAATACAGGTGGTTTGTTAACGCTTACCGGTACACCTCCAAACATTATTGTTAGTAACTCACTGACGGAAACCGGAATGGAAGGATTCTCGTTTTTTGAATTTTCTTTGATCGGTCTGCCACTGTTACTCATCGCCATACTTTATTTTAGATATTTAGGTCATAAATTATTACCAAAGAACCAGACTAATAATAAGCCCGTTGATATCGATTCTACACTACATGATTGGATAGAATCCTATAAAATTGATGATGACTACTACCGTCTAAGAATACGATCGCTGTCACCTCTAATTGGAACCACGTTTAGCAAATGGGATCTTGAAGGGAAATACAATGTTCAGGTAATCAGGCTTAAGAGAAGACATCCAAGCAGATTAAAAGGTACCCGGCCTTTTGTTGAGTTTCCTACTTCTGAAGATGACATGCGGTATCATGATATCCTGACGGTTAAAGGTGAAACGGAAGATATTAACAGATTAATGATCAGTTTCAGGCTTGGTTTATTGCCACTCGAACCTATACGGGATGAACTAAAACACAACCTCATCAATCAGGAGGTTGGAATGACAGAGGTGCTTGTAACGCCTAAATCTATTTTAGTGGGAAGAAAGATAAAACTTGGCACCTACTTTAAACGATTTGGACTTCAACTATTGGGTGCTTCCAGAAACGGTCAACCGCATATGGAAAAGGAAATTATTGTTAAACCCGGTGACGGTTTTATTTTAAGAGGTACCTGGGAGAACATCGGTGGTCTTAAAAGGCAACATGAAAACATAGTGATATGCGGAAGTCCTGAAGGAATGGCAAAGAATGTAGAAAACCTGACACGCAAATCCTATATTGCCATGGGAGCTTTAGTACTCATGATCCTGCTTTTAGTATTAAAGATCGTACCTGGTGCTGTTGCAGCCTTAATAAGTGCAGGCTTAGTGGTAGTAACAAGGTGCATTCCTATTTCTAAGGCTTACAAATCAATAAGCTGGACCAGTGTTATTATGATTGGTGCGATGATTCCAATGGGGCTTGCATTACAAAAGACAGGAACTGCCCAGATGATTGCGAATAGTCTGGTAAGTATTTTAGGTGATATTCATCCTATTATGCTATTGGCAGGTGTATTTATTTTAACAACCGGATTCAGTCAGGTCATAAACAATTCAGCTACGGCAGTCTTAATGGCTCCTATTGCAATTATAGCCGCTCAGTCTCTTAATATTTCACCGGAACCATTTATGATAGCGGTTGCCATAAGTGCATCGACAGCATTTTTAACACCTGTTGGAACCACAACAAATGCCATGGTTATGTCTGCAGGGGGTTATAAATTTGTTGATTATTTTAAAGTAGGTGCGCCTTTACTATTATTGTTCCTGGTAGTTACCTTAATTCTCGTACCTGTATTTTGGCCTTTTTAACAATTCAACTCAAACTTAACAAGAACACTATCTTTTTAAATATCAAGTGAAGCAATTAGAAGATAGAACGTATTCATGCCTTAAATAATTAGTAAAATGAAAAATTATCTGCTTATCTCCATTATTATTCTGGGTATTTCATTTCAAGGACTTTCACAGAACAACGGTGAAACCGAATTGGGTTCCTGGTACATGTATTCCGGTTCCCATAAACTGTCCAATAAATGGAATTTAAAATCCCTGATGCAAGTTAGAACATATGAAACGACCAGTGATTTCAATATTTTCTTTGCAATGGCAGGCGGTTCATATCGATTCAATAAAAATCTATCAACGAGTATAAATTACGGATTTGCAAAGTGGGACAGATCGTTTCTGGAAAATGATAATCCGGATACTATTGAACATAGAATCAATGAATCTTTAGGTTTATCTAGTAGATCAGGTGATTTCGCATTCCTGAACAGAATCGGACTGGATCATCGATTCATAGACAATTTTTATAACTACGAGACCCAGCATAGAATCAGATATAAATTGAATGTCAAACATCCTATAAGCAAGACGCTGTATGTATCTGTCTTTGATGAGGTTTTTTACAATTTAGATCAATTCCAGTTCCAACAGAACAGATTATACGGTGCATTAGGCATTAGAATAGTAGAGAACTACAATTTTGAACTTGGCTATATGAAATGGAGCTTTAAGACAAGATCTTACAACCGTTTGCAAATTGGCATTTCAATAAGGACAGACTGGAGCAAAAAAGAAGCTAGATCCTGATATCCAGTTGCTCTTTCTTAACAAAAAGAATAGCCGCTTCAATATCATCTTTTAAGTCCTTTGGTGATTCGATTCCAACAGAGAAGCGAATCAAATTATCGCTAATTCCAACGGAGTCTCTCTCCTCCTGACTCAATAAGGCATGAGAGGTTAAAGCAGGCAATAACATAGTGCTCTCCACTCCTGCCAGACTCATGGTTGGCTTAATCAATTTTAAAGACCTCAGGAATAAAGAAGCATCTAAGCCTTCATTCAGTTCAAAAGACATCATGCCACCAAATCCAAGCATTTGCTTTTTGGCTAATTTATGATCAGGATGACTCTTTAATCCAGGATAAAAGACCTGCTTAACATCGGCATGTTTTTTTAAATACCTGGCTAGTTTTCTTGCATTCCTGTTCTGCTCTTTAACTCTAACAACCAAGGTTTTTATGCTTCTTTCCAGCATCCAAACCATAAAATCACTCAAACTGCCACCATAATTTTTGGCAACTTTCCAGATCCTATCCATATGGTCCTGACTGCTTACCACAGCTCCTGCCAGAATATCTGAATGACCGCCTAAATATTTCGTTGCGGAATGGATAACGATGTCAATACCAAAATCAATTGGATTCTGATTTACCGGACTTGCAAACGTATTGTCAATAGTTGTTACCAGCCCTTTTGATCGTGCCAGCTTGGCGACACCTTCCATGTCTGTTATAGTCATTAATGGATTTGAAGGTGTTTCTATATGGATCAGTTTTGTATTGGGCTGAATCGCAGCTTCAAAATCTTGAATACTGAGTCCATTTGTAAATGAAAAATCAATTCCCAGTTTTGGGAATTCCTCGCGAATGAAATTAGAAGTTCCTCCATACAAGGTATTCTGCAATACAATATGATCACCTTTCTTTAAAAAAGCCAGAAATGTTGTACTGATTGCGGCCATTCCAGACCCAAATATCAAGCCTGCTTCACCATGTTCCAGTGCCGCGATCTTTTCAGAAAGATATTCCTGATTAGGTGTATTGAAATAACGTGGATAGCGTTTAATATCAACTCCTTCAAATTGATAAGACGTGGACATGTAAATAGGAGAAACGGCACCTTTAAAGCGCTTGTCTTCTATCTCACCTACGTGAGTACAAATTGTTTTAATGCGCTGATTATATTTCATACCTTAAATTTAAGCAAAAAAGCGTTTTATATTATTTTTTTTTAATAAAATTCCTGCCACATTTATAAATGTATTCTTAAAGGAATATTTCTATCGTACTCACGGGTAATAACAACCTGTAAATTTTGACGAGTTCATAAAAATATTTATCAAAAAATTAAAATCAAAAAAATATATGTTATTGATTTTCTGTTAGTTAACTATCGAAATCGTTTTAGTAACTTTTTCTTTTAACTGACAATTATCATATATACTTATCCGGATTTCTTCGTAAATTTGTACCTCAAAATTTAACCAATAAAACAAAAACTAAAAACAATAATATGGAAGTATTAAGGGACTCAGTAGTTGAACATTTGAACAGGATTGGCATTAAAGATGTAAAAGAAATTGTTTATAACCCATCATATGATGAATTGTATGAGGCAGAATTAGATCCTGCTCTTCATGGTTATGAAAGAGCTTTTAAAACAGAATTAGGCGCATTAAATGTAATGACAGGTAAATTTACAGGACGATCACCTAAGGATAAATTCATAGTTAAAGATGATGCAACCAGAGATACTCTATGGTGGACTTCTGATCTGGCTCCTAATGATAACAAACCAACAACTCCAGAGGTTTGGAAAGAATTAAAAGATTTAGTTCTTGAAGAATTATCCGGTAAGAAATTATATGTGGTTGATGCTTTTTGTGGAGCTAATGTTGATACAAGGTTAAAAATAAGATTTGTAGTAGAAGTTCCTTGGCAGGCACATTTTGTTAAAAATATGTTCATCAGACCAACTTCTGAAGAATTGAAAAATTTTGGAGATCCAGATTTCGTAGTAATGAATGGTTCTGAAACTCAAAATGACAAATGGCAAGAACATGGTTTAAATTCTGAAGTATTTACAGTATTCAACCTGACAGAAAAAATGCAGGTTATTGGTGGTACCTGGTATGGTGGTGAAATGAAAAAAGGTATGTTCGCCATGATGAACTATTACTTGCCTCAACGAGGAATTTCTTCAATGCATTGTTCTGCAAACGTAGGTAAAGATGGGAAAACAGCTATTTTCTATGGTTTATCAGGAACTGGAAAAACAACGCTTTCGACCGACCAGAACAGAGCTTTAATTGGTGATGACGAGCACGGATGGGACGATGAAGGTGTGTTTAACTTTGAAGGTGGATGTTATGCAAAAACTATTGACTTATGTCATGAAGCTGAACCAGACATTTATGATGCGATAAAAAGAGACGCGTTATTAGAAAACGTAACTGTTGATGAAAATGGTAAAATTGACTTTACAGATGGATCTGTGACACAAAACACACGTGTTTCTTACCCTATTTATCACATTGATAACATTGTCAAACCAGTTTCTAAAGCCGGTCATGCAAACAAAGTGATTTTCTTGACTGCTGATGCTTTTGGTGTGATGCCACCAGTAGCTAAGTTAACACCTGAGCAAACTAAATATCACTTCCTATCAGGATTTACAGCAAAATTAGCTGGTACTGAAAGAGGAGTTACTGAACCACAACCAACATTCTCTGCTTGTTTTGGTGAAGCCTTCTTAACATTGCACCCAACTAAATATGGTGAAGAGTTAGTGAAAAAAATGGAAGAGCATGGAGCTGAAGCGTATTTAGTAAATACAGGTTGGAACGGAACCGGAAAACGTATTTCTATTCAGGATACTAGAGGTATCATCGATAGAATTTTAGATGGTTCTGTTGATAAAGCTGAAACTAAAATTATTCCTGTATTTAATTTAGAAGTTCCTACTTCTTTAGAAGATGTACATGATGAAATTTTAGATCCTAGAGATACCTATCCAGATCCTGCAGAATGGGACAAAAAAGCTAAAAATCTAGCTGGTTTATTTATCAAAAACTTTGAAAAATACACAGATAATGAAGAAGGTAAAGCATTAGTTGCTGCCGGACCACATATTTAAACTTAGTTATTGATTACATTAAAAGCTGCCTGAAAATTTCGGTTGTCAGGCAGCTTTTTTTATATTAATTTCAAAAATTAACCAGAGATGTGCTATCAAACCCAACTTTTAAGATCTGTAAGTGAGCTGGAGCTTCGTTACAATGTTGGTTTAGACAATGAACAGCATCGCACATTATTCAATAAACCACAATTCCATTTAAACGGATTTGCACATCCTAATATGCTTGTCATACCTCAAAATAAACCGGAGGTATTAGCTCCGGGAATTTGGGGTATCGTACCGGAAAATAAACAACCAAACCAAATAAAAGGTTATTACAAAGAAGCCGTAAAATATGGTGCCGGATTAAACGCGAAAAGTGAAAAGCTTTTCGATCATTTTATTTACAAGAATGTATCATTAACGCAACGCTGCATAATTCCTGTAACTGGTTTTTTTGAGCCTCACTCCTATCAGAAGAAAAAATATCCCTACTATATTCGAAGAAAGGATGATAAAACCATGTCTCTTGCAGGAATTTACACCGTGATCGGAACATACTTAACATTTTCAATCCTTACAAAAAAAGCTTCACCATTATTTGAAAAGATTCACAATATCAAAAAAAGACAACCTGTAATTTTAAATTTGGAATCCGAAAAAAAGTGGTTGGATAATTCACTTTCCGAAGACACAGTATATGAAATTGTGATGCAACCCTATAACGATAACTTTCTTGAAACCTATACTGTTAGCAAGGATTTATACAACCCAAGAATAGATAGTAATGTGGAAACTATAAAGGAAAAGGTTATTTATCCTGAACTAGAGAGCTCAACTCTATTTTGAATTTATCTTCCTGCTTTTTCAAACTCCCTTACCAACCAAATAGCCCATAAAGCAACAAGGATAAAAACGACTAGCGAAAACCAAAAAACGATGCTATTTGCTTCCATGCTCAATAAGTTTTAGGTAGATCATAACACCTAGCAGAGTTGGTGCCCAAAGCCCAACAAATATACCATGCAGCTTATCCCCTGTTAGAAACAGGTACTCGGCAACAATAATAATAATTAAACATAATACCAGCATGAAGACATTTGCTGGTTTCATTTTTTTTATTAATTCCATGAATCCAATAAATTATAAAACGAAATTAATAAAAAAAAATTGCGATGCATAATTACTTTAAAACTTTATACATAACAAATACATGCGGAACTGTAATGGCTGCTAAAAAGGCAAAAAATAATGAAATAAAAACACTCTGATTTGATCGAAAAATATACAATGTTAACCCGAGCCCTATAATAGCTAAACACCAATACAAGAACGAAGATTTTACATAACGCTTCACATTATTTGTTGAATATTGGCCATATAAAACTTGTATTTGATTTATTAGAGATGGTAAAGAATGCCAAAAAATAAAATAAATCGAAAATGCCCAAATCAAAGAAGCCATTTTAAAAATAATGAAAAATAAACCCAGAAGAAATAGCTCTTCACCTAATTGTACGCTGGTTTCCTCATTGAAATATGAGTAAACACCAATTATAATTAACAGAAGAATACAAAAAACTAACATGTATTTGAATATATAATCTTCGAGCATAAAACCAGTAAGATCAAAGATTACTTCAGCAGTATCAATTGCATTTAAAAAAAACAGCAAATTAAAAATCACTAAACCGTATAATAAATAAAATAACTTATTTAGCTGGCCAGATGGATTCAATTTACCCACCCAATGTTGTTCTCCAAAATGATAAGCGCTGAGGCCCACAAATAAGAGTAGAGCGACAGAAGGGAATACAAAAAAGGATAAGGCTGTTAACAACACTCCTAAAATATAACTACCTAGAATGGACTTAAAGGACAAAACTTTTTCTTTCCTAGAGATCTTTTGTATTAATTTTAAGTCATTGGCTCCATGTAATATTCCTACAGAAAGTATCAAAATATAACCCAGAGCATCTTCAACTTCATTTGAAAAATAAACTGCCAGCCACAGAGCGAAAACCGTTGAAACAGTCGATATACTTGATAATTTCGTAAAAAAGAGTCCTTTATTCTCCATTATTCTTGCAAATTTAAGATTTTTTTAAGGATATATTGTTTAACGTTTTATAATTTTGTTTAAACAAAAATATTTAAAATTATGAAATCTTTATTATTTAACACAATCGCTTTAGTAGATAAAATTGCTACTGACGATTACGTGGGCTTTACGTTTTTTGTAGGATGTATGGCTATGATGGCTGCTTCAGCTTTTTTCTTTTTATCCATGAATAGTTTTGACCGTAAATGGAGAACTTCTATTCTAGTATCTGGTTTGATAACCTTTATAGCTGCTGTACATTATTGGTACATGCGAGATTATTGGGCAGCAAACATGGAATCACCAACTTTTTTCCGCTATGTGGATTGGGTTCTAACTGTGCCATTAATGTGCGTTGAATTCTATTTAATCTTAAAAGTAGCAGGTGCAAAAAAATCACTGATGTGGAAATTAATCTTCCTATCAATTGTTATGCTTGTAACTGGATATTTGGGAGAAGCCGTGTACAGGGATCAGGCTTGGATCTGGGGACTAATCTCAGGAATCGCTTATTTTGCGATAGTTTATGAAATCTGGTTAGGAAGCGCCAAGAAACTTGCTGTAGAGGCAGGTGGTGCCGTTCTGCAAGCTCATAAAACATTATGCTGGTTTGTGCTTGTTGGATGGGCAATTTATCCTTTGGGATATATGGCAGGAACTCCAGGGTGGTATGAAAATATTGTTGGTGGATTACAAATGGATGTGATATACAACATTGGTGACGCCGTAAACAAAATTGGCTTCGGCTTAGTAATATATAATTTGGCAGTTAACGCTTCTACAGAAAAAGCTGCCTAGATTATGTTTTGTTAGTTAGTTTTAATGCAAAAGCCACTAAATCATTTTAGTGGCTTTTTTTCTATTTCTAAAATTAAAAATCTATTACTTTCTCAGGTGTTTCTGGTATTTACGGTATGAAAAAATTCCAAGAATGGAGGTTAAAACAACAGCGACAGCAATTATCTTAAAACTGGCTATCTGTTGACCAGATTGATAGGAGTGCAATCCGGACAAATAAAAATTGACTCCAAAATAGGTAAACATAATGCTGCCAAATGCGATCATGGAAGCAAGACTAAAAGCGAAACGACCTCTTAAACCGGGTATTAAGCGCATGTGTAAAACAAACGCATAAACGATAATGCTGATAAGCGCCCAGGTTTCTTTTGGATCCCAGCCCCAATAGCGTCCCCAGCTTTCATTGGCCCACATACCACCAAGGAAATTACCAATGGTGAGTAATACCAATCCCACAGTTAAGGCCATTTCATTGATAATCGTCAGTTCTTTGAT
The DNA here is from genome assembly GCA_013043005.1 of Flavobacteriaceae bacterium. GTDB lineage: Bacteria > Bacteroidota > Bacteroidia > Flavobacteriales > Flavobacteriaceae > Site-B1. The sequence goes on along the minus strand of JABDOZ010000061.1, from coordinate 591 downwards.
ATTCAATAACATCTTGTCCCTGTTCTTTTTATTGGTAAAGACCATAAGAACCAAACAGACTACTCCCAGTATCATTCCTAAGGTAAACGGACCATAACTCGCAACGATCACGGCTACATGTATCATGAGCCAGTAACTGTTTAGCACAGGTTGCAGGTTGGCAATTGCCGGATCCATCCAATTCCAGTGTGCGATCATCAGAATCATGGAAACCACAAATGCTGTTGCCGCAATAGTAAGGTCACTCTTTCTGCCAAATATCAACCCAAATAACATGGTTGCCCAGGCGACATAGATCATGGATTCATAGGCGTCGCTCCAGGGTGCATGACCAGACACGTACCAGCGTGCAATTAAGCCGGCTGTATGCAGCAAGAACAATAGTACAATAATGTATTTTAATGCCTTGACGGATATACTGACCAATTTATTTTTGCCGTAAAAGATTTGCACGATCAACATAATGAACATAAGCGTACCGGCATACATGAACCAACTGAACAACTTTTTGAAGATATCATACTTATTGTACTTTATCTCTGTTTCAATCTTTTTATCACTTAACATCACTGCAGAACCATACTTTTGCTG